>NZ_JADNQY010000023.1:111258-227291 GCF_015709545.1 Methylocystis sp. H4A | reverse complement strand
CCGGAGTTCCAGACATATTGGATGTCGATCCTATGGACCGAGATCCCGCTTGAGCTGATCTCTGGCATTGGCCTTGCGGGCTTTCTTTGGAAGACGCGCACGCGCGACTTCTCGAACCTGGCGCCGCGCGAAGAAATGCGCCGCCTGGTGGTCGAGGTGCAGTGGCTGGTGGTTTACGCCGCGGCCATTTACTGGGGCGCGTCGTTCTTCACGGAGCAGGACGGCACCTGGCACATGACGGTGATTCGCGACACGGACTTCACGCCGTCGCACATCATCGAGTTCTACATGAGCTACCCGATTTACTCGGTGATCGCGGTTGGCGGCTTCTTCTATGCGAAGACGCGTCTTCCGTATTTCTCCAAGGGCTATTCGGTGGCCTATCTGATCGTGGCGATTGGCCCGTTCATGATCATCCCGAACGTCGGCCTGAATGAGTGGGGCCACACGTTCTGGTTCATGGAAGAACTGTTCGTTGCGCCGCTGCATTGGGGCTTCGTGTTCTTCGGCTGGATGGCGCTCGGCGTGTTCGGCGTCGTGCTTCAGCTGCTGATCAACATTCAGCGTCTGATCGGCAAGGAAGGCGTCGCCCTCCTGACCGAGTAATTGAGACTGGCGCGCCGCTCGCCGTGGCGGGCGGCGTCTGGTCCGGGGCTTTTCGCGAAAACAAGAGAGCTTTTGCCTGTCGCTTAGCGCGTGGGTTGGCTTGTTGCGGTCGAGCAGGGGTCTTCGGGCTCTGGGTTGATCGGGGGCGAAAGGCTTTAAGCGATGCGGCCGGCGGGAGCTCCGCCGTCCGGGCGCCGGCGGCGGGAAGGCCTGCCGGAGGCCATAAGGAAAGAACTCGGGCTTTACGGGTTCGAGAAACACCAAGGAGAAGAGTGATGTCACAATCGAAAAGCGGGGGGGCGGTCGGTCCGTTCAACTCCGTCGCCGAGGCGGCGGGTTGCGTTCAGACGGTCGACTGGATGCTTCTTGTTCTTCTGTTCTTCGCCGTTCTTGGCGGCTACCACGTCCACTTCATGCTGACGGCGGGCGACTGGGACTTCTGGGTTGACTGGAAGGATCGTCGTATGTGGCCGACGGTCGTGCCGATTCTCGGCGTGACCTTCTGCGCCGCGGCGCAGGCGTTCTGGTGGGTGAACTTCCGTCTGCCGTTCGGCGCGGTGTTCGCGGCTCTTGGCCTGCTGATTGGCGAGTGGATCAACCGCTACGTCAACTTCTGGGGCTGGACCTACTTCCCGATCAGCCTTGTGTTCCCGTCCGCTCTGATCGTTCCGGCGATCTGGCTTGACGTGATCCTGCTTCTGTCGGGCTCCTATGTGATCACGGCGATTGTTGGTTCGCTGGGCTGGGGTCTGTTGTTCTACCCGAACAACTGGCCGGCGATTGCGGCGTTCCACCAGGCGACGGAGCAGCATGGTCAGCTGATGACGCTTGCGGATCTGATCGGCTTCCACTTCGTCCGCACCTCGATGCCGGAATATATCCGCATGGTCGAGCGCGGCACGCTGCGCACCTTCGGTAAGGACGTTGTGCCGGTTGCGGCGTTCTTCTCGGGCTTCGTCTCGATGATGGTGTACTTCCTGTGGTGGTTCATGGGCCGTTGGTATTCGACGACCAAGATCATCGACACGATCTAAGCCACGTCGCGGGCTGCGGCGCTGAACGGGCGCCGCGGCGGCCTGCAAGAAAGAAGAGCGGCGGGCTGGGAGCTTTTTTGAAAGCTAAGGTCCGCTGCGAGAGACAAGACCGGTTGGCGCGCGAGGCGGCGGCCGGGAAGAGGAACCTGGGAGGTTTATCGATGAAAAAGTTCGTCAAGCTCGCCGCGATTGGCGCGGCGGCGGCTGTGGCGGCGACCCTGGGAGCAGTTGCTCCTGCGTCGGCGCACGGCGAAAAGTCTCAGCAGGCGTTTCTTCGGATGCGCACGTTGAACTGGTATGACGTTCAGTGGTCGAAGACGACGGTGAACGTCAATGAAGAGATGGTGCTGTCGGGCAAGATCCATGTGTTCTCGGCCTGGCCGCAAGCGGTCGCCAATCCGCGCGTGTCGTTCCTGAACGCCGGCGAGCCCGGTCCGGTTCTGGTTCGTACGGCGCAGTTCATCGGCGATCAGTTTGCGCCGCGTTCGGTGTCGCTTGTTCCTGGCAACGACTACGCCTTCTCCATCAACCTTCGCGGTCGTCGCGCGGGCCGTTGGCACGTTCATGCGCAGGTCAACGTCGAGGGCGGCGGTCCGATCATCGGCCCCGGCCAGTGGATCGAGATCAAGGGCGACATGAAGGACTTCACCGATCCGGTGACGTTGCTTGATGGCTCGACGGTCGACCTCGAGACCTACGGCATCAGCCGCGTTTACGCGTGGCATCTGCCGTGGCTCGCGGTTGGCGCGGCGTGGATCCTGTTCTGGTTCGTTCGCAAGGGCATCATCGCTTCGTATCTCCGTGTCGCCACCGGCAAGGTTGACGAGCAGGTGACCGACGACGACAAGCGGATTGGCGCGATTGTGCTGGCGTTGACCATTCTGGCGACGATCGTCGGCTACGCTGTGACGAACTCGACCTTCCCGCGCACGATCCCGCTTCAGGCGGGCTTGCAGAAGCCTCTGACGCCGCTCGTTACGGACGGCACGGCGGGCGTCGGCAAGGAGCGCGTGACGGCCGATCTGAACGGCGGCGTCTATAAGGTTCCTGGCCGTGAGCTGACGATCAACGTCAAGGTCACGAACACGACCTCCGAGCCGCTTCGCCTTGGCGAATATACGGCGGCCGGCCTGCGCTTCCTGAACCCTGACGTGTTCACGACGAAGCCCGACTTCCCGGACTATCTGTTGGCCGACCGCGGTCTGTCGACGGACGCGACTCCGATCGCGCCGGGCGAGACGAAGGAAATCGCCGTGAAGGTGCAGGACGCGCGTTGGGACATCGAGCGTCTGTCTGACCTGGCTTACGACACCGACAGCCAGATCGGCGGCCTCTTGATGTTCTTCTCGCCGACGGGTCGCCGCTTTGCGGCCGAAATCGGCGGACCGGTCATTCCGAAGTTCGTCGCCGGCGATATGCCCTAAGCGATACTGACGAATTGAAATAAAAGCCCCCGGCCCAAAAGGCCGGGGGTTTTCGTTTGCAGCCGCCCCGTGCGGCCCGTCGCGCAAACCAGGCGCGGCTTCTGATGACGACGCGCCTTCCGCGCGACGGCGCTCGCTGAGCGTCGAGCGGCGTTCTGCAGGCCCCAGGCGAAATCCTGCATAACGCATTTGCTAGAGCAGAGGCCGTGTTCCCTTCGAATGCCTCGATGAGCGGTGCGTCCTTTCGACGCAAATGACGCGGTCGTTTTTCCTCGCGTCAATTTCTGGCTTTTGTCAAAAGTAGGAGGAGCGTCCAGCCGTGCGGCGATGTACTGGCAAGGGACAATAATCGAGCCGCGTACCAAAAATCCGCTATAGAAGATGCAGGGCTCAGCAACGTTCGCCAACAAGAGCGGCAGCCCCGGACTCAATATGGATCGAGGGATGGAAATGAAGAATTGGCGTAGCGTTGCAGCTGCTGTTTTTGGCGCGCTTTTCTCGCTGGCGTTGACGGCCCCGCTGCGCGCGTCGGAGGGCGGCGCAGGCCCGGAAGCCATGTCGATGGGCAATATGTGCATGGTCATGTTCGGCTACGACATGATTCACATTACGGCCTATCAACCCGGCAAATCGCGCAGCGAATATTGCGCCGAGATCCCGACCTCCGGACCAACCATTCTGGTGTTCGACATCGAAAATCCGACGTTTCGCGACATGCCGCTGGAACTGCGAATCATTCGCGATCCGCTGACGCCGATCACGAAGGCCACCGATCTCGAGGCGCTGACCGAAGTTCATCGTCCCGCGACCAAATACACCAAGGGCACCTTCAATCTGGAGCACGACTTCAAGGACAACGGCCATTATATCGGCCTCGTCACGCTGACCCGCCCCGACGGCACGCAGGAGACGTCCGAATTCAAATTCACGGTTGGCGAAACCCTGTGGGCCTGGGTGCCGCAGATCGCCGGGACCGTGCTCATCGCCGGCATTGTTTTCGTGTATTGGAAGCACACGCATCCCTCCGGCAAGAAGAAGGATGCCGACGCCGCCGCTGTGTCTTGATCGCCGCGACACGCGTAAACATCTCAAAACAAAAAGGGGCTCAGGCCTCTGGGGAGGGACGCCATGACTAACGCTGACAGAACTTCGCCGGCGCGCGTGCGCCGTCAGGCCGGGTTCGGCTTCGCCGCCGCGGCCGGGGCTTGCGCCATCGTCATAGTAGCCGCGTTTGGGACGAGCTCGGCGCTCGCGCATTCTTTCCTTGTCGACGCTACGCCTTCTTCCAAGGAACATGTCGCGGCGCCGCCAAAGACCATCAAGTTGCGGTTCGGCGGCGGAGTCGAACCGCCTTACTCGAAGATCACCATAGAAGCGCCGGACGGTAAGGTGCTCGCCGAAGGCAATAGCGCCATTCCCGGCAAGCCGCGCGAATTGTCGGCCAATGCGCCGGAGCTCGCGCCCGGCAAATATATCGTACGCTACCGCGTGCTCTCCACCGACGGCCACATCGTCGAGGGAAACTATGAGTTCACCGTGGACGCGAAGTAAGCGCCATCGGGCGAGTGACAGGCTCGCGGCTACGCTTGCGCGACACGCTGCTCGTTTCTCACTTCTCGTGCGAGCTGAAGAGATGAGCGCCAGAGAACATCGGGCGAAACAAAAATGTATCTCTCTCTTGCGGCGATCCGCTTCCTTCTGAGCTTGCCCTCGGCCCTCGCGGTCGGGCTCCTGCTCCTGCCGCGTCTCATCGGCGAGGACGGCGGGCGTTTCAAGCCTGCCGTCGCGGCGCTGGCGCTGGTGCGCGCCCTTTTTGGCTTCGCGCTGCTGTATGTCACCGCGCGTGCGATCTTTCCGGCCGATCGTCCGATTGAATTCGACACGCTGTGGGAGTTTACCGTCAACACGAGCGTCGGAAACGCCTGGATCGGGACGCAACTGGTCGCGTTCCTCTTCGCGGCTCTCGCGGCGGCGCGCCTCTTCGTCGCTTCAGATGTGCTCGATCAGGTGACGCTGTGGGTCGGCGTGGTCCTTATCGCCGTTGTTTCAGTGACCGGCCACGCGATCGACGACGGCCTGCCGCGGTGGACACAGGTGAGTTTCCTTCTCCACACGGCCGCCGGCCTCACCTGGCTTGGCGGCTTGCTCGGTCTCGTCTGGTGGATGTTCACGGCGCGCAGCAAACCGCCGGAAGTTGCGGCGCAGCTCGCCGAACGCTGGTCGTTCATCGCAAAGGTCGCTATGGCGATCGTCGCCGTCTCGGGATTTGCGATCGCCTGGGAGAACGTCGGAAGCATCCCCAATCTGCTGGCGACGCCCTATGGCCGGATGCTCACGCTGAAGCTGGTTTTTCTATGCGCCGTGTTGCTCGCGGCGTTGGCGCTCGCGCGCTACATCACCCGGAGACCCGAAGGCGAATTCAATTTTGCCTGGTACAGCAAGGTCGGCGCGGGCGAGTCCGTCTTTGCGCTCGCGCTGCTTGCGATCGCCGGCTACATCGCGGTCATCACGCCAGCTTCGCATGAAACAAGTCTCTATTGGCCGTTGCCATTCCGCCTGTCCTACATCGCGACGTGGGGACAGAACCCAGCGATGTTCAGCCCGATCTGGTGGTGGGGCATTGCCGCCGTCGCACTCGCGATCATGGCGGCGCTGATCTGGTGGACGCCATCGACTCGCCAGTATCGTCTCTATGCGACGCCAGCCATTTCCGCCGCGGCGTTGCTCTCGCTTGCCGTGTCATTCGCGACAGAAGCCTACACAGACACGTACGACGATCCGACGCAGGATTACACCGCAGAATCGGTTTCGCGCGGGCTGGCGCATTTTCAGGAGAACTGCGTCGGTTGCCACGGCGGGCAGGGCGAAGGCAATGGTCCCCTCGCCAAAGACCTCAAGAACCCGCAGGGACTCCCCGTGCAACCCGCCGATTTGACGGCTCCGCATGTCGGCACTCATACGATTGGCGACATTTTCCACTGGCTGACTCATGGCGGACAAAGCGGCGTCATGCCCGCCTTCGGCGAGCAGCTCGACGTCGACGACCGCTGGGACGTGATCAACTTCTTGCTGATGATGTCCTATTCAAACCGCGCGCGCTTCATGAGCCCTCAGCCCATGATTCAATGGCTGATCGCGCCGGATTTCGCGCTGATCGATCCAGAGGAGACTGCGACGTCTCTCTTCAAGCTGCGCGGCGTTCCAACGCTGATCTCCTTTGCGCGCTGCGGGTCGTCAAACGGCGATCCCACGGCGCGCGCGGAAAGCGTGAAGATCGCGCATGAAGCCGCCAAGGCCGCTGGCGTAAACCAGGTGACGATCTATGACGCGGCCTGCCCGCAGGAGGCGAAAGCTCGAGAGGTCGTTCATCCCAAGGCGGTTGAGACCGCCTATTCGGTGATCAATCGCTACCCTAATGAAACGCCGTCCGAGGCGATCGAAGAGGCGCATTTCCTCGTGGATCGTTCCGGCTACATTCGGGCGCGTTTCCGCACATTCGCGCCCGACGACGGGAATATGCAGAGACTATCGGGACTCGCCGCCGAACTCGCCCGTGAACCCTTGATCGAGATCAGCCTGCACTCGCATTAGCGCGCCATATTGTCGCAAGCGCGAACGAGGCGCGAGCCTATCGGAGCGGCGCATCCTTCGTCATGATGCCAGTCAGGCCGGCGAGAGCAAAGGTCCGGCGCAAAGGGAGAAGCGAGATGCTAAAGCGGCGTGAATTTTTGCTGACCGGCGGGACTCTGCTCACCGGGACGGCGCTTGGGCTCTTCGCCGGGCGTGGTTCCGCGACTGCGCATGAATACGATGTCGGCAATCTGAAAGTGGAGCATCCCTGGCTTCGCGCCCCCGTCGACGGCGACAACAATGCGCAGTTCTACGCAATGCTGCACAATAGTGGCGCGACGCCCGACAGGCTGATCGCCGTCAAGTCGGAAAAGTTCGGCAAGGCCGAGATCCACGGCGACCCCAAGAAGCTCGACCTCATCACGCCTGTCGTCCTGCCGCCCAAGTCGAAAGTCACGCTCGCGCCTGGCGGCGTCTATGTGACGCTTTTGGACATCAAGAAGCATCTTGAGGTGGGCTGGGGCCTGGAAATGACGCTCGTCTTCGAAAAGGCCGGCGAAGTGGTTGTTGACGCGGCGATCGATGCGCCGGACGCGGCCCATGCGCATGACGCCGAAGCGATGGAACGCTGGCAAAAGGCGCATGGCCAGGACTCCGCCGGGCCCAAGGAAGGCGGCGCCTCGCATCACGAGCACCACCACATGGATAAGAAGTGATCGCGGACTAAGAGGGTCTTGAGCGTAACGCAATCAAAAACCGGCCGCTTGAAAGGCAGCCGGTTTGAAGCCCGCCAAAAAGATTGCGCGCGTCGACAGACGCGCGCCTTGCTTACCGCTTACGAAATTGCGGAGATTAGCGGTCGATCGTCACCAGTCGCCCGGCGAAAACGCCGCCGTCGGTCGCAACAGGCGTGGCCTTTTGCGCGGGCGAACCGATCGGGAGGGCGAAGCCGAGAACGAATGCGGCCATCGCCATGGCCGCGACCAGCAAAAGCGAAACGCGAAACTGGCGACGCGCCGAATCCCTATCGAAGCTGCGCGTGAAGGCGGGCTCCATCTGATCTTCAAATTTGTCAACGAGCGACATTTTCCCTAATCCTCTCGCATTCGCCCTTGTGTAACGCTTGACCTCTCCCCAAGGCCCGCGCGCGATTGACTCGCGTCGCCGCGTTCTCAAGACAGAAACGAGGATGGGCTGAAAAAGTTGCATCATTCTTCGGAAATTTTATAAATTTTTAAGAAGTGCGTGAAACGGGGTTAACACTTGGCAATATTGATTTGATCAAGTTGAGCCAAAGCTCAGTCGCCGATTCGGGCTATTTGATAAAAGATGATTGTTTTTCCTTAGAAAACACCGATACGCAGCATGGCGAGCAATCGCGCTGGCGCGTGGCGCGGCAGAGCGGCGATCGTGTGTGCCCCGCGCGAGGTTGTTGAAAGTCTTCATCAACAATAGACCCATGTGGCCCTGCGAGCCTCGTGAATCTCGTTGCGACGCTACGCCGCGCAAATTATGGTGCGGCGCACTATCCCCTCCGCAGGAACTCGACTCCAATGACTTTCCTCGCCAACGCCCTGTCGCGCGTGAAGCCCTCGGCAACGATCGCGGTGACGCAGAAAGCCCGCGACTTGCGCGCACAGGGGCGCGAGGTGATCAGCCTCTCCGTCGGCGAACCCGATTTCGACACGCCCGAGCACATCTGCGCCGCAGCGAAAGCTGCGATCGATCGCGGCGAAACCCGGTATACGCCGGTGCTCGGAATTCCGCCGCTGCGCGAGGCTGTCGCAAAAAAATTTAAGCGCGAAAACGGCTTGGACTACAAGGCGTCGGACACGATCGTCGCCACCGGCGGCAAGCACATCCTGTTCAACGCTTTTCTTGCGACGCTCAATCCCGGCGACGAAGTGATCGTTCCGGCGCCTTACTGGGTGAGCTACCCGGAGATGGTGGCGATCTGTGGCGGAACGACCGTCTTCGTCGATACGCGGATGGAGGACGGCTTCAAGCTCCAGCCTGAGGCGCTCGAGCGCGCCATCACGCCCAAGACCAAATGGCTCGTGCTCAACTCTCCGTCGAACCCTTCGGGCGCGGCCTACACATTCAATGAAATGAAGAAGGTGACGGACGTTCTGCTGCGCCATCCGCAGGTGCATGTCCTCACTGACGATATCTACGAGCACCTCGTCTACGGCGACTTCAAATTCGTCACGCCAGCCCAGGTCGAGCCGGCGCTCATGGAGCGCACGCTCACCATGAACGGCGTCTCCAAGGCCTACGCCATGACCGGCTGGCGCATCGGCTACGCGGCAGGGCCCAGCGCCCTGATCAAGGCCATGGACCTGCTCCAGGGCCAGCAGACGTCGGGCGCCTGTTCGATCGCGCAATGGGCGGCGGTTGAAGCCCTCGAAGGGCCGCAGGACCATCTCGCGGTCTTCCGCAAGGCCTTTGAGGAGCGGCGCGACCTCGTGGTCTCCATGCTCAACCAGGCCAAATATTTGAAATGCCCGACGCCGGAAGGCGCGTTCTACGTGTTTCCCTCCTGCGCCGACGCCATCGGGCGTAAGACCCCCGATGGGAAGGTCATCGAAACCGACGAGGATTTCGTGACCGAACTCCTGGGAACGCAGGGCGTCGCCGTGGTGCAAGGCTCGGCGTTCGGCGTCGGTCCCAATTTCCGGGTGTCCTACGCCGCATCGAACGCGCTGCTCGAAGACGCCTGCCGAAAGATCCAGGCGTTCTGCGGAAGCCTCATCTAACCCACAATGCGTTGCGTATTGCGCCCGCCGCTCTAAACTGACGCCCAGCGCGTCAGGCGGCGGGCCGTGGGCGAGCGCTTCGCGAGAAAGCGACATCTCTCGGCCCGGAGAGCGCGGAACGAAATTGCAAGTCCGCGGGCCGTTCGCTCGACGGACTCACGCTCTTGCGGAGACCTGCATAATGACGATGTTCGCTCTCGTTTTCCTCGCTCTCGTCAGCGCGCTGATCGCCTACATCTCCTTCCTGCCCGATAAATTCCGCATCGCCCGCTCGATCGTGATCGACGCGCCGCCGGAAGTGGTTTTTCGCCACATCAACGACTTTCACAATTGGGCCGACTGGTCGCCCTGGGCCAAGCTCGACCCCAATATGAAGGAAGAATATGGAGGGACGCCGCAGGGCTACGGCGCGACCTATTCATGGTCCGGCGACAAGCAGGTCGGCGTCGGTCAGATGGAGATCGTCGAGAGCCGCCAGGGCGAGCGCGTCGGCATCAAGCTCGAATTCAAAAAGCCGTTCAAAGCCAAGCACGACGTGCAATTCAATCTCAAGCCTTTGGGCGAGAACAGCACGGAAGTCACCTGGGCGATGTCCGGCCACCATGAATTTGTGGGCAAGGCGATGCATAAGTTTTTGAACATCGACAAGACGGTCGGGGCGCAATTCGATCGCGGCCTCGCTGACCTTAAGCGAGTCGTCGAGTCGCAGCCGAAAATCGCCGCTGATTGACCGCGCCGAGCTGACTGTAGGCGCAGCGAAGGACGCCGCTGATGCTTTTTGGCTTGCAGATCGCCGCAATCACGAGCGTCGCGCTATGCGTGATTCCGGCGGGCGCGCATTTTTTCGAGCGCGCCAATAAGATGGCGCTTTCGCCGGCCGACTACATGAGCGTTCAGCAGATCTACGCCGGCTGGGCCTATTTCGGAATCGCCGTCGTCCTCGCACTACTGACGACGCTGGCGCATACGATCGCCGTTCGCCGCAACCGGATTGCGGCGGTCCTCTCGTTCGCCTCCTTCGTAACGCTCACTGGAACGCAGGCGATCTTCTGGACGTGGACCTATCCCATGAATGTCGCGACGCAGAATTGGACCAAGATGCCGGCGGCGTTCGAGGCGGCGCGACGTCAATGGGAAGATTCGCATGCCGTGGCGGCCGTGCTCGTCTTTGCGGCGCTTTTGCTGCTTGCCGCCTCGGCGCTTATTCACAACTTAAAAAATGCGCGGCGCGCAAATTAGGCGCGCCGCGCGGAACGAAGTGGCGCTACGCCGCGTCGAACATTTCCTCGACATGTTCCCAATTGACGAGATGATCGAGAAACGCCTTTAAATAGTCGGCGCGGCGATTGCGATAGTCGATGTAATAGGAGTGCTCCCAGACGTCGGCGACGAGGATCGGCGCGGCGCCATGGATGAGTGGATTTTCCGCGTTCGGCGTCTTGCGAATGGCGAGCTTTCCATCCTTCGCTTCGAGCCACACCCAGCCGGAGCCGAATTGGCCGAGGCCTTCCTTCTGGAATTCTTCGCGGAATTTGTCGACCGAGCCGAAGGACTCGATGATCGCCTTCTCGACCTTGCCGGGAATGGCGCCGCCGCCGTTCGGCTTCATCCACTTCCAATAATGGTGATGGTTGAAATGCTGGGCGACGTTATTGAAGATCGGCGTGTTGCGGTTGTAGGCGGTGACGATCACTTCCTCGATCGGCTTGCCTTCGTATTCGGTGCCTTTCACCAGATTATTTGCATTGGCGACATAGGTCGCGTGATGCTTGTCGTGGTGATATTCGAAGGACTCGCGGGAAAGATAAGGCTGCAAAGCGTCGTAGGGATAAGGCAGATCTTCCAGGGTGAAGGACATAATTCTCTCCTGAATACGTTAGACGAGCGTAGCCTGTCAGCCTCAGCTGCACGCGCTTAACTAAACCCGCGCGCCGCATGCGGCAATATCGCGAGATCCCGAACGGCGCAGCTATGTTCGCTTTGTAGCGACAAAAAAGCATGGCTCGTCGGCGACCGAGCCATGCTGCAATCTTCGGGCCGCTTGCTTAGGCGATGGCGTCGCCCGCGTGCGTCTTCTTCTTTGCGCCTGCGCGCAGCATCCACCACATCAGGCCGACAAGCGAGAAGAAACCGACGGCGTAGAGGATATATTCGATCAGTCCCCAGAAGGTGTAGAGCCCCACCGAGAAGGGAAAGCGCGAGACCCATTCATTGCCAAGGTCGTCGCGCACAGTGACGATTCCGACATAACGACCAGCATCCTTGAAGTCGTGTTCGAAGGTCATGATGCCGTTGCGATAGACCTTCGGCTCGATATAGGCGACGGTGACCGCATTGAGGTTGGCCTTTTCCTTCTCATCGCCGACATCCTTAACGATGCGGATGCCGATCGCCATGTCGCGCAGATCAGGCGAAACCGCGGTCAGCGCAATGACGGTCGGCCCGGTTTTGGCGATGTCCTCGCAAAACTCCGCTTCTTCTCCCGAGCGCTGATAGCCGATGAAGTGCATGGTGTTCGGACCGATCCGCAGCACGCACTCGTCTTGCTCGAGCATCACGCCGCCATGCGCGAAAGCGGCTGATGGCGCGACGAAAAAAGCTGCGGCCGCAATCACTGCGCCAGCCAGCAGCCCGCGCACGCCAGTTAAACTTTTCATCTACGGTTCTCCCCACGATTGCCGACGTCGGCCGGTTTTCGGCACTCCTCCGCCGCACGCGCGCGTCGACGCTGTGACGATGACGTTTGTATTGATTGATCGAATTACGATGTGACACCATGCCGCATCTTATATATACTATTATCTAATTGAAAATAAACGGAAAAAAATACTCCAGTGCGGACATGGCAGATAAATTTAACAACTACATATTGATGTTAATATAACTAACATACATATATCTTGATTTAAAATTTCGCGGCGGCGCGGCGCTGCGCGCGCCCTCAAGTATTCGCGCGTCTTCCCCGAGGACTTGCGTTCCTATGGCGGTCGGCGCGCCTTGTGATAGGTTCCGGCCCGGACAATCACTGAAGGATGACGATGAGACGATACGGCCTGGGCGTCATTTTTCTCGGGCTCGCGCTTGCGCTTTCCGGCGCCTATGGCATGTGGACCGGCTGGGATTACATCCAGCTCGAGCGCGGTTGGAGCCTGTTCATCGGCGGCGCCACGGCGGTCTCTGGCGGCGTGGTGACGATAGCGCTTGGGCGCGCAATCGGCGTTTTGGGCCGCATCGCCGATAAAGTTCCTGCGACGCAGGCGCGCGCGGCGGCAGATCTGGTTGAAGGCGCGCAGGCGCCGCAACAACAGCAGCAGCCTGTCCCGACCACGCCGCCGCCGCCGGCGCCGGTTGAAGTCGACCGTTATATCGCCAGCGGATCGATCTATGTGATGTTTTCCGACGGATCGGTTGAAGTGCAGACCGACGGCGCCGCGCGGCGCTATCCTTCGCTTGCGGCTTTGCGCGCCGACACGGGCGTCGGCGGCGGGTGACGCGCACTCAATTGCGCGCCGCGCTCCACATCAGGAAGAGCGCAGCGTCGCCTGGCAGACCTTCGGGGAAATCGACGATTTGCGCGGCGATACGAAAGCCGCGAGGGTGCAGTTCATTACGCCACCGGTGAAAGACGTCGGCTGGCTCGCCGCGCAGAGTCGCCGGCCAATTGGGGTCTGGCGCATTGATCGCGCGGCCGCCGTCGGCGCAAAGCTGCGACGGGAACCGGATGAGCACATGTTCGGTGAGTCCGGCCGCCGCGCTGCGTCGCGCCTGCTCCAGCATCTCGCGCCATTGCGGGTCCGTCAGCCGCTGGCTCGCGAGATCACGAATGCGTTGTTCGCGCAGTTCGATCGCCACCCGTCGACGTTCGACGCGCTCGAGGTCGAGCTGACGCTCATGCGCTGCGACGAGCTCGCGAAATTCCAGCGCCGTCGCGACGGCGCAGCGATCGCCTGTCTGCTGCGGAAGGGAGATCAGCGGACGACGCCGATGCGCCTCCAAAGCCATGGCGGTAAAGCCTCCCGCCATCGCCTCCATGACTTCTTTGCGCAGCACGAGGCCGATGATCTTGTGCCCATCAACGACGGGAATGCGTTTGAGGCTATGGCTCTCCATAATTCGCGCGATGTCGGGAACTTTGGCGAAGTCGGAAATCGATATCGCCGGCGACGTCATCACTTCGCGCAACACGCGACCATTCGAGTGAAATACCGGTTTGGGCCTGTTGCGCAGCAGAAACCCCGGAATGGCGCCAAGGTCGGGCAGGGGTTGCGGGCGCGCTTGTTCGAGATTGCTGCGCGTCACGATTCCGATAGGCGTCAGTTCGTCGTCGACGACCGGCACGGCGCCCAGCCCGCATTCAGCGAGAAGTTTCGCGACGTAATCGAGATCTGCGTCCGCCGTTACATAAGGAAAGTCGCTGTTCATCAGATCGCGCGCGATCATGCCGCCGTCTCGCCTCCCGATCCCCGTTTGCGCTCAGTCAGATAGTTCGATCGTCACCGGCACGTGGTCGGACGGGCGGGTCCAGCTGCGCGCGTCGCGCAGCACGTCTAGACGTTCCAGCCCGCCGCCAAGCGCCTCGCTCACCAGAATATGGTCAAGCCGGCGCCCCCGGTTCGACGCCTCCCAATCGGCGGCGCGATAGCTCCACCAAGTATAAAGCTTTTCTTCCGCCGGAACGAAATGCCGCATGGCGTCTACCCAAGCGCCAGCCCGAAGCACTCCGGTAAGCTTCTCGACCTCGACTGGGGTGTGGCTCACGACTTTCAATAGCGCCTTATGGCTCCAGACGTCATGTTCAAGCGGCGCGACATTTAGGTCTCCGACGAGCACCGCGCGGCCGCGCGAGACCCCTTCAGTGACAATCCAGTCGCGCATTTCATCGAGAAAATCGAGCTTGTGCTGAAACTTCGGATTGATGTCGACGTCAGGCTCGTCGCCGCCGGCCGGCACATAGAAATTATGCAGCGATATCGGGCCGCTCCGGGCGTCAATTTCCACGCAGATATGACGCGCGTCGCCCTTTTCGCAGAAATCGCGCTTCTCGACGAAACGTAAAGGCCGCTTCGAAATGACGGCCACGCCGTGGTAGCCCTTCTGGCCGTTGATCGCGATATGCTCATAGCCGAGCGCATGGACATCCTTCATCGGGAATTCGGCGTCCCGGCATTTCGTCTCCTGCAGACAGAGCACGTCCGGCGCCCGGCTCTTGAGAAAGTCGGCGATCAGCGGCAGGCGCAGCCGCACGGAATTGATGTTCCAGGTGGTGATTTTCAGGCTTGCTGCTTTCAATGCGGATCAGCTCTTGGTCTTGTCGCCGAAGAGGAAAGGCGCGACGTCCCTGACGCCCGGCTGCTTCTCGGCGATGAAGGGCGTCGGTCGGCAGACGGCCATGGCGGAAAGGCCGACTCGCGCGGTGAGAAGCCCATTCAATACGCCTTCGCCGAGCTTTGCCGAAATGCGTGCGGCAATGCCGTGGCCGAGCGCCTGCTGAAGTATGGAGTCGCCGACCGCCACGCCGCCGGTGATGGCTAGATGCGCGCCGACCGAGCGGGCCAGCTTGAAGAAACCGAGCAGCCCCGGCTTACCGCCGTAAATCTCCGCGATTTTTCGCATCAGCACGATCGCCTGGCCGACAACGAAAAGCACGTCGAGGAGCGCGCGCGGGCTGATCGCGGTGACGACGGAGACGCGTTTGGCGGCGCCGGCGATTTCGCGCCGCGCTTCTTCGTCCAGGGGCGCGACGAGATTACGCTCAGCGAGGGTGATCAGATCGCGTCCGTCGATAATCCGCTTCAAATAGTCGTTGAGCAGCGCGCGCGCCCGGCCGGTGTCCGGACGATCTTCATAGAGCTTGCAAAGTTCGCCGACGCGCTCGCGCGCCACCTTGCCGTCATCGCTCGCATGCGCCTCGGCCAGCGCGGCATGCAGCTTGGCGATACGATTCTGCCGGCCGATGGCGCGAAACTCGCGCGTGATGGAGATGAGGGCGGCGACGGCGGCGAGACCCGCAAGGCTCAGTCCCACCATGCCGAGAAGGGCGGAGCGCTGGAACAGGTCTTCGACAAACCCCCATATCCAGAGCGTGAAGGCCAGGGACATAAGCCCGCTGACCGCCGACAAAAAGACGCCGCCCCATGAGAAAACGTAGCGGCGCAGCATGCCGTCGGCTTGCGCCGCTTCGACGGCGGCTTCATCCCCGGTCAAGCCGTCCGCGAGCTGGGCGGCCTCAAGCGCGAAAGCGTCAAATTCCGCCTCGACGACCTCGATAGATGGCTTCCCGGCATCGTCGATCTGCGGCGTCGCCTTGGCTGTGACCGTCTGGTCGCCTTCGAGGCGAAAAGCCCGTGGGCGCGGCCTGCGTTGCTCAGTCATTCGATTCCTGATTTTAGCCTTCTTACCGCCTCGAGTTCGAAAACGCGACGCGCGGATGTGTCGCGCGAGCTTCCAGAGAGCGATTTCAATTAAAAAAGGCGCCCACAAGGCCTCGACGGCCGTCCTGAAATATAGGCGGGCGTCGTGACTGAAAACGCTTATTGCGGCGCGATAGCGCCTCCTTTAGCATCCTGTGGCCTTTCGCTGTCGAGAAGTATCGCGTTTTCACGGATGAACTCCATCATTTACGACATCGTCGCCCTTGCGATCGGCTATTTGCTGGGCTCTATTCCCTTCGGTCTCCTGCTCACGCGCCTCGCGGGCACGACGGACCTGCGCGCGATCGGCTCCGGCAATATCGGCGCAACCAATGTGTTGCGCACCGGTCGAAAGGATCTCGCGGCGGCGACGCTGCTGCTGGACGGGCTGAAAGGCACGGCGGCGGCGCTCATCGGCGCCTCGCTTTCGCCCGAAGGGGGCATGATCGCCGGTCTTGCGGCGTTCATCGGTCATATTGCGCCGGTCTGGCTGCAGTTTAAGGGCGGAAAGGGCGTTGCGACGTTCCTTGGCGTGCTCTTTGGGCTCAACTGGCCGACGGCGTTGATTTTCTGCGCCGTCTGGCTGTCGGCGGCGGCGCTGTGGCGTTACTCGTCGCTTGCCGCGCTGATCGCGAGCGCGACGGCGCCGGTGGTCTTGCTCATGCTCGGCCAGGGCGGCGAAGCCTTTACCGTCGCGGTGATGGCCGCAATCGTCTTCTACAGGCATCGAGAGAACATCGCCCGTCTGCGCGCCGGCGCCGAAACGCGCATCGGACAGAAGGCGTGACCGAGGCGTCGCCAGGTCGGTTGAGCGAAGAGCAGCTCGTCGACTGGCTGAGGCTCATCCGCAGCGAAAATGTCGGGCCGCGCACCTTCAGACAGCTCATCAATCGTTTCGGCGGCGCCGGCGCGGCGTTGGACGCGCTGCCGTCGCTTGCGGCGCGGTCCCTGCGCGGTCGGATCATCCGCATCGCCCCCCGTGAGGAAGCGCTGCGCGAGATCGAGGCGGCGCGCGCGCTCGGCGTTCGCTTCGCCACCACGGGCGATCCGGACTATCCGCCGCTGCTTCGGGAAATCGCCGATGCGCCGCCGCTCATCGCAATGCGCGGCGTTTCCTGGACCGCGCAGCGTGATGGCGTCGCGATTGTCGGCTCGCGCAACGCTTCAGCCGCCGGTCTCGCCTTCGCTGAACGCCTTGCGCGCAGCCTCGCGCTCGAGAATTACGTCATTGTCTCTGGCCTCGCGCGCGGCATCGACGCCGTCGCGCATCGCGCCACGCTCGAAACAGGCACGGTCGCCGTGCTCGCCGGCGGCCATGCGCGCCCGTATCCGGCCGAACATGCGCGGCTTGTCGAAGAGATCGCCGAGAGGGGACTGATCGTCTCTGAAATGCCCATCGAATGGGAGCCGCGCGGCCGCGATTTTCCGCGCCGAAATCGCATCATTTCCGGGATGAGCCGCGCGACCATCGTCGTCGAGGCGGCGCGGCGTTCCGGCTCGCTGATCACGGCGCGTTTCGCCAATGAGCAGGGGCGAGAGGTCTTCGCCGTTCCGGGTTCGCCGCTCGATCCGCGCGCCGAAGGCGTCAACGATCTCATCCGCCAAGGCGCGACGCTGTGTGCGCGCCCCGAGGACGTGATTTCGGTGCTCGCCGAGAACGCGGGGACCCCGCCGCGCAAGAATCTCTTTGACGACGACTCTCTCGAAGGACAGGACACTCTGATCGACGAACTGGATCTTTTCGCCGGCCTCGATGGCGCGGCGTTTGAGGAAAGAGCCGCTCCCAAGCGGTTCTCGCCGCCAGGCCCGTCAGCGGATTGCGTCGCTGATCTCGACGCGCGCCCGCGAGGCGACGAGGCGCCGCGGCGGGACGCGCATGAGATCATCCTGTCCCTGCTCGGACCTGCGCCCATCGCGATCGACGATCTCATCCGTGTCGCCGGATTGACGGCGCGCGAAGTGCAGGGAGTCCTCGTCGAGCTCGACATTGAGGGGCGCTTGCTGCGTCACGGCGCCAACAGCGTTTCCCTCGTAATCAACTATAGGTTGTAACTCAGGCCGATCTGTCGATTGGATAACCGCCAAGCTCGCGCGCTCGCATGTCCGCCTCGGCGCGGGCGAGATTCAAGAAATAGCAGAGCATGGGCATGTCGCAGCGACTGGCGAGTTTCGCCATCTCGTCTGACATATCAGCAATATATGACGCGATGGATGCCGCCTCCTCATTGGCTTTGGCGCTCTCTGCGGTCGTTCCGGGGGACTTGCTGCAATCTTTTTGAGAAGCATCTGGCCGGGGCATCGCTGTCAGTCTCCACGGACCACGAGGCAGGTTATGAATAAGGTAAGCATCGGACTTTCTTATATTTTTCTTCCATCACGCCTATCCCGTGTCAAGAACAAAATTCTATCAAAGGTTGTAATGCTGCGATCGAGGCCACTACAGACGTTTCAAACGGTCGAGCGCGCCCTGCAGGATATAGGCGGCCGCCATTCGGTCGACGACTTCGGCCCGTTTGGCGCGCGAGGCGTTCTGCGCGATCAATTCGCGCGTTACAGCCGCGGTCGAGAGGCGCTCGTCCCAGAAGGCGAAGGGCAGGGATGCGAGCTTAGAAAGATTCCGCATGAAGGCGCGTGTCGCCTGCGCGCGCGGCCCTTCCGTGCCGTCCATGTTGAGCGGCAGCCCGACCACCAGCGCGCAAATATCGAAATCGGCCGCGCGTTTGAGCAAAGCGGCGGCGTCTGGAGAAAACTTCGCTCGCGCGATCGTATCAAGTGGCGACGCGAGCCGCCGCTCAACGTCCGAAAGCGCCAATCCGATGGTTTTGGTCCCGAGATCCAATCCCATCAGCCGGCCCTTCGGCGGCAGAAGCGCCGCCAGTTCTTCAAGGGTCGTCGCGCGCATGGTCACCGCGATTTCGCTAACACGCCGCCGCAATTCCGCAAACTCAACGGGCTCCACGCTTCGGCTTTTTGCCTCTACGATCCGCTTCGCAACATTGCGCCGCGAAAGGCCAAGCGCTATAGCGCCCGTCGAGACCTTTCTTGCGGAGCCCTAGATGTCCGTTGATTCCGCGACCGTCCGCCGGATCGCCCATCTCTCGCGTATCGCCATCGAAGACAGCGAGGTCGAGCGCCTGCGCGGCGAACTCAACGCCATCCTGGCTTTCGTGGAGACGTTGAGCGAGGTCGATGTCGAGGGCGTTGAGCCGTTGACCTCTGCCTTGCCGATGCAAATGAAGAAGCGCGCCGACGTCGTGACCGACGGCGGCATCGCCGATGAGATTCTCGCCAACGCGCCTTTGCGCGAGGATTATTATTTCGTCGTGCCCAAGGTGATCGAATAGCGCTTGTCGCGCCGGCGCCGCGCATGCGGCGGCCTCAGATATAAAGGGACAAATGTCCGACCCCACGCATCTTTCATTGGCCGAGGCGCGCGACGCTCTCAAATCCAAACAGCTCTCCGCCGTTGAACTGGCGCAGGCGCACATCGACGCAATCAGCAAATCGCGCGCGCTTAATTGTTTCATCACGGAGACGCCGGAGGTCGCGCTGGCGCAGGCGCAGGAGAGCGACGCCCGCATCGCCCGCGGCGACGCGCGCCCGCTCGAGGGTCTGCCGCTCGGCATAAAGGATCTCTATTGCTCCAAAGGCGTGCGCACGACGGCGGGGAGTCGAATTCTCGACGACTTCACGCCGACATATGAATCGACGGTCTCGGCAAATCTGCTGGGCGACGGCGCGGCCATGCTCGGCAAGCTCAATCTCGACGAATTCGCGATGGGGTCGTCGAACGAAACGAGCGCCTTCGGCCCCGTTGTTTCGCCGTGGCGCCGCGCCGCGGATCCCGACGCCAAGATCGTGCCGGGCGGTTCTTCGGGGGGCTCGTCGTCGGCGGTGGCCGCGCGTCTTTGCCTTGGCGCCACGGCGACAGATACAGGCGGCTCGATCCGTCAGCCCGCCGCCTTCACGGGCACTGTGGGCGTCAAGCCGACCTATGGCCGCTGCTCGCGCTGGGGCATCGTCGCGTTCGCGTCGTCGCTGGATCAGGCGGGACCGATAACGCGCACCGTGCGCGACGCAGCGATCATGCTCAGGTCGATGGCCGGCCACGATCCGAAAGACACGACCAGCGTCGACGCGCCTGTGCCGGACTACGAAGCCGCTGTCGGCGCCTCCGTGAAGGGACGCCGCATCGGCGTGCCCAAGGAATATCGCCTCGACGGCATGTCGGCGGAGATCGCCGCGTTATGGGATAGAGGCGCCGCTTGGCTGAAGGACGCGGGCGCAGAGATCGTCGAAATCTCCCTGCCGCATACGCGCTACGCCTTGCCGACATATTACATTATCGCGCCGGCTGAAGCCTCGTCCAATCTCGCGCGCTACGACGGCGTGCGTTACGGGTGTCGTGAGCAGGGCCGCGACGTCAGCGAAATGTACGAGAAGACGCGCGCAGCGGGCTTTGGTCCGGAAGTGCGGCGGCGCATTATGATCGGCACGTATGTGCTCTCCGCCGGCTATTACGACGCCTATTACGTCCGTGCGCAGAAAGTTCGCAGCCTGATCAAGCGTGACTTTGACGAAGCCTTCGCGTCCGGCGTCGACGCCGTCCTGACGCCGGCGACGCCGTCGACCGCCTTCGCGCAGGGAGAGAAGGGCTCGGCCGATCCTGTAGAGATGTATCTCAACGACGTGTTCACCGTTACGGTGAACATGGCCGGTCTTCCCGGCGTCGCCGTTCCGGGCGGTCTCGCGGCGAACGGCTTGCCGCTCGGGTTGCAGCTCATCGGCAAAGCATTCGACGAGGAGACGCTGTTCTCTCTCGCTGCGGCGATCGAACGGGCGGCGCCCAAGATCGAACTTCCGCAGCCATGGTGGCGCGAGGGCTGATGATGACGACGCCGAGCGCTGAAAAGGACATTGCGGAACGCCCGCAGCAAGCGCTGCAGGACGAAATGTCCGATGTGCGCCGTTTGATCGACGAGCTGGACGAAGAGCTTGTGACGCTGCTTGCAAAGCGACAGCGACAAATCGAACGGGCCGCAAGGATCAAACCCGCGCTGGGAATCCCCGCCAATGTCCCCGAGCGCGTCGAGGAAGTATTGGGGCATGTGCTTGGCGCCGCGCGCCGCGAGGGACTGTCGGTCGAGGTCGCGATGACCCTGTGGCGCGCGCTGATCGACTGGTCGATCCACTACGAAGAGCGGCTGATGGGCGCTCGCGCGCTAAAGGGCGACTCTCAAGGATCGGCGGACGGCGAACGCTCTTCCTGATCGCCGTTGGGGGCTTTTCTCTTGACGCGGACGAAACCGTTGCGGATCGACCAGCGCAGGAACTTTAGCGACCACCAATGGAAACGCCGCGACAGCCTGTGAGCGCCCGGCGAGTGCGGGGCGAGGATCGCAAGGCCCAAAGGGAACATCCACACCCCGAAGACGGGAAGCGGCGCAAGAATGGTTCCGCCGAGGATCAGGCCGACGCCCACAGGAATGCTCACATAGCGGGGCGCGCCGCGCATGCGGGCGATGAGGCCTTTTCGGCGGCTGTCCTCAGAATTCCGTTCCGTGGCCATCTCGCCCGTTTTCCTCTGCTGCGCGCCGGCCGTTCCGCTCTTGCGAAGCGTGGTTTATATGGAACGGGTAAGTTTAGCGAGGCGGATATGACGACACAGGCGGCTCCCAACAAGCTCATCAGCGGCGCAACCGGCGACTGGGAAGTCGTGATCGGCATGGAGATACATGCGCAGGTGACGAGCAACGCCAAGCTCTTCTCCGGCGCTTCCGCGGAGTATGGCGGCGCGCCGAACAATCACGTCTCCCTGGTCGATGCGGCCATGCCGGGCATGCTGCCGGTCATCAACGAGGAGTGCGTCAAACAGGCGATCCGCACAGGTCTCGGCTTAGAGGCCAAGATCAACCTGCGTTCGGTTTTCGACCGCAAGAACTATTTCTATCCCGACCTGCCGCAGGGCTACCAGATCTCTCAGTACAAGCACCCGATCGTCGGCGAAGGCGCCGTGATCGTCGACGTGTCGCCAAGCGAGCGCATCACCGTGGGCATCGAGCGTCTGCATCTCGAGCAGGACGCCGGCAAGTCGCTGCATGATCTTTCGGCGACCGAAAGCCACGTCGATCTCAATCGCAGCGGCGTCGCGCTCATGGAGATCGTCTCCAAGCCCGACCTGCGTTCGGCTGAGGAGGCGCGCGCCTATGTTTCGAAGCTGCGGACGATCTTGCGCTACATCGGCTCCTGCGACGGCAACATGGAGCAGGGTTCGCTGCGCGCCGACGTCAACGTCTCCGTGCGCCGCCCCGGCGCGCCGCTCGGCACGCGCTGCGAAATCAAGAACGTCAACTCCATCCGCTTCATTGGCCAGGCGATCGACGTCGAGGCGCGTCGACAGATCGGCATTCTCGAAGATGGCGGCGCGATCGCCCAGGAGACGCGGCTCTTCGATCCAGGGAGGGGAGAGACGCGCTCGATGCGCTCCAAGGAGGAAGCGCATGATTATCGGTACTTTCCCGATCCGGATCTGCTGCCGCTCGAGTTCGACCAGCCATATGTCGAGGCGCTCAGGGCGCAGTTGCCGGAGCTGCCCGACGCAAAGCGCGCGCGCTTTATCCAGCAATACGGCCTGCCGCCTTACGACGCCGGCGTGCTTGTGATGGAGCGGGCGGCCGCCGACTACTTCGAGGAGACGGCGAAGGGACGCGACGCCAAGCTTGCGGCCAACTGGGTGATCAACGAATTGTTCGGCCGTCTGAACAAGGAGGGGCTCGACGTCACGCGCTCGCCAGTGTCGTCGCAGGCTTTGGGCGCGATCATCGACCTCATCTCGCAGAACGTTATTTCCGGCAAGCTTGCCAAGGATCTTTTCGAGATCGTCTGGACGGAAGGCGGCGATCCCAAGGAGATTGTCGAAGCGCGCGGCATGAAGCAGGTGACCGACACAGGCGCGATTGAAGCCGCCGTCGACGCCGTCATCGCCGCCAATCCCGACAAGGTAGAGCAGGCGAAGGCGAAGCCAACGATGCTCGGCTGGTTCGTTGGACAGGTGATGAAGCAGACGGGCGGCAAGGCGAATCCGCAGTCGGTGAACGAGCTGCTCAAGCGCAAGTTGGGCGTCTGACGCGCGCCCGTTCGTCGAAAAAACGAATCAGTTCACGGCACGCGCTGCGCGATTCTTCTCCCAGCGCAGCTGTCGTGCGCCATTTTTTTTTGATCCGACCGCGCTGACCACAATTTTTTTTTCTCTCCGAATGCGCTACCTCGCGCGCGCCTCGGAGGCGCGCGAGGTCGGCGCCGCTCCACGTCCTCCGTCTCTGTGCCGGCGTCGAGTCGCCCGACCGCGACAGGCGCGCTCCGCGATTTTTCATCGTGTTCCGACATATTGCGCCGCGATCCATCTCGGGCAGCGTGCGCGAGTCGCAACTGTTCGCGGATACAAAAGCAAATCAAGTAATTGAACAACAGGCGCGACTTGCGGCAGAGCGTGCGATTGCACGTCTGGAGCCTTCTCGGAGCGGATGTCGTCAACCGAATCCGCGCACGGATCGTCGTCAATAAAACGCGCGGCGCAAACCTGTCGCGATAGTCTCGCCGAAGCGTTTGCAAAGCAGCTTCACGATCATTTTGCTTGTCGCGCGACTGCGCTCAACATGCCTCGTCATGCGTTGCGTTGATCACTTCTGCGCGCGCAGCACTTGAACGACTGCTTAACCGCGTTACGCTATTTGCGCGTATTGTCGGTGGACCATAGTTCCGGCAATTCGGATCAAGGGGACTTATTATGGCGAGAGCTACAATGAAGCGTAAGCCGGCCAAGAAGGCTGCAGCGAAGAAGGGTGCGCGTAAAACCGCAAGGAAGGCAGCGACGAAGAAGTCAGCGGCCAAGAAGGGCGCCCGCAAGGCTACGCGAAAGACCGCTGCTAAAAAGACGGCCCGCAAGGGCGTCCGCAAGGTGGCGACGAAAAAGCGCGGCGCCGTGAAAAAGGCCAGCGCCAAGAAGAGCACGCGCAAGGCGACCGCGAAGAAGCGCACGCCGCGCAAGGCAAAAACGCCAACCCCGCCAGCTGCGCCAGCGACCGCGTAAGCCGAAGCGCCTCGCATGCGCGATCGGTCTTTCGCGTCATTGCGGCAGCGCTTCACGCACTCATCGCCCGGGGGCGCGCGTCCAGTGAGACGCACCCCGGGCGATAGCATTTACAGCTCACTGCATTTTCGGCGCGTCAGGCGCGCGTCAGCCGTTAGCGGCGCCTAGCGCGTCAGGCATTCCGTCGCGAAATCGCGCCACATCGGCAAACCATCTTTCGACTCGCGTTTCATCCTGTCCCATTCCTCGGCGCAGGCCCGCATCTTCTCGCGCGGCGCGCGGGGGAGAGTCGGCGGCGGCTGGCTTATATCGACCGGAGGCGGCGTTCGCGGCGGCGACAGCGCGTCGACGCCAGGCGCCCGCGGAGTTTGCGGAACGGGCTTCGCGCTCGGCGTCGGCGATATGATCGTCGGAGGTCGCGTTGCACGGGGCTGCCGCGCCGGCGGTCGCCCAACCTCCTGTGGAGGCGAGGGCGTTCTTTGCTTTTGCTGCGCCGGGCCGGAGCGGGCTCGAACCGGCGGCGTTGGAGTCGCCGGCTTGACCTGTGCGAGTGATGCGCTCGCAGCGAGAAGCGCGCCGGCGGCGATCGCCGAAACGCGCGCCAATCGGCTCAGAGAAGAGTTGCGCGAGCCGATTTTCAATGGTTCTTCCTCGCGCAAGCGCAATGGCCGTCCATCCTCTATAGCCTGAAGTCCGTTCCCCTCGAAACCGGATGACGGCGATGACCGGGGAAGGGCGCATGTCAGCGAGCCCAGAGAGCGGAGACGCCATGAACGATGCACGAAAGCCCGTCGAAGCAGCAGCGCGGCTGAGCCTGCTGCAGCGCCCGCGTCGGAATCGGAAGAGCGAATGGGCGCGCCGTCTCGTCAGGGAAAACGCGCTTGAGGTCTCGGACCTCATCTGGCCCCTCTTCTTGATCGACGGATCGGATCGACGCGAGCCCGTATCCTCGATGCCAGGCGTGTTCCGTTACTCGGTCGACGCGGCGGTTGAAGCCGTCGCAGAGGCGGCCGCGCTCGGCGTGCCCGCCGTTGCGCTGTTCCCCTATACCGATCCGGACTTGCGCGACGAAATCGCGAGCGCGGCGCTCGATCCCGAGAATCTCGTCTGCCGCGCCTGCCAGGCGATCAAGAGCGCCGTTCCCGACATCGGCCTCATTACCGATGTCGCGCTCGATCCTTACACGAGCCATGGGCATGATGGCCTGCTCGTCGGCGACGAGATCGTCAACGACGCGACCGTCGCCGTGCTGGCGCGGCAGGCGGTCACCCAAGCGCGCGCAGGCGCGGACATCATTGCGCCCTCGGATATGATGGATGGACGCGTCGAAGCGATCCGCAACGCGCTGGACGCCGAGGGTTTCGAAAACGTGCAGATCATGAGCTACGCCGCGAAATATGCGTCGGCGTTTTACGGGCCGTTCCGTGACGCGATTGGCACCAGCAAGACGCTCAGAGGGGACAAGCGCACCTATCAGATGGACCCCGCCAACTCCGACGAAGCGCTACGCGAAGTGGGCCTCGACCTCGAGCAGGGCGCCGATATGGTGATGGTGAAGCCGGGAATGCCGTATCTCGATATTGTGCGACGCGTCGTCGACGTCTACCGGGCGCCGACATTCGCCTATCAGGTGTCGGGCGAATACGCGATGATTACCGCGGCTGCGCAAAACGGCTGGATCGACGGCGAACGCGCCATGCTCGAAAGTCTACTCGCCTTCAAGCGCGCCGGCGCCTCAGGCGTCCTGACTTATTTCGCGCTCAGCGCGGCGCGGGCGCTGCAAGGAAGGAAGTGACGCGCGCGTCACTTCCTTCATGCTTCGTTCGAAAAGAAAGTGGGTTGTTACGCCGCGTCGCGCAGGCTGCGCACGCGGTCGTGGTTTTCCTTCACACCCTGATACTGGCGCTGGACCATCGATCGGATCTCCGGAGGGAGAGGCTGCGCGATGGCCTGCTGATAGGCGTCCTTGGCGGCGTCTTCGCCGCGCTCGACCTCCTCCAGCACCGCCTGTTCCGAACGGCTTGTCAGGGCGGCCTTCAGATTTGTCCAAGCACGGTGCATGGCGCCGGTCATGGAGCCGCTCTTCGAAGGTTCGCCGCCTAAGCTGACGATCTTCGATTCGAGTTCCCTCGCGCCTTCAGCGCAGCGCGCGGCCGCCGTGCGAAACACAGTCTTTAGCGTCGGATTTTCGACGTCTTCAGCCGCGGCCAGAAACCCTTGCTCGCCGTCACGACTGATTTCGGCCAGCTCATTCAACGTGGTGAGGACTTCAGACTTTTCCATTTTCCTGCCTCCCGAGCACGCAAGCGCGTACGGGTCCTAAACATTAGGCCGATTGCTTTGTTCCGGCGGATTGCAAGGCGGGCGCGTCGGCGGGGCGGGCGGCGCGGCGAAACTCCGAGGCCGCGGGGTGGACAAAGACTCGCAAGCATGGTTTGCAGGACCGCCCGCTGCGCCGCTTGCGCGCGCGTCAGCGAGCTATCTTCAGCCCCCTCCAGGCCTCGCTAAAGATATGATTCGACGCGCCGTTCTTGTTGCCGCTCTAACGTTTTGCGCCGCCGGGCCGGCCCGAGCGGATTTTCGTCTGTGCAACAACACGAGCGCGCGCGTCAGCGTCGCCATCGCTTATACCGACGGGCGCAACTGGTTGTCGGAGGGTTGGTGGAACCTTCGGCCGAGCGTTTGCGAAACGCTTCTGCGCGGTCCGCTCGCCGCCCAATATTATTATGTCTACGCGATGGACGAGCGCGGCGGCGAGTGGAAGGGTAAGGCGTTCATGTGCACGCGTGATCGGGAATTCCGCATCGACGGCCGAGAGGACTGTTTCGCGCGCGGTTTTGATCGAACCGGATTTTTCGAAATCGACACGGGACGGGACGCGAAGAGCTGGACGGTTCAGCTCACTGACCCCAACGCCGCGCCCGCGCAATAACTCAATTCAGGAACTGCTTCATCATGAGAAGGTCGCGGCGCGTCAAAATTATCGCAACGCTTGGTCCGGCGACGGTCGACAAAGCGGTCATCGCGGGGCTCGTGCGCGCCGGCGCCGACGTCTTCCGCATCAACATGAGCCACACGGATCATGCCGGGCTCGCCAGCTATGTTCGGATTATCCGCGAAATTGAGAACGACATCTCGCGCGCGATCGCCGTGCTCGTCGATCTCCAGGGCCCGAAGCTGCGCATCGGCGCCTTCGAGGAAGGCTCAGTGCATCTGCGCAAGGGCGACGTCTTCGTCTTCGACAGCGATCCCAAACCCGGCGACGTCACGCGCGTGCGCCTGCCGCATCCTGAGATTTTAGCGGCGCTCAAGGTCAATGATTCGATCCTCATCGACGATGGCCGCGTGCGGCTGCATGTGGTCGAGACGTCTCCGGAGCGGGCGCACGCCGTCGTCGACGTCGCTGGGCGCCTCTCGAACCGCAAGGGCGTCAGCCTTCCCGATACCGAAATTCCAATCACTTCGATGACCAACAAGGATCGCGCCGATCTCGACGCCGCGCTCAAAGAGCGCGTCGACTGGGTTGCGATCTCCTTCGTCCAGCGTCCCGAAGACGTCCTTGAAGTGAAGCAGATCACGCAAGGCCGAGTGATGGTCATGGCGAAGATCGAGAAGCCGCAAGCGATTTCTAGGCTCGAGGAGGTGATCGAGGTTTCTGACGCGCTGATGGTGGCGCGCGGCGACCTTGGCGTCGAAGTGCCGCTCGAGCGCGTCCCTGGACTTCAAAAACGCATCAACCGTTCAGCGCGACGGCTGGGCAAGCCGGTCGTCATCGCGACGCAGATGCTCGAATCGATGATCCTGTCGCCCTTGCCGACGCGCGCCGAGGTGTCCGACGTCGCCACCGCCGTCTTTGAAGGCGCGGACGCCGTCATGCTCTCCGCCGAAAGTGCGGCGGGGCAATATCCGCATGAAGCCGTGGCCACCATGAGCCGGATCGCGGAAGAGGTCGAGACGGACGCGATCTACCGCTCGATCATCAATGCTCAGCGCGGCGAATTGCCCAATCCGACCTCAGCCGACGCCATCGCCGTCGCCGCCCGCGACGTGGCGCAAACGCTTCATTCGAAGGCGATCATCGCCTGGACGTCATCCGGCTCGACGGCGCTGCGCATCGCCCGCGAACGGCCGCAGTCGCCAATTCTCGCGCTGACACCGAAGCGCGACACCGCCCGTCGTCTGGCGCTTGTCTGGGGCGTGCACGCGCTGGAGACGCGCGACGCTGTCGACATTGAAGATATGGTGGGCCGCGCCTGCGAATATTCGGAGAGCGAGGGGTTCGGCGGCCCTGGCGACCGGGTCATCATCGTCGCCGGCATGCCTTTCGGCACGCCGGGCGCGACAAACATGATCCGCATCGCACATCTGGGCGAGCAGCGCCAAGGCGGCGAAGTCTAGTCCTGCAGTTGCAGCTTATCGGCGGAGGATCTGCCGCTACGCTTGTCCACGACGAGCTCGTAGGAAACCTTCTGGCCTTCAGCGAGGCTGTCGAGGCCTGCGCGCTCGACGGCGCTGATGTGAACGAAGACGTCCTGGCCGCCGGCATCCGGCTGAATGAAGCCGAAGCCCTTTTGTGCGTTGAACCACTTTACGGCGCCTGTCGGCATGGCTTTTCCTTTCAAAATAGCGGGAACGCTGCGGATCGCTGCGTTCTTCTCAGTCAATCGAAGCTTGGGAAAGGTCAGGCGCCGCGCGTCTTGAGACGAGAGAGCAAGATCGTTCGGCCGAAACTCGAATGCGCGATGAATATTATAGGAGCGGACGCCCAATGAAAACCCGGCAGGCGAGAATTGTTATTCTCCCTGCGGTCGCCATTCCATCATGATGGTTTCGCGCCCGGACAATGTGTTCGCGCCGCGCCCGACGCGCGAAAATCCGTCACGTTCGTAAAAACGGATGGCGCGAGCGTTGTCCGCATTGACGTCTAGCCGAATAAGCCTTGGCGAGACGTTTCGCGCCGCAGACAGCAGCGAGGCTCCGCAGCCTGCGCCGAATCGATCGGGAGCGACGCAAATCTGATCGAGCCATCCGTCCGCCGGATTGATCACGACGAAGCCCGCAAGCGTCGACTGAGCGTCAAACAGGCAGAGCGTCACCGCTCCAGTCGCTTCCAGCTCTCGAAGGCGGCGTTGGAGCCAGTCGCGGCGCGCCTCGAAGTCGATCTCGGGGTAGGTGGCCCGCCAAGCGGTGACCCAAACGTCGAGAATGAAAGGCCAGTCGTCATCGACGCGCGAACGCAGATTCAGCGACGCATGTGCGGTCGGCGCGTTCATGCCTTCCTCATCAAATCGAGCAGCTGGCGATGAATCGCCTCATTGCCGGCGCAGATCTCGCCCTTCCCAAGCATGTCTGCGCCGCCCGAAAAGTCGCTGACGAAGCCGCCGGCTTCACGCACGAGCACGATTCCCGCCGCTACGTCCCACGAGCTAATGCCGCGCTCCCAATAGCCGTCGAAACGCCCGCAGGCGACCATCGCGAGATCGAGCGCCGCGGCGCCCAAGCGGCGAATATTGGCGATCTTTCCCATGCCGGCTGCAAGCTCGCGCTTGAAGGATTCATGGTCGCGAACCCGCGCCAGCGGCGGAATTCCGCAGGCCACCATGGACTCGCCGAGCGACCGCCGCGCCGCGACGCGCATGCGGCGATTGTTGAAATAGGCGCCCTGGCCCAGCTCGGCGACGAACATGTCGTCGGTGGCGGGATTATAGACGAGGCCGGCGACAAGACGGTCCTCGCGCTCCAGGCCAATAGAGATGGCGAAGACCGGAACGCCATGGAGGAAATTCGAGGTGCCGTCGAGCGGATCGATGATCCAGCGGTGGCTCTTGTCTGAACCTTCGACGACGCCGCCTTCCTCCAGAATGAAGCCATAGCCGGGGCGCGCCCTCGACAGCTCGTCGAACAGAGTCTTCTCGGCGCGCTTGTCGGCCGCGCTCACGAAATCGCCCGGACCCTTCACCGATACTTGAAGGTTCTCCACCTCCCCGAAATCGCGTTTAAGGCCGCGTCCCGCTTTCAGGGCGGCGGCGGTCATCACATTCATCAAGGCGGAGCGAATCATTTTAGGAGAGCCTAGGGGGAGGGTTGTGGGAGGTTCAACGCTTTTCGAGCGCGGCGGGCGCCCGGGGACGCATGCGGAGGGTTGTTCAAATGCGCCAGTTTTCGCCCTGGAGCCAGTCCCTTTTTCGGCTTGATTGACAGAACGTTGGGTTGACCTGAGGCGTTGTCCGGTAATTGGGTCGGCGTTTCTTTTTGTCGCCGATGCTGGCGAGCGGCGCTAACCGGCCCCCGCGATGGGAAGCTCTTTTGCCGCCCGCTTCGTCTCCATCGGCCAAAAACGCTCGACACAGGGGCAGTTTGGCGCGCGTTAACGTTAAATTAAGGATTGTCGTGCAGCCTGAATGGGTCCCTTAAGCGGGACATCCGAGTGGCTTCTTCTCCACTCGTCCTTGATGCCTCCCTGTCAAGAAGCCTTGAGAGCCGCCGTCGCGGCTCTCTTTTTGCGTTCGGCTCGGCGAAGGCCTCCCGTTAAGGTTAAAGAAAGGCTAAGCGCGCGCCCCTCCGTCCTCTGCGTTACAGTTCAAGCCATCGGAGACGCACCCGCGTCCAATTTGCGTGAACGTTCGTATGGCTCGAGTCAAAGGCAGCGTGGGCGAGAAGCAGCCGGTCTCTTTCATCGAGAGACTGGCGGGATCGGAGGGCTTTTGCGCTCTGTTTCGCGAAGGAATGAGCCTCGTGGAGGAGGCGGCCTCCTATCTCGACGGCGACGGACGTCTCGACGCGAAGGTGCTGCCGCGGACCGAAGCTCTCGCCTATGCGGCTGAGAGCATGCGGCTGACCACAAGGCTGATGCAGATTGCGTCCTGGCTGTTGCTGCAGCGCGCGGTGAATCAGGGAGAGCTGACGCGCCATCAGGCGGCGAGCAACCGGCATCGCGTCAAGCTTCGCGAGCAGGAGCTCGCCTCGGCCCCCGAACTCTTCCAGCGCCTGCCACTGCGCCTGCGTGAGCTGTCGCTGCAGTCGCTGCGTCTGCAAGCGCGGATTATCCACCTTGACCGGCTGATCCATGCTCTCGAGCCGGCGCTCGCGACGCCGGCGCCGGCTTCCAGTCCGGTCGAAGCGCAGATCGCGAGGCTGCGCGCCGCTTTCGCCCAGTAATATCCTTCAGGCGAACCAACTGGAGGCGGCGGTTCGACCGCCGCCTTCTTTTTATTTCTTGCCGAAAGAGAGATTTCCGAAGCGGGAGTTGAAGCGCGACAAACGTCCGCCGCGGTCGAGCAGTTGCGTCGACCCGCCCGTCCAGGCCGGATGCGTCTTCGGGTCGATGTCGAGGTGCATCGTGTCCCCCTCCTTACCCCAGGTGGAACGGGTCGTAAATTCCGTGCCGTCGGTCATCACGACCTTGATCGTGTGATATCCGGGGTGGATGTCCTTTTTCATAGCGATGCATCCTTTTTGCGATGGAAACGACTGAAGACCCACGCCGCAGCGGCGCGGGGTCGGCCGTTCGAAACAAGCGAATTTGCTGGCGCTGATAACGCACTGCGGGCAAATGGGCAAGTTGGCCCCTAGCGGCCGGGCGCCACAGGCGAGGAATATAGAAAATGACCGGATACCGAGCCGATCTGCCGCAGCTGAAGCCTGGTCTCTTTGTTAGCGACGGCGGCATGGAGACGACGCTGATCTTTCATGAGGGCGTCGAGTTGCCGCATTTCGCGTCGTTTGTCCTGCTCGACAGTGAGGAGGGCCGGGCGCGGCTGCGCGCCTATTATGAGCGCTACCTCGCGATCGCGCGGCGCCACGGACGCGGCTTGATTCTGGACAGTCCGACCTGGCGCGCGAATCCCGACTGGGGCGCGAAGCTTGGCTATGACGCGGCAGGGCTGAAGCGCATCAATGAAGCATCGATCGCGCTGCTCGACGAACTTCGGCAGGCCTGGGAGACGGCTCAAACGCCGATCGTCGTCGCCGGCGTGATCGGGCCGCGAGGAGACGGCTACGCGGAAGGGCGCATGAGCGCCACGGAAGCGGAAGACTATCACGCGCCGCAGATCGCCTCCCTCGCCCAAACGGCCGCCGACATGGTCGCTGCCTACACTCTGAGCTCTGTCGAGGAGGCGATCGGGATCGCCCGCGCCGCCCGCGCGCGCGCCATGCCCTGCTCAATTTCCTTCACGGTGGAGACCGACGGCAAACTTATCGGCGGGCGGAGCTTGCGCGACGCGGTCGAGACGGTGGACCGCGAAACCGACGCGGCGCCTGCCTATTACATGATCAATTGCGCCCATCCGACGCATTTCGAGCAGGCGCTCTCTACGGACGCGCCGTGGATGAATCGGCTGCTCGGCGTCAAGGCCAACGCTTCGAGAAAAAGCCACGCCGAGCTCGACGAATCGGAAACGCTCGACTCGGGCGATCCGATCGATCTCGGCCGCAGATATCGGAGATTGCGCGAGACATATCCCGGCTTGCGCATCCTGGGCGGGTGTTGCGGGACGGACGACCGCCATGTCGCCGCGATCTGTGAAGCCTGCGCCTAGAGCGCGCTGTGTGATCTGCATTTGGGCGATCAGGTCCAAAAGCAGCGTGATCTAAAGCGCTTATGCCGCAAGCATTCTGTGCACCTCGGTAACCAAATCCCGCAGATGGAAGGGCTTGGAGAGGATTTTCGCCTGTCGCGGCGCGTGGCTGTCGGGGTTGAGCGCCACGGCGGCGAAGCCGGTGATGAACATGACCCTGATGTCGGGATCGAGTTCGGTCGCGCGGCGAGCGAGTTCGATTCCGTCCATCTCGGGCATGACGATGTCGGTCAGTAGGAGTTCGAAGGGCTCGACCCGCAGCTGATCATAAGCGGAAAGCCCGTTGTCGAATGAGGTGACGGAGAAACCGGCCTGCTGCAAAGCTTTGACCAGGAAGCGCCGCATGTCGTTGTCGTCTTCCGCAAGCAGAATTCTTGCGGTCGGTCTATCGTTCATCGCCATCCTCGCGGGTTTTTAGCCATATCGCCCGAGCTTCGTAAATTTCAGGTGAAACCGGGGTGGCGCCGCGTTAACTTAGCGCCCAGTATAGCGCGACGCATCGTCCTTTTTGAGCTGATCCGCCACGCCGGCGCTGGTCTGAAGAGGCGATCGCGGCGCGGAAACGAGAAAAACGAATGAACGACGGCATGCGCGAGTGGCGCGAAACCAACTCGACGGCGACGCCCTGCTGCGAACCGGAATTTGAACGCGCCTTCGACATCATCGAGCCGGACACGCTCGTTTCGCCGCTGGTCTTTTCCTCACCGCATTCCGGGCGGATCTATCCTGCGCGCTTTCTCGCCGCGACGCCGCTCGACGCGGCGACGCTGCGCCGTTCGGAAGACGCCTATGTCGACGATCTCTTCGCCTCGGCCTCATCCATGGGAGCGCCTCTGCTGCGGGCGCGCTTTCCCCGCGCCTATCTCGATCTCAATCGCGAACCCTACGAACTCGACCCCAAGCTCTTCGACGGCGCTTTGCCGTCCTTCGCCAATACGCGCTCTCTGCGCGTCGCGGCCGGACTTGGGACGATCCCGCGCGTGGTCGCCGACGCGCGCGAGATCTATGCAAGCCGCCTCACGCTCGACGAGGGCTTGCGGCGCATCGACAGCCTCTACAAGCCCTACCATGCGGCCTTGCGCGGCCTGATGGAGCGCGCTGCGGCGCGTTTTGGCGTCGCCGTGCTGATCGACTGCCATTCGATGCCTTCGACCGGCGCCCGCGATCCCTTGCTTTCGACGCGGGGCGACAAGCGGCGCATCGACTTCGTCATTGGCGACCGCTACGGCGCCAGCGCCTCCACCGGACTCGTCGACGTCGTCGAGGATCGATTGCGCGGCCGGGGCTATCACGTCATGCGCAATCGGCCCTACGCGGGCGGTTTTATTACCGAGCATTACGGCAAGCCCGTCGGGGGCTGGCACGCGCTGCAGATCGAAGTGTCGCGTGGTCTTTACATGGACGAGTCTACGCTCCAGAAGAACGAGCGCTTCGACGCCATCGCCCGCGATCTTGCGGACGTCATGGCGATGGTGGCGCGGCACGAAGACTTGAGCGAGATTTTGGGCGGCGAGCGGCGGGCGGCGGCCGAATAGCCGGGCGCTCGACGCGCCCCGCTGGGAGCTGGCATGACCGCCGTTGATTTCGAGAAGTTCGTTGAGCGCCTCGCCGACGTTTCGGCGGAAGCCATCATGCCTTTTTTCAGGACCGCGCTCGCGGCCGACGACAAGGCGCATGGCGGGGCGTTCGATCCCGTCACGGAAGCCGACCGCGGCGCCGAACTCGCCATGCGGCGGCTGATTGAGGCGACCTTCCCCGACCACGGCGTCTATGGCGAGGAATTCGGACACTTACGCGAAAACGCCGAATATGTCTGGGTGCTTGATCCGATCGACGGCACCAAGAGCTTCATCTGCGGCCTGCCGCTGTGGGGCACGCTGATCGGCCTCACGCATCGCGGCCGCCCCTGCTACGGCCTGATGAGCCAGCCGTTTACCCGAGAGCGGTTCTTCGGCGACGGCGAGGCCGCGTATTGGCGCGGGCCGGCGCGCGGGCCGGAAGGCGCGCGCGGCGTTCTTGAGACGCGCAGGATTGCCTCGCGCCACTGTCCAAAGCTCGCGCAGGCGACGCTGATGACGACATCGCCGCTGCTGATCGATCCGGCGCTGCGCGAGCATTTTCACCGCGTTGAGCGTGGGGCGCGGCTTTCCCGCTACGGCGGCGACTGCTACGCCTATTGCGCGCTTGCGGCCGGCCATGTCGACCTCGTCATCGAGACGAATTTGCACCCCTACGACATCGTCGCGCTGATTCCGATCATCGAGGGCGCGGGGGGCGTCGTCACCAACTGGAGCGGCGGCGCGGCGGCGCTGGGCGGCGCCATCGTCGCGGCGGGCGACCCGGCGCTGCACGAAGAGGCGTTGAAGCTGCTCGGCGATTAGGCCAGGCTGCACTGCAGCGTGATTGATCTCAAAGTTTAGAGCGTGCGCTCAGCGCGCTCTATGAGACGCGCGCTTCGCCCGGAATGAAAGCGTCGAAGCCGCGCCAGAACTGACTGCGAAACTCGTCGCGCTCCATCATGAGTTCGTGCTTGGCGCCGGGGACCATCGCGAGAGCGCCGCTGTCGAGATTTTGAGCAAAACGCTCGATGGCGGCGTTGGAGACGATCATCTCGCGCCCGCAGCCGAACATCAGGATGGTCGCGCGGATGCTTCGGGCATAGTCCGGCGATTCGAAGCCCCTCATGAGACGGAAGGCGGCGTTGACCCAGCCGATCGTCGGATCGCCGATGGCGAGCTGCGGCGCCACCCTGAGAATGGCGGCGTTTCGTTCGAAGCGGACCCGATCGGTGGTCAGCAGATTGCCTTCGAAGGGCTTCTCGATAAAGGAGGCGCCGGTTCCGCCCGGAATGTACATGCCGCCCAGTCCGCACATGTCGAGCGTGTCAGCGAGCCAGCGTGAGGCGCGCGGAAACCGCAGATTGGCGAGATCGATCATGGGAGCGGTCAGCACGAAGCGCTGGAACGGCGTTTTTCCTGCATGCGCCGCGTCCAACAGGATGGCCGCGCCCATCGAATGGGCGAGGGCGAACCAGGGCTGCGGCCGGTCGCTCAACACCTGGGAGATGAAAACCTCCAGATCGCGCTGATATTGCGAGAAGTCGTCGATATGGCCCTTGCGCGGGTCGGCGAGTTCGCGTTCCGAGCCGGCCTGGCCGCGCCAATCGAGCGCGACCACGTCGAGGCGGCGGCTGCGCAACTCCTCGATGGTCTCGAAATATTTTTCGATGAACTCATTGTGGCCCTGAAACAGCGCCACGGTGCCGCGCGCCCTCTCGCTGCAGGGAAAAGCGGCGGCGCGCAATCGCCGGCCGTCCCGCGTCTTCAGGGTGTAAACGGCGGCGCCCTCGGGGATCGGGTTGCCGGGCGACGCGACAAGTTCTCGCATGGGCTCTCCTCGGCGCTTCAGAGCCGATTCTTCGCGCCAAGATAATGCATTTTGGCGACAAGACCGAACGGCGCCGTTTCAATCGGCGCAGAAGGCGGCGAGACGTTGGGGTTCCGCGAAGTTCAGTCTGCCGTTGACGATAGCGTCGACCCGTCCGGACGCGCCGATGAAATAGTGGAGAGGGGTAACGACGCCGCCGTCGGCCGTCGCGCCATAGAAGGCCCGGGCGCTCATGGCTTTTGAAACGTCCGTCCTGGTGGAATCGCCAACGCGAAAGATTTTCCAGGGCAGGCCGTAGGTTTTGAACTTCGTCGCATCCTTGGCGTAATCGCTCGCGCGCGCCGAGACGAAGACGATGTTCCAGCGATCCGGGCAGGCGGCGGCGATCGCCTTGAAGCCTTTCATTTCAGCGAGACAATTCGGACACCAATATGCCCAAAGGCTTACGAGCGTCGGCCGGCCGTTCGCCATCAGCGCGCGCAGATCGAGCGGCGCGCCATTTGCGCCGATGAGATCGACCTCCCCGAGAGAGGCCTTCATCTCGTCCTCGGTGACAGCGCGCGACGCATTCGCGCCAATGATCTCGGCGTGCGCCGATGCAAGCGAAGCGCAGAGCAAAAGGGTCACAAGGAGAGATCGCCGCATCATAAGCATCCAAAGGAAAGGCGGCGCAATAGCGCGCCGCCTTTGAAAATAGAGCGTCGCGGTCAGAACCTCACGGTCAGTCCGGCATAAAAGTTCCGACCCATGCCGGGCACCTGACGCACGCTCGCAAGACCCGCATTGCGTCCGAAGAGGAACGCATTGCGCGAATAGTTCGTCAAGTCGAACCCGCCAAGCGGCAACGAGTAAAGCGCATCGGTGACATTGTCGACGCCAAGGTCGATGCGCATATTGCTCCAGTCATAGGCGGCGCGGAGATTGAGCAGCGCGTATGCCGGGGTCGTGAACTCGCCCTTGTTCGCCGACACGTGATCCTTGGGCGCGACGAGTTGCGTTTCGGCGGCCATGCTCAATCCGCCGATCTGATGCTCCAGCGTAATGCGCGCATTGGCCGGCATCAGGTTCCATAGACCGTCGCCCTTCTTGATCAGGAAGGACGCGACGGAGCACAAGCCGTTGCCCGGCGGACAATACTGCGGATTGCCGATGTCGAGATTTCGTCCATAGACGAAACTGACGACGCCAACCGCCTGCAGCCTGCCGTATTCGGGTGATTCATGCAGCTTCACTCTGCCCGAGCCGTCGACGCCATAGAGCTCCGCGTTGAAGTTGCGGAACTGCATGATCTGGAAAATATAGGAATTCGCCACCGGGAACTGATTGAAGGTTCCGCCGGTTCTAGCGCCGTCGATATAGTTCTCGACATAGGTGTAGAAGGGCGAGATCCGCGCTTCCCAATTGTTTGCGCCGGACATGTCGCGCCAAGCGCCGGTGAATGCGACATTGTGCGCCACTTCCGGCTTCAGATTGAGGTTGCCGGTATACCCATTGCCGTCGCCGAACCAGTTGAACATCGCCGTGAACGGGCCCGCCACCGGCCAGGTGTAGCGTTCATAGAGATTGGGCGAGCGCGTCTTGCGCGAATAGCCGAACTCGTAAAGGCTGCCAGGTTCCGGCTCATAGCGCGCCAGAGCGGTCATGTCGAAATTGATGTCGGTGCGCGCGCGATTTTGCGCGTTGAAGATATTGACCGCCAAATTATTCGCGCGCGCGAGCAGGGGTGAGTTGGGGAAGATAAAGGGCGTGTAGCTCTGGCCAGGACCAGTGTCCATCCAGACGATGTCGTTGCGCACGCCAATCAGGCTGGACCACTGAGTCGTCCAGCGGCGCTCCCATTCGGCATACGTGCCAAATCGGTTGCGCTGGCCGCCGTTGATGTTCACATTCGCGAAAGGCCGGCTCAAACTGCCGGGCGGCGTGGCGAACCCCTGCGTGAAACCGGTGGGATCGGAAGGCCAGTAGTCCTGCAGGCGATAGCCGTGGAACTCATTGCCGATGCGGAAAAGATCCTGATCGCTGTATGGAATTTCCGCTTTTACCGAATAGCCAAAGTCGCGGCCGAGCGCGATCATCGGGTGATTGAGCCAGAATCTGTCCTCCAGGAATCCCATCTTGTGGAAGACCTGATGCCAGTAGGCGCGCGCCTCCAGCGTGCCCCATTCGAAGGCGCCCTTGTAGAGGGCGTCCAGCGAATAGGAGCGATTGCGCGTCATATCCATGCGCTGGTTCGGAAAGCCCTGGTAGGGGATGTTCTGATAGGCGCCGCGGAAGGTGAACAGATGCCCTTCGTTCTGGTAGCCGAGCGTGACGGCGTGATTCTCGGACATGAAGCCCGTTGAGAGAACTTTGTCGCCGTTGCCGCCGGCGTGATAGTTCGTCGCCCGCTGCCAGGACCCGTTGTAGAGAAGGCTCCAATGGTCGTTGGCCATGTTGATGTTCGCGGAAACGCCGACGCCGTTGTTGTTGCCGCGGAAGAAGGCCGAGATCGTTCCCGTCGCCAGCACTTCATTGTTGGGACCAAATCGCAGCGTCCCTGGAACCGGCAGCGGCAGATAGGGAACAGGCGGGTAGGGGCTTGCAGCGACGATCGGCGACACCGGCGCGCCGCCCGGACCGACGACCCCCGGCGCGACGACCGGCGTCGCAAAGACCGGCGATTTCGGGGTGACGAGGATCGAGCCGCCGATTGAATCGCCGCCTTTGCTGACTGACGAGACCGCAGTCACGATTTCAACTCGACCGATCGTATTCGGATCGGTGTAGCTCAACGGCGAATTCATGTGATTGGCGCAGGAGGACGTGGCCTGCACGCCGCCGACGACAATCTTCAGGCGATCGTCGGCGAGACCACGGATCGCCGGGAGGCCGGAAACGCCGCCGCCTGTCTGCACGCTGACGCCCGGCTGATGCTCGAGAAGCTTCGCCGTATCCGTCTCCGGCGGCTTCTCCTCAATGATTTCCTTCTGCGTGACGACGGTCTCGTCGGCCTTGTCCTGCGGCGGCGTGGTTGGCGCCCTCTGCGCCGCGCCGACGACGATCTGCGGAAGAGAGACTTGGGCCGTGGCGGTCGCAAGCGAGGCGAGGATCAACGCGCAAGCGCTTGCGCCGCGCAGTAGGGCGGGACGGTACATTGAATGAGTTCTCCTGATCCGCCGGCGAACGGCGGTTGAAACGGTGCGTGTTTTGTTTCGTCAGGAGAGCGTGGGAGGCGCGCGCGAGCGCGTTTCGCCGGGCCGGCGTCGTTCTCGCGGTTCGAAAGGCCAGGAGTCGAAATAGACAAGCGGGGTTGGCGGCTGTTCGAGCCGCGCGATCGGCGGCTTTTCGGAAAGGATCGGCGCCGCGGCGATTGGGCAGGCGCCACAATGCGCATGCCAGCCGAGCGCCGGCGCGCCGCTCGGCGCCGTCTCGTCCGCAGCGGCGTGACTTGTGACGCAGAACTCTTGCGTCGCCGACAGGGCCGCATGCGGCGCGATCGTCGTCTGCAACAATGCCGAAACGACGAAAAGCGTCGCAGCAAGAAAGGCGCGTAGGCCTTTCCGTGCGTCCGTCTTTGCTGTCGTCATTGAAGCCGAAGTCGCCATGCCGCCGCGCCGATTCATTTTGTGCAACTTAGCCGCTACGTTTTTCTCCGTTTCCCCCCGATCGGGAGGGTGGCGCTCGGCATTTGCGTAAATTCTTGTCCTTGTTGCAGTTGCGCAACACAGACGCTAAGCTGCGAGTGATTGGCGCCCTGGCGTTTCTACAGATTCTTCTAGGGCTCCAAGGCAGTGTGACGTTTCGCTGTGCGGCAAGCGCCATCGCGAAGACCGGCTTTGCGAAGGTGTGGCGAGAGGTCGCACCGGGTGAAGACATGACCTCGACGAAAGATGCGGATGCGCGCGTCATCGTGGCGATCAAAGCCGCGGGCGCCGAAGCCCAGCATTGGCCCCATGCGCTCGACGAGATCGCGCGATTGCTAGATGCGCGCTTTGCAGCGCTGCTGTTCGAAGACCGTTGTTCGGCGCTGCTGGAGCTCAAGCATTCGACACGTGCTGAGAAAGCGTGGATCGTCGAATATCTCCGCAATCATCGCAAACTCGATCCGATCAAGGCGCGTGTGCTGGCCGAGATTGGCGTCGGTCGGGCGTTCTCGGCGGAAGACTTCGTCTCGCGGGACGAACTACATCAAAGCGGCGCCTACCAGCGCTGGATGGCGCCCTTCGGCCTCGCCGATATGATCGGCGGAGTCATTCACCGATCCGAGACGGGCGTTTGCCTATTCGTCGCCTTTCGCGATGAGGCCGCGGGTCTCGACGACATCGAGGCGAAGGGGCGCCTTGAGGCGCTTCTGCCGCATCTCGCGAAGGCCATCGCGCGGCACAAGCCGGCGTCTGACACATCCGCTCTTGTCGAATTGTTCGAGGAGCTGACGTCCCCCGTGCTTGTCGTCGACAGCAGGATGCGCATCGTCCATAGGAATCGCAGCGCCGACGAGATGTTCGGCGAAGGCGATGCGCTGGCGATCTGCGGCGAAACGCTGACTGTGCGCGATCCGCGCGCGAAGGAGGCATTGGAGCGTGCGCTCGCTCGGATCGGCGGGGCCGATGCGGAAGCCTTCGCGATCATGGTGAAACGCGGGGAGTCGCGCTGCTGCGTGATGCATGTGCTGCCGCTGTCGAAGGGATTGTCGGCGTTGTTCATGCGCAGGCTCGCCCTCAACTCCAGCGAAAGTGGAGCGGTCGCCGCGGGCGTGTTCGGCCTCACCGCCCGCGAGAGTTCGGTGCTGCTCGCCATCGCCGAAGTGGGCGGCGTCCCGGCGACCGCGCGCGCGCTTGGTCTCAGCGAAGGAACCGTCAAGGGCTATCTGAAAAGCATCTTCCAGAAGACCGGCGCGAGCCGTCAGGCGGATCTGGTCAGGCTCGTGCTGGCTCTCGAGTCGCCGTTTCGCGCGCCCGAGCGCCATTCGCTGCCGGCCTGAAATTCTGTGTCGCCGGATCCTGCCGGGGCCTCTTGAACGACGCCGCAGCGCTTCTTAAATCGTTGCCAGCGCGGGCCGTAACGGACGCGCTAAGAGGCGCGGCGCGATAACGCTAGCGCGCCGCATGTCGCTCAACTGGAGGATATGTCATGCGTCAGTTCGATCTCTCTCCGCTGTACCGTCAGACCGTCGGCTTCGACCGTCTGTTCAACCTGCTCGATCAGGCCAGCGGCTTCGAGACGTCCCAAAGCTACCCGCCTTACAATATCGAGCGCACGGGCGAGAACGCCTATCGCGTGACCCTCGCGGTCGCGGGCTTCTCGCGCGAGGAACTGTCCGTCGAGACCAAGGAAAACACGCTGTCCGTCAAAGGCTCGAAAGAGCCGGCGCAGCCTTCCGACGGCCGCGCGGTCCTGCATCAGGGCATCGCCGCACGGGCGTTCGAACGTCGGTTCCAGCTTGCCGACCATGTGGTCGTAACCGGCGCCAGCCTCGTCAACGGCTTGCTGCACGTCGACCTCGTCCGCGAGATTCCGGAGGCGCAGAAGCCACGCCGCATCGACATCGGCGTGACGACGCCGTCCGCGACGATCGTCGAGTCCAAGGCTGCGTAAAGTAACGGCGGAACATTCGAAGAAAATGCCAGAGGCGCCCTTTCGGGCGCCTCTCTTGCTATCCGCCGGTCTTCGGTTTTGCGGCGTCCTCGGGCGTCTTCGCCGTCGCTGAACCCATCGGGGCGGAAGCCGGCGGCGTCGACGCCGTCGGGGTCACGGCAGTCGTGCCGCTCGCGCCTGATGGCGGGACGATCGCCCGGCGCGAGGAGCCTCCGGCGGCGCGGACGGCCGCTGCGCGCTTCGCGGGCGTGGACACGCTTTGCGACGGAGCGGCGGGCTTTTCGGCGATCTGCCCCACGGGAGCAGCGCTTGGCGCATGATCAGCCGAGACCGGCGCCGGCGATGTGGGGGCGCTTTCAGGGCTTTGCGGCGACTGCTGCGTCGCTTGCGCTTGCGGCGGCGCGCTTGCGGGCTCGGCTTTCGGCTCCACAGACGCCGAATCCGCCGGCTTATCGGCTGGCGTTTCCTTGGCGGCCTGCGCCGACGGCGGAGTCGCGCCAGAGTCCGGCGCCTTTTGAGCAGAAGTCGGCGCCGGCTTAGCTGAGCTTTCCGTGGTTGGCTGCAGCCCCTGGGCCGCTTGCGCCGGCGCGGGGGCGCTGGCTTCGTTCGACTTCAGTTCTGACGGAGCCGAAGCGGCGCCCGGCTTGTCGCCAGCGGTCTTATCGGCTGTCGCCGCCGGAGGCGTAGCCGTTAAATCGGCGCCCTTCTGTTCCGTGCTTGGCGCGGGCGCCGTCTCCGTGCTCGGCGCGGGCGCCGTCTTGGCGCTCTGAGCGTTCGGCTTGGGCTCCTGCGACTGGGCGGCCGGCGCGGTCTTGGGCTCGATCGGCGTAGCCGCGGACGGCGCCGGAGCAGGGGAGGCGGCCGGCGCGATCGCAATCGGCGCCCCGGGGGGCGCTATGGGCTTCGTCGTCGGGGCGATTGCGCGCGAACTCTTCGGCGCCGCGGTTTTCTGCGCCGCCCGAGCGCGCTGTTGGCTGGCGCTATTTGGCGCCTTATCCGCCAAAGCTGCGCCGCCGGGCTGCTGGCGTCCGCGATCCGCAGCCGGGCCGACCGCCCCGGGACTGCCGACGCCCGGGGGCGGGTATGGAGCTGCGCCGGTCGAGGGGGGCGCGCCATAAGCATCGCCGCCTGAAGGTCCGTAAGCGCCGCCATAATGTGGCCCGCGATCATACATCGGCGGAGGGCCAAGTCTCACCGCGCGCAAGATGCGGCCCTCGTAGGGATCGATGATAAAGCGCATCTCGCCCTCGCGGCGACTGACGCCGGTGGCGACGATCTGATCGCCTCGGCGACCGAGCGGTCCGACCAATTGAAAGCCGGTGCGCCCGAGGATCGAAGCGACGGCGGGACGGGAGGCGAAGGCCGGCGGACCCTCGTCGGGAATTCGAGTGCGGAAGATGTTGGCGAACGGCCGAAAGAAAAACTGCGCGAAGGCGTGCTGCGGAACGGCGGCGCTTGCCGCCAGCGCCAACACGAACGGCAAAACCGCTTTCCCATTGAATGACCGCATTGTTTCTTCCCTATAAGCCCTCTCGGCCGCGCGGATGCTCTGACAACATTGCGGCGAGCATTGGACCGCCAAGCGCCCAAAGCCCAAGCGGTTGCTTGTCACTTCAGCGCAAATCTGGCAGTAATTTAGCCCGCAGATATGTCAGCGTTGCTGACCTTAAAGCGGCGCTCGCTTTTGGAAGCTCTGTTTCATTTTCATGGTCGCCGCTCGACACGCGCCCCGGCCAACGTAAATGAGAGGGCTCGCAAAGTGGCGCGTCCCTTGCCTTGCGCCCGGTCGCGAGACGAGGACGCGAGGGTTTCGCAATCGTTGCGAAACCTGCGTTACGGGAATGCGAGAGTCGGGCTGCGACGATTTAGGTCACGCCGACGACAGTTTTATGGTTCGATGAGCGGGCGGGAGGGGCGCAGGAAAAGGCGCTCGGTCCTGTCGAGGAGACGCCGAAATGACGAAAGCCGCCGAGCACTTCGCTGAAGCCGGACCGCAGCCGCTCGGCCGCGACCCCGCTCTTCCGCAGGCGCAAGGGCTTTATGACCCCGCCAAGGAGCATGATTCCTGCGGGGTGGGCTTCGTCGCCAACATGCGCAACGAGAAGTCGCACGCCATTGTCGAGATGGGCTTGCAAATATTGCTCAATCTCGATCACCGGGGCGCGGTCGGCGCTGATCCGAAGCTCGGCGACGGCTGCGGCATCCTGCTTCAGATCCCCCATGAGTTCTTCAAAGCGGAGTGCGCGAAGCTCGGCGTAGAGCTTCCCGGCCCCGGCGATTACGCCATCGGGCAGTTTTTCCTGCCGCGCGATCCCGAGACGCGCGCAAGCGCGCGCGGCATCATCGAAAAGGCGATCGAAGAAGAGGGGCTCGTCGTTCTTGGTTGGCGCGATCTTCCCGTCGACTCGAGCGATCTCGGCGAGGCGGTGAAGGCGGTCGAACCGCATCACGCGCAAATTTTCATCGGGCGGGGGCCGAACGTCGCTGACGCCGACATCTTTGAGCGGCGCATCTATCTTGCGCGCAAGGCGGCCTCGAACGAAATTTACAGGCTCGGCAACGGTGGACGGGAGTTTTACGCCGTCTCGGTCTCCTCGCGCACCATCGTCTATAAGGGCATGGTGCTCGTCTCGCAGCTCGGCGAATATTTCCTCGATCTCAAGGACGAGCGTTTTATCTCGGCGCTGGCGCTTGTGCATCAGCGCTTCGCGACGAACACCTTCCCCTCCTGGCGGCTTGCGCATCCCTATCGCTTCGTCGCGCATAACGGCGAAATCAACACGCTGCGCGGCAATCTGAACTGGATGGCGGCGCGCCAGGCGTCGGTCTCCTCGCCGCTGTTTGGCGACGAGATCAGCAAGCTATGGCCGATCTCCTATGAGGGCCAGTCCGACACCGCCTGCTTCGACAATGCGCTCGAATTCCTCGTGCGCGGCGGCTATTCGCTCGCGCATGCGGTGATGATGCTTATTCCGGAAGCCTGGGCCGGCAATCCGCTGATGGACGCCGACCGCAAGGCTTTCTACGAGCATCACGCGGCGCTCATGGAGCCGTGGGACGGTCCGGCCGCCATGGCCTTCACCGACGGGCTCCAGATCGGCGCGACGCTCGACCGAAACGGGCTGCGGCCTGCGCGCTATCTCGTCACCGACGACGGTCTCGTCGTCATGGCTTCAGAAATGGGCGTGTTGCCGATTCCCGAAGAGAAGATCGTGACCAAGTGGCGTCTCCAGCCTGGCAAGATGCTGCTGGTCGATCTGGAGCAGGGACGCATCATTTCCGACGACGAGATCAAGAAGGAGCTGTCGAACTCTCACCCTTACAAGGAGTGGCTGGCGCGCACGCAAATTCAGCTCGAGGATCTAAAGCCCGTCGATACGCGTCCCGCGCGATGGGACGTGTCGATGCTCGACCGTCAGCAGGCCTTCGGCTACACGCAGGAGGACCTCGATCTTTTGCTTTTCCCAATGGCCGTCACAGGCCAGGAGGCGATCGGGTCGATGGGCACGGACACGCCCGTGTCGGCGCTCTCCGACAAGGAGAAGCTGCTCTATACCTATTTCAAGCAGAACTTCGCGCAGGTGACCAATCCGCCGATCGATCCGATCCGCGAAGAGCTGGTCATGAGCCTTGTTTCCTTCATCGGCCCTCGGCCCAACATCCTTGACCATGAAGGCTCGGCGAACAAGAAGCGCCTCGAAGTGCGCCAGCCGATCTTGACGAGCGAGGACCTTGAAAAGATCCGCTGGATCGGCACGATCGAAGATAGTTTCGACACCAAGACGATCGACGTCACTTACGACGCCACAAAGGGCGCCGAAGGCATGTATGCGGCGATCAAGCGGCTATGTCAGCGCGCCGAGGAGGCGGTCAGCGGCCGCTACAACATCATTATTCTCTCGGACCGCATGGTCGGTCCGGACCGCATTCCGATCCCGGCGCTGCTCGCGACCGCGGCGGTGCATCATCATCTGATCCGCAGAGGGCTGCGCACCTCCGTCGGCCTCGTCGTCGAGACCGGCGAGGCGCGGGAGGTGCATCATTTCTGCTGTCTCGCGGGCTACGGCGCCGAGGCGATCAACCCCTATCTTGCGTTTGAAACGCTCATCGCTTCGGCGGCGGAGTTTCCCTCCGACGTCGACGGTCCGACCGCCGTCAAGCGCTTCATCAAGGCGGTCGACAAGGGTATTCTCAAGGTGATGTCCAAGATGGGCATCTCCACCTATCAGTCGTATTGCGGCGCGCAGATCTTCGACGCCGTCGGCCTTGCGCAAAGCTTTATCGACGAATTCTTCACCGGCACGACGACGCGCATCGAAGGCGTCGGGCTCGAAGAGATCGCGCGCGAGACCGTGCGTCGCCATCGCCTCGCCTTCAGCGATGCGCCCGTCTACAAGGAGGCGCTCGACGTCGGCGGCGATTACGCCTACCGCATCAGAGGCGAAGCCCACAGCTGGACGCCGCAAACCGTGTCGCTGCTGCAGCATGCGGTGCGCGGCAATGCGCAAGACAAATATCGCGCCTTCGCCAAGCTGCTGAATGAGCAGGACGAGAAGCTTCTCAATCTGCGCGGGCTGTTCCGCGTCAAAGGCGCCGAGGAGGACGGTCGGAAGCCGATTCCGCTCGACGAGGTCGAGCCGGCAAACGAGATCGTCAAGCGCTTCTCGACGGGCGCCATGTCGTTTGGCTCCATCTCGCGCGAGGCGCATACGACGCTCGCCATCGCCATGAATCGCATCGGCGGCAGATCGAACACCGGCGAGGGCGGCGAAGAGGCGGATCGATTCAAGCCGCTGCCGAACGGCGATTCAATGCGAAGCGCCATTAAGCAGGTGGCGTCCGGCCGCTTCGGCGTGACGACGGAATATCTCGTCAACGCCGACATGATTCAGATCAAGATGGCGCAGGGCGCAAAGCCCGGCGAAGGCGGCCAGCTGCCCGGCGACAAGGTCGACGCGGTCATCGCCAAGGTGCGCCATTCGACGCCCGGCGTCGGCCTGATCTCGCCGCCGCCGCATCACGACATCTATTCGATCGAGGATTTGGCGCAGCTCATCTTCGACCTAAAGAACGCTAATCCGCGCGCCGCCGTGTCGGTGAAGCTCGTTTCGGAAGTTGGCGTCGGCACGGTCGCCGCCGGCGTCTCCAAGGGCCGCGCCGATCATGTGACGATTTCCGGCTTCGAGGGCGGCACCGGCGCTTCGCCGCTGACGTCGATCAAGCACGCGGGGTCGCCGTGGGAGATCGGGCTCGCTGAAACGCATCAGACGCTCGTGCTGAACAATTTGCGTTCGCGCATCGCCGTGCAGGTCGACGGCGGGTTGCGCACCGGCCGCGACGTCGTGATCGGCGCGCTGCTTGGGGCCGACGAGTTCGGCTTCGCGACGGCGCCGCTCATCGCGGCGGGCTGCATCATGATGCGCAAGTGCCATCTCAACACGTGCCCGGTCGGCGTCGCGACTCAGGATCCCGTTCTGCGCAAGCGCTTCGTCGGCTTGCCGGAACATGTCATCAACTTCTTCTTCTTCGTCGCCGAAGAAGCGCGCGAACTCATGGCCTCCATGGGTTATCGCAGATTCGACGAAATGATCGGGCAGATGCAAATGCTCGACAAGGAGAAGGCGATTGCGCATTGGAAGGCGCGCGGTCTCGATTTCTCCAAGCTGTTCTTCAAGCCACAGGGAGAAGGCGGAGCGATCCGTCACAGCAAGACGCAGGATCACGGCCTGGATAAAGTCCTCGACAACAAGCTCATCGCCGAGGCGCGCGCGGCGCTCGATCGCGGCGCGAAGGTTTCCATCGAAACGCCGATCCGCAACGTCGATCGCGCCACGGGCGCGATGCTCTCCGGCGAGGTCGCGCGCATCTATGGCCATGCGGGACTGCCCGAGGACACGATCGACATTCGCGCGACGGGCACCGCGGGCCAGAGCTTTGGGGCGTTTGTCGCGCGCGGCGTGACGCTGCGTCTGGAAGGCGAAGCCAACGACTATGTGGGCAAGGGCCTCTCGGGCGGCAAACTGATCATCTATCCGTCGCGCGACGCCGGGCAGATCGACCCCTCGAATTCGATCATTGTCGGCAACACCGTTCTCTATGGCGCGATTGCCGGAGAATGCTATTTCCGAGGCGTCGCCGGCGAGCGCTTCGGGGTAAGAAATTCGGGGGCGCTCGCCGTGGTCGAGGGCGTTGGCGATCACGGCTGCGAATATATGACGGGCGGCGTCGTGGTGGTTCTTGGGCAGACCGGCCGCAACTTCGCGGCCGGCATGTCGGGCGGCATCGCCTATGTTTTGGACGAGGATGACGCGTTCTCGACGCGTTGCAATCTCGCGATGGTCGACCTCGAGCCGGTGCGCGACGAGGAGGCCGTCATGACCGAGACCTATCACCAGTCCGGCGATCTGGAAGGCCATGGCCGCGTCGACGTGATGAGCGACATGACGCGCTTCGACGCCGAGCGGCTTCGGCAGCTGATCGCCAATCACCTGCGCTACACCGGCTCGACGCGGGCGCGCGACATTCTGGCGGATTGGCCAAATTACGTGGGCAAGTTCCGTAAGGTGATGCCGGTCGAGTATCGGCGCGCGCTCAACGAACTCAACGCGCGTAAAAAGCAGCCGCAACAGCTGAAAGCTGCGGGCGAGTGACCTGGGCGACGAATGAGCGGAATGCTTGGGCGTAGCCTTTGCCTTTGTCAGTGGTGATTGTTAAAGAGAGGGAGTCGGGCTAACCTGCTTTAAACTCGGCGGTTTTTCCTTGACGGCGGCCAGGAAGCCTGATGCGAGAGGACTCTAGAGTTTACAGCTTGCCGGGCTGGCCTGCGATGCGCTGGCTCGTGAACCCGGGTCATGGCGCGACTCGCGACATCCAAGTGGCGTTGATTGGCGGGTTGTTCGGAACCCTGCCAGTCTTCTTTGGCGGCGTTATCAATACGATCGTCGTGTCGGGAGCGATCGCGGCGCGCGAGCAGACGCTCCCCTTCATCGCTTGGTTCGTCTTTGAAATCGTGCTCGGGGCCGTGCGTCTGATCGTCCTGAGAGTCTCGCGCCGCGCCGCTCTCGAGTATCGCCCGACGCCGACCGATGTTTATCTCCTGCTTCAGCTTTTCTGGAGCAGCGGCGTCGGCTACGGCGCCTTTATTAGCCTCGCGAGCGGCGACTGGGTTTCCGCGACGCTCGCTTGTCTCTCTGGGTCCGCCATGGTCGGCGGCATCGGATTTCGTAATTTTGGCGCGCCGCGTCTCGCCGGCGCAATGATCCTGACGAGCCTCGGCCCGTTCCTGCCGGGCGCCGCCCTTTCTGGCGAACCGTTGCTTTATCTTGTATTTCTGCAGGTGCCCCTCTATCTCGCCGCCATGATCGCCGCCGCCTACAGCCTAAACAAAATGCTTATTGCGACGATGCAGGCCGAACGCCTGAACGACCATCGCGCCAAGCATGATGCGCTCACCGGCCTGTCGAACCGCGTCGGGCTCGCCGCCGCGGTTGACGCGAATCTGAAAGACGCGCCGACGCACGGCGGCGATTTGGCTGTCCTTTTTCTTGATCTCGACAACTTCAAAACCGTCAACGACACATACGGACACGCCGCCGGAGACAGGCTGCTCAAATCGGTCGCGGAGCGCCTCCGCCAGTCCTTGCGCGCGACCGACGTGGCGGCGCGGATTGGCGGCGACGAATTCGTGGTGCTCGCCAAGAGTTTGACGAGCGAGCAAGCGGCGGAGCTGAGTCTCCGGCTGACGAATTCCATATCGGCGCCTTATGACCTCGGCGACGGCGTTCAGGCGACGATCGGCGTAAGCGTCGGCATAGCTCTGGTGACGGAACATGGCGCAGACGCGGAGGCGCTTCTCGCGGTGGCCGATGAAGCGCTTTATGAGGCGAAGGCTCAGCGGCAGGTGAAATTGCTGCACACCCTCGTTAAGGAGGATCAGTCTCGCCGCATCGCGCCGACGGCGCGCGGCATGCGCCCCAGCACTCAATAGTGGAATGCTGGCGAGCGTCAGCTTATGACGCGGAAGCTTCGCGGCTTGACGGCGACCCCTCGAAAGCGTTTAGAAAACATCCAAGATTGCGACGGCTCAGGGCGTTCGGAAAAGCGAATTGGCTTTTCCACGCGAGACTGCCGCGACGATGAGAATTGCCGTTGCCGCCGCGACGCGCGGCGCGAGAGGTGCGCGACAAGATGGGTAAGGTGACCGGGTTTCTCGAGATCGACCGGCATGACCGCAAATATAAGCCGGCGGCCGACCGCATTCGCCATTATCGCGAATTCGTCATTCCGTTGTCGGACGAGACCACGCGCAGCCAAGCCTCGCGCTGCATGGATTGCGGCATTCCGTTTTGCCACAATGGCTGCCCGGTCAACAATCAGATTCCCGACTGGAACGACCTCGTCTACCACGGCGAGTGGCGGCGCGCGCTCGTCAATCTCCATTCCACCAACAACTTCCCGGAGTTCACCGGCCGCGTCTGTCCGGCGCCCTGCGAAGCCTCGTGCACGCTGAATCTCCAGGACCAGCCGGTCACCATCAAGACCATCGAATGCGCGATCATCGACCGCGGATTCGAGCAGGGCTGGGTCGTTCCCGAGCCGCCCAAGCGCAAAACAGGCAAGAAGATCGCCGTGGTCGGCGCCGGGCCGGCGGGACTTGCGGCGGCGCAGCAGCTCGCGCGCGCCGGCCATGACGTGCATGTCTACGAAAAGCAAGCCAAGGCCGGCGGCTTGCTGCGCTACGGCATTCCCGACTTCAAGATGGAGAAGCATCTCATCGACCGTCGGGTTCAGCAGATGGAGGCGGAAGGGGCGGTGTTTCACTGCGGCGTTCATGTCGGCGTCGATCTCACCGCCGCCGATCTGGTCGCAGGCCATGACGCCGTTGTCCTCGCCGGCGGCGCCGAACAGCCGCGCGATTTGTCGATCCCCGGCCGCGAATTGCGCGGGGTTCACTTCGCCATGGATTTTCTGCCGCAGCAAAATCGCCGGGTCTCGGGCGAGCCGCTCTCAACCAACGAGCCGATCCTGGCCACCGGCAAACATGTCGTGGTCATCGGCGGCGGCGACACCGGCTCGGACTGCATCGGCACCTCGGTGCGCCAGGGGGCGCTTTCGGTCACCCAGCTCGAAATCATGCCGCTTCCCCCCGAGAAGGAAAACAAGCTGCAGACGTGGCCCGACTGGCCGCTGAAGCTGCGCACCTCCTCCTCACACGACGAGGGTTCGTCGCGCGAATTTTCGGTGCTGACGCGCGAATTCGAAGGCGCGGAAGGCGCAGTGAAGGCGCTGCGCTGCGTGCGCGTCGACGGGAAAATGCAGGAGGAGCCCGGAAGCGACTTCAAGCTTAAGGCCGATCTGGTGCTGCTTGCGATGGGCTTTGTGTCGCCGGTGCGGGAAGGCTTGCTCGAAACGCTCGGGGTCGATCTCGATTCGCGCGGCAATGTCGCGGCGGACACGCGCGCCTATCGGGCGTCTCGCGAGAAGATCTTCGCCTGCGGAGACATGCGGCGCGGACAATCGCTCGTCGTCTGGGCCATTCGCGAGGGACGCCAATGCGCCCACTCGGTGGACGAATTCCTGATGGGCGAAACCAATCTGCCAAGGTGAGAGTAAATGGTCAGTGAAAAGCTAAATCTCTGGTATTGTGACACCTTCGTCAGCACGCCCTGGCAATTTTACTTTCTCATCGTGCCGCTCGTAGGGGCCTTCTTTTATGGCCGCGAGAAATACAAGCTCGCTTGGTCGCTGATCGGCTTTTGGGTCGTCACGCAAGTGATCTTTTCGGCGCTCACCAATCTCGTGTTCACTTGCTCGCTCGAATAGGCGCAAAATAAAAGGCCCCGGCAATCGGGGCCTTTCGTTTGACAGAGAGCCGGCTTACAGCACGACGACCGTGGCGCCCACCTTCACGCGGCTGAACAGATCGGTCACGTCGTTGTTCAGCATGCGGATGCAGCCCGACGAGACCGCCTGTCCGATCGTCCAGGGCTCGTTCGAGCCGTGGATGCGGAACATCGTGTCGCGATTGCCCGCGAAAAGATACATCGCGCGCGCGCCCAGCGGATTGTCCTCGCCGCCAACCATATGGCGCGGCAGATCGGGACGGCGCTTCAACATCGCCGCCGGTGGCGTCCAATCCGGCCAGGCTTCCTTGCGGCCGATATGTGTCCGGCCTTTCCAGGTGAAGCCCTGGCGGCCGACGCCGACGCCGTAGCGCACGGCCTCTCCGTTCGGCAGCGACAGATAGAGATAGCGATTGTTCGTGTCGACGGTGATGGTGCCAGGACGCTCATTGGTCGGATCCTGCACGATCTCGCGCGTCGTGGTCGGATATTCGCGCGCGAGCCGCGCGTCTTCTTGATCCCCGTAATAGGCCTGCGGGTCCTGCACGGCGTAATTAGCTTCCTGATCCTGACCGCCGTAATAGGCTTGCTGCTCACGGGCGTCATCGTAGGACGCGGTCATTTCCTGCGCGCCCGCCGACGGATCAAGCAGCGCCATGAAGGAGCTTTCCTGAGCGTTGACGGCGGAAGACGAAAGTCCCGCGAACGCGGCGACGGCGGCGACCTTCAGAAAGCGGCTGGCGTTGAATTGACGGCGGGACATGACGGCGGCTCCACAATTTCTCTGTCGTGCAGAGAGAATGCAGAACCACCGAAAAGCGTTCCGTGCGCCAACGCACAAATCGTTAGCGCGGCTGAGAAGGTGCGTTTGCCGCCGGGCGCCAGCTGTAGTCGTCGGCGCGGTTGCTGCGTGGATTCTGGTCCCCGCCCTCGATGAAAACATGTCGCGCGAGCGCCTGCGCGGGCGTGCCTGCGTCCGTCGCCGCTTTGCCGGCCGGGGTTCGCCTGGCGAGTTCTGTCGCCGCTCCGGCGCCCGTCAGTTGCTGCGTCGGCCCAACGGCAGGTCGTTCAGGCAGGCTCGGCGCCGCCGACGGTCCGCCGACAGGCGAGCGGAATACGATCGGCTGACCGTCCGCCGGGGTCGCCGCTATTGGCTGCTGTGACGGAGTCGCGCCCGGCGCGTCAGGTTGGGACGTCGCCGGCGCGTCAGCGACCGGAGCCTGCTGGCGAGAGGCGTCGTAATATTTCTTGATCTCGCCTTCGACGAAATGGGCGACGCTGCGCGCGCCGGCTTCGGTGAAGTGCACGCCGTCCGCGGAGCGCAGCTTGACGATCTGGCCGTTGATGTCCGGCCCGAAAGCGCTGTACTGCCCATGTTCGTCGGTCATCGCCTCCCAGAGATCGACATAGGGAATATTGGCGTGGGCCGCGCGCGCCTTAAAGATCTCATTGAGCTGCGCCATGTCGGCGGACAGGCGCTCGTTCTTCATGACCGGCAGACCGACCCAAATGACCGGAATATTCTTTTCCTTGAAAGCCGCAATCACCGCGTCGACCCGCGCTGCGTAGATTTCGCGCCAGCGCGGCGACAGCGGCTCGATTGACTCTTGACCCTGCTGGATCACTTGACGGTCATTGCTGCCGAGCATGACGACGGCGACATTGATCTTCTGCGGATCGGCGGCGATCTCTTTCGCCGCCTTGGGCCAATCGTAGAAGTCTTCGCGCACGAGACCGCTGCTTTCCCGGCCTTTCCGAAGGATGGCGACGTCTGGGCGATCCGAAAACCCGTCTTTCAGGCCGTTTGCGAGAAGCAGTCCCAGAGTGTCGCCGATCGTCGCGACAACGAACGTCGGCTGGGTAATGGTCGTGTTCGGGTCCGGGGTGGCGCCGTCCGTACGCTTCGCCGCGCGGCGCGGATTATCCGTCTGGCCGTGCCAGTATGTCGGGGCGCGATTCTCGCGGTGCGGCATAATCCGTCGCACTCTTGGCTCGCCGCGAGGCCCCCAGCCATGCTGCGGATGGCCGCCAAAGATGCCGCCAAAGAATTCCGTAAAGGGGTCCTGCGCGAAGGACGCGCTGGGCGTCGCGCTCGTCAACAATGCGCCAAGGAAGAGCGCCATAATGCGGCGCAGGGTCTGAACGTTCCTAGACATGAGGCCATTATAGCGCGTCCCGAGCGCCTTGGCATCCTTGCTGCGATTCTTCGCTTAATGAGTGGCGCATAGCCTTGACGCAGGGAGCGGTTTTGGCGTCAATCGTCGGCAACTGGGCGGGATTCAGGAGAAGCGAGATGCGGCGCCGCAACCGGGGGTCTGGCGGAGTTTGGATGCGAGCCGCCGCGACCGCGCTTTTCGCGCTTGCTGCGGCCACGGCGGCCGCCCAGCCCGCACGCGAGGAAAACCCGCCGGCGGAGTTTCGAATTCTGCCTTACTCTGGACTGACCCCCTACTGCGTCGATCCGACGATTCTCAACGAAGTCGTCAAGGGTTTTGCTGCAAGAGAAGCCTGGTTCTGGAATTCGCCTTTGGTCATTGTGGCCTTTGACGGCGTCGAGGACATCGGCGCGCGCAACAACGGCTTGAGCTATATTCCCCGTCGCTATTGTCGCGCATTGGCGCTTTTTAACGACGGCGTGAGACGCGAGGTCGTGTACAATATCGGAGAATCCTTGGGCTTCATCGGCGCGGGACCTGGCGTGACATGGTGCGTCGTCGGGCTCGACCGTAATCATGCCTTCAGTCCTAATTGTCGAGCCGCAGGGCCTTAGCGTCCTATTTGCAGAGTCGTTTGAAATGAGAAGAGTTTTCGTTCGTTGCGCCGCATGGGCGCTCATTGTTGGCGCGGTGACGTCGGGCGGATTTTTGGGCGCTATCGCGAAAGAAGGCGACTGCACGGCGGAGGATTGCGCGAATCGCGCGGCCTCGCGGGCCGGCGCGGCGCGCGACTTCGACTTTTACGTGCTGGCGCTCAGCTGGTCTCCAGGATTTTGCGAAAGCGTCGAGGGCGCGCGCGACCAGTGCGAGCCGGGGAAGGGACTCGGCTTCGTCGTTCACGGGCTCTGGCCGCAATATGAAAGCGGCGTCCCGAGCGAATGTCCGGGCGCGCGCTCTCCATCGCGCGTCGCGATCGAAAAAGCGGCGGGCTTGTTTCCCGACGAGCGGCTGGCGCGTTACGAGTGGCGCAAGCATGGAGTCTGCAGCGGCAAAAGCCCGAGCGACTATTTCGCCGAAGTGGCGCGGGCCCATGCCGCCGTGGCCATCCCGGCGCTTTTCGTCAAACCCACGCGCGACCAGACCTTTACGCCGATCGACGTCGAGCGCGCCTTCTACGAAGCCAATCCACGGCTGCGGCCCGGCATGATGGCGGTGTCGTGCCGGCGGGGCGTTATGGACGGCGTGCGCATCTGCCTGTCCAAGGATCTGCGCGAGTTTCGCGCTTGTCCCGCCGTTGCGCAGCGCGGTTGCCACGTTCGAGAAATCAGCGCGCCCGCTCCGCTGTAGCGCATATGAACTATCGCCACGGGTTTCACGCCGGCAATTTCGCCGACGTCTTCAAACATGCGCTGCTGGTGCGCCTCTTGGTCTATCTGAGGCGCAAGGAGACGCCGTTTCGCGTGATTGATACGCACGCAGGAGAGGGCGCCTACGATCTTTCAGCGGATGAGGCGGAGCGCACGCTCGAGTGGCGCGGCGGCGTTGGACGTCTCGCTGATCTCTCCGGCGCGAGTGCGGACGTTCGCACGCTGCTTGCGCCCTACGTCGATTGTCTCGGGCCGTTCGATCAGGAGGGAAAGCCCGCGCTCTATCCAGGTTCGCCGGCGATCGCGCAGAAATTGATGCGCCCGCAGGACCGCGCGATTTTCTGCGAGCTGCGGCCCGACGCCTTTGCGGCGCTGCGTCGCCGGTTCTCGCGCGACGAGCGCATTAAGGCGATTCATATCGACGGCTATGTGGGGCTTGGCGCTTATGTTCCGCCGAAGGAGCGGCGTGGGCTCGCGTTGATTGATCCGCCTTTCGAGCGCGAGGACGAGTTCGAAGCCGCATTCGACGCCTTTAGTAAATCATATGCGAAATGGAGTTCCGGCATTTACGCCTTGTGGCATCCCTCAAAGAGCGATCGCGACATTCGGAAATTGCATAATAGGCTGAGGGAAAGCGGCATACGGCGCATCCTGCAGCTTTCGTTGAGCATTGGCGGAGACGGTGAGGGGTTGCGCCGCTGCGGAATGGCGGTCGTCAATCCGCCATTCGTGTTCGAAGAGGAAGCGCGATCGCTGCTTTCCTTCCTCGCTGCACGGATGGCGCAGGGCGAAGGCGCGGGCTACGAGATTGCCTGGCTCGCAGGCGAATGACCTGATGCGGGCTTACCAAGTCCATCCGGCGGAGGCCGCCCAAGGTTGACGGTCCCCCATAACGCCGTTGTGGGTTTCCTACACGGATGATAGGAGCGGCCATGCTCGTTCTGCGCTCTCATCCCGCTTCGCCCTACGCCAGGAAGATCCGCATCGCCGCCGACCTGCTCGGCTTGTCGGATGGGATCGAAATTGCGACCGCAAATGCGGCCGATCCGGCCGACAGTCTGCGGCGTCAGAACCCACTCGGCAAAATTCCGACGTTGGTTTTGGAGGACGGCTCGTCGCTGTATGACAGTCGGGTCATCGCCGAATATCTGGATCATCTCGCCGGCGGCGGGCGGATCATTCCAACCGAGGCGACGGCCCGCTTCGCGGCCTTGCGGCTGCAAGCGCTCGGCGACGGGATCAATGACGCCGCTCTATTGATCCGCTACGAAACGTTCAATCGCCCGGAAGCCTTGCGTTACGACGAAGCGATCGCGCTTCAGCGAGGTAAGATCGACCGGGCGCTCGCTGTACTGGGCGCAGTTCCGCCGGCCGGCTCGATCGACATCGGCCATATCGCAGTCGCTTGTGCGCTCGGCTATCTCGACCTGCGTTTCGCGGGCGCATGGCGGGAGAATCACCCGCGCCTTGTCGCCTGGCTCGAAAAATTTGCGTGCGCCATCCCAGCCTTCGAAGCCACGAAGGCCTAATTTCACATCACTCTCGCCTTCGCCTTTACTGCCGACTAATGCGTGCCGGCGACTTCGCCGCTAGGTCCGGTCGAGCCGTGCGGAATGCGCAGGCGCTGGCCGGGCTGAATTTTATCAGGATCTGTCAGCATCGGGCGATTGGCTTCGAAGATCTCCATATATTTGGCGCCCTTGCCCGCGCCATAATGCGCTTCGGCGATCTTCCACAGCGTGTCGCCTGGCTTCACGACATAGAAAGTTTCGGACGCGGCCGCGCCGGGCCTCTCATCAGCCTTAGGGGTGGCGTCGGCCGTCTTCTTGAGCGCGTCTGGGGCAGGCCCCGGTTTGCCTTTTCCGGTCAAAAAATCCAACAGTCCCATTAGAGCCTCCGTCGCAGGCGTCCCGACCCTTGGCCGGATACGCAGACCTATTGTAGGGCTCCGTTCGCAGCGCAGGAGGGCGGACCTCCGCGAAAAGCAACGCCTGAGCGACGGGTTGCCGACCGGACGCCGGCTTTGGCAGGCCGTCGGATTGGCGAAGGCGCTCACCGTCTCGCGAAGCCGCGCAAAATCTCCTATACCGCTGCGATGACCGCGACCTCTGCCACCACCGCGCGGACGGCCCTCTACCCCGGCACGTTCGACCCGTTGACCTTTGGCCATCTCGACGTGATGGCGCAGGGCGGGGCGCTGTTTGACAGGATCGTCGTGGCGATCGGCGTGCACCACGGCAAGAAACCGTGGCTCTCTTTCGACGAGCGCGCGGCGGTCATTCGCGACGCCTGCGCCGGACTAGGCGCGTCTTGCGGCTTCGAGGTCGCGGGCTTTGACGGACTCGTCGTCGAAGCGGCGCGCCAGCACGGCGCCTGCGCCATTCTCCGCGGTTTGCGCGATAGCGCCGATTTCGACTATGAGATGCAGATGGCGGGGATGAACGGGACGCTCGCGCCCGACATTCGCACGATTTTCCTGCCTGCTTCGCCAGGGCTACGCCATGTTAGCGGAACCTTCGTGCGCCAAATCGCGGCGCTTGGCGGGGACGTGTCGGCCTTTGCGCCGGCCGCCGCCGTCGCCGCACTTGAACGCGCCGTCAAAAGGCGCGGCAACTCATAGGGAGGCTTCATGAAATTCACGCGCCGTCTCATCCTTGCCGCTGCGGCCGCCGCCGCGCTGAGCGCCATGCCTGCCAGCGCGGCCGATGACCACACACTCTACCTCGACACAAAAGACGGCCGCGTCACCATCAAGCTGCGGCCTGATCTCGCGCCCAAACATGTCGAGCGCATTGAGAAGCTCGCGAAAGAGCATTTCTACGACGGCATTGCGTTCCATCGCGTCATCGACGGTTTCATGGCTCAGGCCGGCGATCCCACCGGGACGGGCATGAGCGGCTCCCGCTATCTCGATCTTAAGGCGGAGTTCTCGAATACGCCGTTCAAGCGCGGCGTCCTCGGAATGGCGCGTCAGCCGGGCGACAATGACTCGGCCAATTCGCAGTTCTTCATCGTCTACGCAGACGCGCCGCAGCTCAACGGCAAATACACCGTATTCGGCGAGGTGGTTTCCGGCATGGACGTCGTCGACAAGATCAAGAAGGGTTCGAAGTCCAATAATGGCATGGTCGATAATCCGGATAAGATCATCAAGATGCGCGTCGCTGGCGACGAGAGCTGAGTTGAAGAGCCGCTACGCCTGCAAAAATCAAGGGAAATGATAATGACCGAAGCCGCCGACACCATGACGCTTGAGACGACGAAGGGACCGGTCGTCATCAAATTTCGTTCAGACCTCGCGCCCAATCATGTCGCGCATATCAAGAAGCTCGTCTCGGAAGGATTCTACGACGGCATCGTCTTTCATCGCGTGATTGACGGCTTCATGGCTCAGACGGGCTGCCCGCGCGGCACGGGCACGGGCGGATCGCAATATCCAGACCTCAAGGCCGAGTTCAACAGCACGCCGCATGTGCGCGGCACCTGCTCGATGGCCCGCGCGCAAAGCCCCGACAGCGCCAATTCGCAGTTCTTCATCTGCTTCGATGACGCGCGCTTCCTTGACAACAAATATACGGTCTGGGGCGAGGTGATCTCCGGCATGGAGAATATCGATAAGATCAAGCGCGGCGAGCCGGTGAAAGATCCGGACAAGATCGTCAAGGCCACGTTGGGCTGATCGACTGACGCGACAGAATGAGCTCCTTGGTCAAGCATGCGCCCCGGCCTTGGGCGCATGTGCAGTAAAGACCTGAGTTCGACGCAAAATTCGGAACTATCTCTCCAGACGCTGGTTGCAAAGTATCGCTCGCCGAGACGGGCGAGCGGAACAGTGGAGAGTATCCGATGAAATCGCTCAAGTTGTTGATCGCTACAGTCGCGGCGATCGCGCTTTCCGCCAGCGTGACAGCGAATGCAGGGCGCGATCGCACGGGCGCGAGCTCGAGCAAAAGTCAAACTCAGTCTCGCAGCAGCAATCAGTGGCAGGAGAAACAAAGCGAACCAGCCAAGGATGTGGAGGATACGACATCTGGCGGCGGCTGGCGGGAGATGGGCCGCGATGACGACCCCTCGCCGACTTGGCGAGGCAGCGCAGCGCGGGAACGGATGCGCGATCAGGACAGCCAGTCAGGCATGGACCGGACGGGCATGGATCGGACGGGCATGGATAGGCGGATGACGAAAGGGCGATCCGCAGCTGAAATGCGCGAACTGGAGCAGCTCGGCTCCGCCCGCGTAATTTTCTACAGGCTCGGCCCCACCGATATGCGCATGTCACAGCTAATCGGCAGCGACGTCCGCAATCTGCAGAATGATAACGTCGGCGAGATCGAAGACGTCATCTTCGACAACAATAGGAATGTGCGTGCGGTCATCGTCAGCGTCGGCGGTTTCCTCGGCATCGGCGAGCGCCATATCGCAATTGACCCGACATCAATGGTCGTTTCGAGGAACCAAGATGGCGACGTCGAAGCGATTGTGAACACGACTCGCGACGATCTGCGGAACGCTCCGGAGTTCCGTTTCGACGAGCGTCGCCGACGCGTCGGCGCAAGCCAGTAAGCCGTCGCCGCGGCGCCGGTTGGTCGACAATCGGCGCCGCGATTGTTCTGGCGTACTTGACCTGACGGAGCTTATGGTTTTTGCAAGCTCCGCATGCGCGTCGACCTTTTCGACTTCAACCTCCCGCCAGACAGAATCGCTCTTCGGCCCGCCGATCCCCGCGACAGCGCCCGCATGCTCGTCGTCCCGTCGGGCGGGCCTTTCGAGGACAAGATCGTCGGCGGTCTGCCGGACTACCTTCGTCCGGGAGACGCGCTCGTCGTCAATGATTCGCGCGTCATTCACGCACGGCTTTCCGGTCGGCGCTTTCGCGGCGCGTTGAGCGCCAATGTCGAAGCGACGCTGATCGAACGGCTGGACGCTTCCCGCTGGCGCGCGCTGATGCGCCCGGCAAAGAAGCTCGCGATCGGCGATCGCATAAGCTTTATGGGCCATGGGGGCGAGATCGACGCTCGCGTCGAAGCAAAGGGAGAGGACGGCGAAATCACGCTCGCTTTCGAGCTTCACGGAACCGCTCTGGATATCGCCATAGAGCAGGCAGGCGTCATGCCCCTGCCGCCCTATATTGCCGGCAAGCGCTCGTCCGACGCGCGTGACGAAAGTGACTATCAGACGATCTTTGCGCGCGAAGCGGGAGCGGTCGCCGCGCCCACGGCGGGCCTGCATTTTACGCCGCAGCTGCTCGCTGCGATCGAAGCGCGGGGCGTTCATCTTTATTGCGTGACGCTGCATGTGGGCGCCGGCACCTTTCTTCCCGTGAAGGCGGATGACACGGACCTGCACAGGATGCACGAGGAATTCGCGCGGCTTGACGCTGAAACGGCGCAGGCGCTGAACGATGTGCGGGCGGGAGGCGGACGCATCGTCGCCGTCGGCACGACGGCGTTGCGCGTGCTCGAAAGCGCCGCGGACGACGCCGGACGGCTTGCGCCTTATGCCGCGCGCACGCGGATCTTCATTACGCCCGGCTATCATTTCCGCGCCGTGGACATGCTGCTCACCAATTTCCATCTCCCGCGCTCGACTCTGTTCATGCTGGTCGCCGCATTCGCCGGCCTCGAGCGCATGAAGGCCGCCTATGCGCATGCCATCGAAAGCGGCTATCGTTTTTATTCCTATGGCGACGCCTGTCTGCTGCAGCGCGTTAAAACATGAGCGAACCTCGTGACATGCGCATCCTCGCGCTCTGGCGCGACGATCCGCGAGAGGCGCCGATGACGATTGACGCGCGGATCGACGGCGCGCGAATCGTTTCGGCATGGGATCTTTTCGGCGCCTTTGCGCTCGACGGCGATCGCGTGCGCCCATTCGTTCTACGGCGCGACGGACGAATCGACTTCGGTCATGGAGAGAGCTGGCGATCTGACCTGCGCGAGGCGACGATAATGGTCGGGTCAGAGTTCTCCGTGTGGTTCAATGAAAGCGACAGCGGTCGCTATCGCATCGTGAAGCTCGCCGTACTCGGCGCGAAGGACAACAAGTGACGCAGGGTTTTTCCTTTTCTGTCCTCGCGACCGACGGTCTTGCCCGCCAGGGCGAGATTCAGACGCCGCGCGGAACAATCCGTACGCCGGCCTTCATGCCGGTCGGCACCGCGGCGACGGTGAAGGCGATGTTCGTCGAAGATGTGCGCGCCGCCGGCGCCGACATTCTGCTCGGCAACGTCTATCATCTGATGCTGCGACCGGGCGCAGAGCGGATCGCGCGGCTGGGCGGACTGCATGAATTCATGCGCTGGCCCTATCCGATCTTGACGGATTCCGGCGGCTTTCAGGTGATGTCGCTTGCGAAGCTGCGCAAGCTCGATGAAAGCGGCGTTACGTTTCAGTCGCATATCGACGGTTCGCGCCATCATCTTTCGCCCGAGCGCTCGATGGAAATTCAGGATCTCTTGGGCTCGGACATCCAGATGCAGCTCGACGAATGCGTGCGCCTGCCATGTTCGGAAGGCGAGGCCGAACGCGCCATGCGTCTTTCGCTGCGCTGGGCGGAGCGTTCGCGTAAGGCGTTTCGCGAGCGCCCGGGCAGGGCGGTGTTCGGCATCGTGCAAGGCGGCGAATCGAAGCGGCTTCGGATCGAAAGCGCCCAGGCGCTCGCCGGCATGGAGTTCCATGGGATCGCTGTTGGCGGTCTGGCCGTCGGCGAACCTCAGGACGTGATGCTCGACATGCTCGAGACGACCGCCCCGCATTTGCCCGAATCAAAACCTCGTTATCTGATGGGCGTGGGCGCGCCTGACGACATCGTTGAGGCCGTCGCGCGGGGAATCGACATGTTTGACTGCGTGATGCCGACTCGGGCCGGCCGACACGGCCTTGCCTATACCCGCCACGGACGGGTGACGCTGCGCAATGCGCGCCACGCCGACGATTCGCGGCCGCTCGACGAGCAGTCTTCCTGCCCGGCCGCGCGCGATTATTCGCGCGCCTATCTGCATCACCTCGTCAAAGCAGGGGAAATCCTCGGGATGATGCTGCTGACGCAGGCCAATATCGCCTATTACCAGGAGCTGATGGCGGGCCTGCGCGCAGCCATCGGCGCCGGGCGCCTCGCCGACTTCATCGCCGAAACGCGCGCCAAATGGATCGAGGGCGAAAGCGCTTAACGACCTCAGCCGAGTTTACGGACCAGATAATATGGTTTACGAAAACAATATTCGGCGGGGGCGGAACATGGGCCGCTACCATGAAGAGCTCACCAGAAGATTTTTGATCGGCGTTCGGCGGGAAGCGCCAGCAAATGCGCGTCGACCGACGCATCTGCGACGCGAGAGCGTTCGCGCGCGCCCGTCAAAATCCAAACTGGCGTCGATGGAGAATGGGATGTCGCATCCTGGCGAAATTCTTGCCCGTCATTTGCAGGAACTCGGACTGACGGCGTCGGATCTGGCGCGAGATATCGACGTGCCGGTCAATCGGGTCACCGCCATCCTCAACGGCCAGCGGGGCGTCACCGCCGATACGGCGCTGCGACTCGGACACTGGTTCGGCGTCCAGCCCGAAGATTGGCTGGAGCTACAGACGCAATATGAGCTTTCTCTCGCGCGCCGCGCGGCCGGAGCGAGGATCAAGTCGCTGCCGAGCCTCGCCGATCGTCAGCGCGACTGAGCATGAGCGCTGCGCGAAAGCTCGCGGAAAACGGATTTTTCCAGGAGCTGCGGCGGTCTAATTTTGGCGCGCCAACCCGCGTCGTCATCACAGACGGCGTTCCTTATTACCTCAACGCCTTCTGGACCGCCGGGCAAAGGCGCGCGCATCCGCTGCATGAGATCAGCTATCGCGCCTGTTTCAAGCCGCAGCTCCCGGCCTTTTTCATCGATCGGCTGACGCAGCCGGGAGACGTCGTCTGCGACCCGTTCATGGGCCGCGGCACGACCATCCTGCAAGCGGCGCTGATGGGGCGGAGGCCCATCGGCTCCGACGCCAATCCGCTGTCGCTGCTGCTGACGCGCCCGCGGCTGCGGCCTCCTGCGCTTTGTGATATCGAGGCGCGGCTTGCGGCCGCGCCCTGGGGGCGCGGCGAAGTTGATCGCGAAGACCTTCTCGCTTTTTACCACTCTGAGACGCTGCGGCAGATATGCGCGCTGCGCCGCTATCTGCTGATCCGCGCAAATGATGGCTGTCTCGACGCCGTGGACAGCTGGATCCGCATGGTGGCGCTCAATCGATTGACGGGCCACTCGCCCGGATTCTTTTCAGTTTATACGATGCCCCCGAACCAGGCCGTGTCTGTTAAGGCGCAATTGAAAATCAATGCGCGTCGGGAACAAACGCCGCCGCGGCGCGACATCGGGGAGCTGATTTTCAAGAAATCGCGCGCTTTGCTCGCCGAGGACGCGCCGACGGCCTGCGACGCGCAACTCGTCGTGGCGGATGCCGCCCGTTTGGAGCACATCGTCGATGCGACGGTCGATCTCGTCGTCACGTCGCCGCCTTTTCTCGACGTCGTCGACTATCGCGGCGACAATTGGCTGCGCAACTGGTTCGCGGGAATCGACGTCGACAGCATCCGCCTGTCGCAGCTTCGCGCGCCGGAAGACTGGCGCGCGATGACTCGCGACGTCTTCGCGGAACTGGCGCGAGTCGTGAAACCGGGCGGTCACGTCGCTTACGAGGTTGGCGAGGTCAGGGGCGGGGCGCTGCCGCTCGAACAACTGGTCTGGCGCGCGCTCGACGATCTTCCCTTTGAGCGATTGGGCGTGCTCGTCAACGAGCAAAGTTTCACGAAAACTAGCAACTGCTGGGGCGTCGCCAATAATGTGAAGGGCGTCAACAGCAACCGAATCGTGATCGCGCGTCGCTTTTGACATCGCATCAGCCGGCGCGCAGCAGGCGCACGGCGTCGTCGCGTTCGAAAAGGTAGAGCAGGGCGCGCAAGGCCTGGCCTCTGTCGCTCGCAAGCTCGGGATCGCGACGCAGAATCAATTCGGCGTCATCGCGCGCCATCGCGAGGAGTCGCGCGTGGGCGGAAAGGTCGGCGAGCCGAAAGCTCGGCAGACCGGCCTGCCGCACGCCGAGAATTTCGCCTTCGCCGCGCAGCCGGAGATCTTCTTCAGCGATACGAAATCCGTCCTCGGTCTGGCGGATGATCATCAGCCGCGCCTTCGCCGCCTCGCTCAACGGGCCCTTGTATAGAAGCAGGCATGAGGACTTTTCCGAGCCGCGACCAACGCGCCCGCGCAGCTGGTGCAGCTGCGCAAGGCCGAAGCGCTCGGCGTGCTCGATGACCATGATCGTCGCTTCCGGAACGTCGACGCCAACTTCGATGACCGTGGTCGCCACCAGAATTTTGACCTCGCCGCGCTGAAAGGCTTCCATCACCGCGTCCTTCTCGCCGCCCTTCATGCGGCCGTGAACGAGGCCGACCGCCGCTCCGAAAAGCTTTGAGAGATCCGCATGGCGCGCTTGCGCAGCGGAGAGGTCCAGCTCCTCATTCTCCTCAACAAGCGGACAGACCCAATAGGCCCGCGCGCCCTCCGCCAAGGCGCGGCGCAGCCCCGCAATTACTTCGTCGATTCTCTCGGCCGGGAGCGCGCGCGTTGAGATCGGCGTGCGGCCGGGCGGCTTTTCGTCGAGCGCCGAGCAGTCCATGTCGCCGAAGGCGGTCAGCGCCAGCGTGCGCGGAATGGGCGTCGCGGTCATCACCAGCACGTCGACGGCGTCGCCCTTGGCGCCGAGCGCCAGCCGCTGCTCGACGCCGAAGCGATGCTGTTCGTCGACGACGGCGAGACCGAGGTCGTGAAAGGCGAGATCGCTTTGCACGAGAGCATGCGTGCCGATGACGACGTCGACTTCGCCAGCTCCGATGGCGGCGTGGAGCGCTGCGCGCTCGCTCGGTTTGGCGCGGCCTGTCAGCAGCGCGATGCGCAGTCCCGCGGATGCGAGCGTTGGCGTAAGCCGATCGTAGTGCTGACGCGCAAGGATCTCGGTCGGGGCCATCAAGGCGCTTTGCCGGCCGGTCTCGGCCACGCTCGCGATGGCGAGCGCCGCGACGATCGTCTTGCCGGATCCGACGTCGCCCTGAACGAGCCGCAGCATGCGCTGTTCCGACGCAAGATCGGCGCGGATTTCGTCAAGCGTGCGCTGCTGCGCGCGCGTCAAGCGAAACGGCAGGGCGGATTCGATCGCTCGGGCGTAGCGGCCGTCGCCTTTATGCGCGCGACCCGCGGGACGCCGCAACTTGGCGCGAATGAGGCGCAGCGCGAGCTGGCTCGCGAGCAATTCATCGAGCGCGAGACGCTGACGGGCAGGATGCTGCGGCGAGAGCGCATCGGCGCTCGCCGGCCGGTGCGCCGCGCGCAGCGCCTCGGCGAATGCGGGAAGCTTATTGGCGGCGAGAACGCTGGCGTCCTGCCATTCGGGGAGATTCGGTAGGCGCGTCAGCGCTTCTTCCGTCGCGCGTAAGACATACCGCGCCTGCAAGCCCTCGGTGAGGCCATAGACGGCTTCATATGCGGGGAGCTTCGCCAATCCGGCTTCGTCGAGCACGCGGTCCGGATGCACGATTTGGCGGCGCCCGTCATAAAGCTCGATGCGCCCCGAAATCCAACGCGTCGCGCCAAGCGGCAGGCTGCGTTCGATCCAGTCGGGATTAGCGAGAAAGAACACGAGTTCGACGTCGCCAGTGTCATCCTCGACAAGCACGCGATAGGGCGATTTCGAATATCGGCCCTGAGGGCGACGATGCTCGGTGACGCGCGCCTTCAACACCACCATCGTCTCGAGCGGCGCGGCGGCGATCGTGGGCCGCACGCTCCGGTCGATGACGGTCGACGGAAGATGGAAAAGCAGATCGACGAGCCGCGCTTCCGTCCCCGGCTTGGCGAGCAGCCGGTCGAACAGCCTGGCGGTTTTCGGTCCGACGCCGGGCAGTGAGGCGACGCGACCGAAGAAGGGGTCAAGCAGGGAGGGACGCATGAAGGTTCAGTTCAGCTCGCCGGCGCGGAACGGGTCACTTGATCTCGACATCGTAGCTCGGCGCGCCGTCCGCGCCCTTGTAGGTGAAATGCCACCATTCGCGCGGAAAATTTTCAAAGCCGTGGCGGCGCATCAGCGCCACGAGCGCGTCGCGATGCGCCCGCGCCGTCTTTGAGGTTTTAGCTTTCGTCCATGAGCGCGTATCGAAAAAATCGAAGGGCGTGCCGAAATTCCAGCCTTTGACGCCGATATCGACGGCCAATCCCGTCGAATGGGTGGAATGTTCGGCGATATAGCCCTCGGGAAACAGCGCACTCTTGGCGAGGCGCGGATAATGTTCGGTCTTCGTCCGCTGATCGGCGTTGCGCGACCAGTCGACGAAGGCCGAAACAGCGCGCAGCGGTCGGTAGCAATCGTAGACGATGAGCGAAATCCCGCGGGCGCGCGCGTCCTTCTGCGCGTCGGCCAGCGCTTTGGCGGCCTCAGTGCGCAGCCAGCATTGCGGCGCGTCATAGCCGGGCACGGGGGCGCCGGTGAAATTATTGGCGCCGGCATAGCGCATCTCCTGAGCGATGCCCGGCGCGACGTCAGCAAGGCGCGCGAAGCCTGGCGGCGGTTCGCTGGCGTGCGCCGATGGCGCGGAAAACACCCCGATAAGAAGAAACATCACTCTGCGCATGGCGGCTCCACGTGCGTTGGCGCAATTCGTAACTCTCGAACCCTGACTATAGGTCTTTCCAACGCAATCGGGAGGCCTTTCATGTCCGAGAAACTCGCGCCTTTCGCCGGCCTCACTCTCGCCGCTCTCGCCGCCGCGATCGCGTGGGGCGCGACGGCGCTGGCTGGCGATCGTTGCAAGGCGACGGGCGTCATGGGCGCTTCGATCGCCATCCGCGATCAGCGCAAAAATGTCATCGGCGCCATTGAAGACGGGAAGGCAATTATCGTGCAGCGCTATGGCGAGGACGATCACGGCAGGCCCTGGGCCTATGTGGCGAGCCCCGGCGGCAAGCGGCTCGGCTGGCTCTATCGCGAATTTATCCGCTGCAGCTAAAGCGCCCGCTTCGGCCGGGCTATCCCTTCGCCTTGGCGAGGCCGCCATGCGCCGCCGACCAGGCGACGGGATCGGCGATGAAGGCTTCGACTTCGTTCAGCGCGTCATCGGGGAAATATTTGTGCTCGCGGGCCACGGCGAGCACGTCGCGCCAGGTTGCGAGCGCATGCAGGCTTATGCCGAGCGCGGCCAGCTCCTCGCGGGCGCCAGCGAATATATCGTAGAAGAAGAACACGAAGACATGGTCGCAGCGCTGCCCTGAGTCGCGCAGCGCCTGCACGAAGTCCTTCTTCGAGCCGCCGTCGGTCGCCAGATCCTCGACCAGCAGGGCGCGGCCGCCCTCCATCACGTCGCCTTCGATGCGGGCGTTGCGGCCGAAGCCCTTGGGCTTTTTGCGCACATATTGCATCGGCAGCATGAGGCTGTCAGCGATCCAGGCCGCGAAGGGAATGCCGGCCGTCTCGCCGCCCGCCACGACGTCGAGCGACTCATAGCCGATGTCGCGCTCGATCGTCCGCGTCGCGAATTCGACGAGGCGCCGCCGCAGCCGCGGAAAGGCGATGATCTTGCGCATGTCGATGTAGACCGGCGACGCCCAGCCGGCGGTGGTTATGAAGGGCTTATCGACATTCACGAGCACCGCTTGCACTTCGATCAGCGCCTTGGCGGTCTCTCGCGCGGCGGTTTGGCGGTCGTTCGACATGGATGCGGCGAGTCCCTGGTTAAAAAAGCCGCGCAGCCATAGCCTATTTCGCGCCGCCGCGCTCGCTGGTCTGACCGAAAAGTATTTCGCGCTCCAGCGCCGTAAAATCGAGACGCGACCGCTCATAGGGCGCGCCCGCCGCATAGGCGCGGATCACCGCCGGCCGGGAACGGATCGCCTCGAACCAGCGCTTGAGATGCGGGAAGTCGTGCAGATCCTGGCCCTGATCCTCATGCGGAACGATCCAGGGATAACAGGCGATGTCGGCGATCGAATATTCGCCGGCGAGAAAAGGCGTCTTGGCGAGCTGACCGTCCATCACGCCGTAGAGCCGGCCGGTCTCGTTACGGTAGCGCTCGATCGCGTAGGGAATTTTCGCCGGCGCGTATTTGGCGAAGTGGTGGTTTTGACCGGCCATGGGGCCAAGCCCGCCGACCTGCCAGAACAGCCACTGCAGCGTTCGCGCGCGGGCATGGAGGTCCGCGGGAAAAAGCCGTCCGGTCTTCTCCGCGAGATAGACGAGGATCGCGCCCGATTCGAAGAGCGCGACCGGAGCGCCGCCGTCGGCCGTCGCGCGGTCGACCATGGCAGGCATGCGATTATTGGGAGAAATCGCGAGAAACTCTGGCTTGAATTGGTCCCCTTTCGTGATGTCGACGGGCTTGATCTGATAAGCGAGTCCCGCTTCCTCCAGAAAAATCGTGACTTTGTGGCCGTTGGGGGTCGGCCAGTAATAAAGATCAATCATGTCGCATGTCCGACGGGAGAGCAGACTGTGTTGTAAGCCCTCGCGTCGCAAGATCAATGGCTCAGGTCATGCTAGGCTGGGCCCGGGAGTGGTCGACATGTTGATGAGATATTCGAAGATTTTGCTGACGGCTGCGCTCGGCGCGCTCATTCTGCTCGTCGCGATCAATAATGTCACGGACTACGACACGAACTACCAGGTCGTCAGCCATGTGATGTCGATGGACCAAGTGCCGCTCGGCAGCCCGCTCGAGTGGCGCGCCGTCACCAGTGCTACGCCGCATCGAATATTTTATGCATTCATCATCGCAATCGAATTCGCCGCCGCCGCGCTCATTCTCGCCGGCGTGTGGCGGCTATTGCTGGCGCGCAAGGCGCAGGCGACGCAATTCAACGCCGCCAAGGATGTCGCCACTGCGGGGCTTGCGCTCGCCGTCGGCCTTTACCTGTTCGGCTTCATGGCCGTTGGCGGCGAGTGGTTCCAGATGTGGCGCTCCGGACCCGATATGCAGCAGGCGGCGTTCCGCTTCATCGGCTGCGCGGCGCTGGTGATGCTGTTTCTAGGTCAGCGCGACGATTAACGCGTCACAGCCGCTTCAGCATATTGTATCCGAGCAGACCGCCCAGTCCCGCGCCGACGACTGCGATGAGCGCGCCGCCGATTGCGACGCCAGTCAGGCCGCCGAGAACGGCGCCGACGCCGGCAAAGAGGTATTTGTTCTTTTTAACGGTGGGGTTTTCGTCGGACAGTTTCTTCTCAACGATGGGATTTTCGTCATCAGCCATTGCAACGTCCTCGTGAAAGAGCCGCAGTGGCGAATTAAGCAGGCCCGCGTTGTTTTCAAGAGCGGGGGCGCGTCAATAAGACGAGTTCGGCATGCGCGCCTGCTCAACGTGCAACCCGATGTTCGACTGACCGCGTCGCGAAGCGGCTTTTTCTCGCCACGACATCGTTCATTTAACCACGATAGAAAGCTGCCGCTGGCCTGAGTTTCACCGGCGCGCCTTGCGGCGCTCGGCTTTGACTCGCGCGCGTCCGCCAGTCGACTAATGACCCAGCGACAGGTGCGACATACGGAAGATGCTGGATATGAACTTTATCATGAAACCAACGAGCCCTGAGCCGCCATAAAAATCGCTTTTGTTGAGTTGGATAAAAACATGGGCCGGCGCGTCAGATTCATTCGTCACTTCGCACACGAAGAATCCCTCACGGGCGCGTATCGATTCAAAGAGGATTTTCGTGGCGGCGGCGCATTCACGCAGTCGCATGCGGATCGAACTGTTGCGGCTGGATTTTGCGCAAGCCGAAATGATTGCATTCGCTCTGGAGCGATCCTGTTTGACTGCGACCCTGCGATCCTCAGGATGAGTCTGGCTGGTTGGCCGCAGTTTGGAAACGACATTGGCGGTCATCGCAATGACGTTTCCCAGAGCATAGTCCCGACTCTCGCCGGGCTCGATCCGTTCGCACCAGATCATCGTCTTGCCGGCAAGACACAGGATCGCAGGCGTCGACGAATCGTCGACTGGGCAAGTCCTGTAGACATAGGGCGCTCGCGCCCAACTCATGGTCGATGCGTCACACGGAACGGATTCAATCGCGACATTGGCGGATGAACAAAGATAGGCAGGCTGGAGAAACAGAAGCGGCGGCGAATTGTCTCCTGCAAGTTTCGTCAGATCGATTTTCTCGACGACGTTGCCTTCGCCAGCCGTCAGCAAAATCTCTCTTTGCTTCTCCGAAGTGGCGATCCGATTGAGTTTCACGTCTCCGCCGCCGCAGAACACGTAAAGGAATGTCGCGAACTCATTTGCGATCCAGGCGCGTTTCGGCACGAAGTGAGGACTTTGGCGCGGGATGGTCCGTGTTCCAGGCCACCGGCAAACAGACCTGCTTGGCCGATCAAAAAAGGACGTCTCCGGACCGAGCGTCACCACGATCCCCTCGCGTGCGCCCAACAAGCGAAAGTCGCTTTCCCCTTGCCGCAGGGAGATATGTTCGGGACAGGAAAATGGGTTGCGCATGAACGTGCGAAACCCGAGGTCGATAAAGTCGATGGGCGTCATGTACATGCGCAAAATCCCTCAGCCAAGCTTTGAAGCATCTTAGGGAGATCGTCGCTTCGACGGATCGAAAGCTTACGTTCGCGTTTGCGGAAGCGAGCGTCCCTATAACGCAGCTTGCCAGCGTTCGTTCCGCGCAAGTCACGAGGAAGCGGGGCCAGGCGAGGGCTGACAAATCGATTTGATTATAACCGGCTGATCGTGAGGATGAACTGAAACTGGGTGGCGCCCTGGCCGTTCTGGAATAATGCTTTGGACAAATAGCGATCGAAAGGTGCGGGCGCTAAAGGGCGCTTTGAAATATATAGGGAGCTACGGCGGACATGGACCGGACTGATCTGCAGCGGTTGAGTGCGTGAACTGGAGGGGTGATCAAGCTACTGGTTTCAAAGCGTAATTTAAGTAATTGAATTGCTGGTGGGCCGGGCAGGACTCGAACCTGCAACCAGACCGTTATGAGCGGCCGGCTCTAACCATTGAGCTACCGGCCCCGAGACGGGGAGGCCCGTCCTATACCGCAACCCGAGCGCGCGCAATATCGCGGGCTTGCATGCAATCGCTCTCATCGCGCGCTCGCGTTCGCCCTGGCGCGCGGGCCGTCTGCATACGACAGCTTGTCTTGCCACGGCCCGCGCCTCGCCTGTAAGGCTTCTCGCATGAACGAACGCGACGCGCGCGCGGCGATCGTCGACGCCGCGCGGGAAATGGAGCGGCTGGGGCTCAATCACGGCTCGGCTGGCAATCTGTCCTTGCGGGTCGGCGAGGCCGCGCTTGTCACGCCGAGCGGCGTTCCCAGCCGCGAACTCTCGCCCGGTCTGATCGCGCACATGCCGCTTGACGGCGATGGCGCGTTTGACGGTCCACTGCCGCCGTCGAGCGAGTGGCGCTTCCACCTCGACATCTATCGCGCCCGACCCGACGTGAACGCCATGGCGCATATGCATTCGCCCTATGCGACGACGATCGCGACCTTGCGGCGCGATATTCCGGCTGTGCATTACATGATCGCCGCCTTCGGCGGCCCGACCGTGCGCTGCGTCGGTTACGCGCCTTACGGCACGGCTGAACTGTCGCGATTTGTCGTCGCTGGGCTTGCGGATCGCGACGGCGTGCTCCTCGCCAATCACGGCGCGATCGTCACCGGCGCGACTATGCGAAGAGCATTGTGGCGCGCCGTCGAGCTCGAAGCGCTGGCGCAAGTCTTCTACCTCGGCGCGCTCGCCGGCGAACCCGTCGTGCTTTCCGATGATGAGATCATGCGCACGGTGGAGCGCTTCAAGACTTACGGAACGCGTGAGGCGTCAAACTAAGTGCGGCATGTCATGAGTGAGCGTTAGCCGGCGAGGTCCGGGAACAACTCCTTCAACCCTTCCTCCGTCGCGGCGCAGACGCCGCGCTCGGTAATGAGGCCCGTGACAAAGCGCGACGGCGTGACGTCGAAGCCGAAATTACGCGCCGCAGAGCCGTCGGGCGTGAGCTGAATTTCGATCGGCGCGCCGTCGGCGCCGCGTCCGCTGATATGGGTGACTTCGCGCGCGGCGCGCTCTTCGATTGGAATGTCACGGACGCCGTCGGCGATCCGCCAATCGACGGTCGAAGACGGCAGGGCGACATAGAACGGCACGCCATTGTCATGCGCCGCAAGCGCCTTGAGATAGGTGCCGATCTTGTTGCACACGTCGCCGGCGCGCGTCGTGCGATCGCTGCCGACGATGACGAGATCGACAAGACCGTGCTGCATCAGATGGCCGCCGGCGTTATCGGCGATGATCGTATGTGGAACCTCTTCGCCCAGCAGTTCGAAGGCCGTGAGGCTCGCCCCTTGGTTGCGCGGACGCGTTTCGTCCACCCAAACATGTATCGACGCGCCTTGCCGCGCCGCCGTGTAGATCGGCGCCAGCGCTGTGCCCCAATCGACGGTGGCAAGCCAGCCGGCGTTGCAATGGGTGAGGATGTTGACGGGGCCGTCGCCGTGACGCGCTTTATGAATGAGTTCGGCGCCGAAGCGGCCGATGGCTTGGCAGGCGGCGACGTCTTCTTCAGCGATCTTGGCGGCCTCCGCATAGGCGAGGTCGGCGCGAACGGAGACCGGCGCCGCGAGCAGAAGCGCGTGCAGCCGATCGAGCGCCCAGCGCAGATTGACGGCCGTCGGCCGCGTGGCGAGCAGCAGAGCGTGGGCGCTTTCGATCGCGGCGTCGCTTGGATCGCGCCAGGCGGCGAGCGCCATGCCATAGGCGCCGGTCACGCCGATCAACGGCGCGCCGCGCACCGTCATCGCGCTGATCGCCGCAGCGGCGTCTTCGCAGCTCGCGAGCGTTTTCGTCTCGAAGCGATGCGGGAGCGCGGTCTGATCGATGACATGGACCCGCCGCCCGTCCGAATCGAGCCAGATCGTTCTGTAGTCGCGACTGTTAATTCTCATGCGGCTCGCTTTTTGCTTCCATCAAAACGTCGCGCTTGGATGAGGTCGCCCTTCGCGCCATGTTAGAGGGCGCTGCGGCGCTGTGCTAGAAAGCTTTGAAACGCGGCTGCTCCACTGGACACATGGCGCAAGAATTTTCGGCGCAAGAATTTTCGGTTCGATACGCCGAATCGCTCGACTCCGTCGCGGCTGAGGCTTGGGACGCCTGCGCCAATCCGCCCGACCTGCCGGACGCGGTCGGCGAGCGGTACAATCCCTTTGTCTCGCACGCGTTCCTGCGCGCGCTCGAATCGTCGAAGTCGGTCGGCGCGCGCGCCGGCTGGTCGCCGGCGCATGTGCTCGTCGAGGATTCGCGGGGTCGTCTTGTCGCCTGCGCGCCGGCCTATATCAAGACGCATAGCCTCGGCGAATATGTCTTCGACCAGAGCTGGGCGCAGGCTTATGAGCTTGCGGGCGGGCGCTACTATCCGAAGATTCAGGTGGCCGCGCCTTTCACGCCTGTGACCGGGCACCGCCTGCTGATCGCGCGTGATGCGCCGGAAGGCGCGTGCGACGCGCTGATCGCCGCCTTGCAGGGATTGCGCAAGGCGAGCGGCGCGTCCTCCATTCATGTCACTTTTTGCACGGAGGAGGAACGCGTTGCGCTGAGCGGCGCCGGCTTCATCTCTCGCGCCGGAGAACAATTCCACTTCGTCAATGAAGGCTATGCCGACTTCGAGGATTTTCTGGCGCGGCTCACGGCGCGCAAGCGCAAGGCGATCAAACGCGAGAGGCGCGAAGCGCTCGGCGACGACCTCGCGATCGATCTGCTCACGGGAAGCGACATTCGTCCGGAGCACTGGGACTCGTTTTTCGAGTTCTACATGGACACAGGCGCGCGCAAATGGGGCCGCCCCTATTTAACTCGCGCGTTCTTTGACGAGATCGGCGCGCGCATGGCGGACCGCATCCTGCTGGTCATGGCGCGCCGCGGCGCGCGGCACATCGCCGGAGCGATCAATTTCCTGGGCGACGACGCAATCTACGGGCGCAATTGGGGCGCGGTGGAAGCGCTGCCGTTCCTGCACTTCGAAGTTTGCTACTACCAGGCGATCGAATTTGCGATCCGCCGCGGATACAAACGAGTGGAGGCCGGCGCGCAGGGCGAGCACAAGATCGCGCGCGGCTATCGGCCGGTGATCACCCATTCGGCCCATTATTTGGCAGACCCGCGCCTTGCCGAGGCGGTTTCGGACTATCTGGCGCGCGAGCGCGCAGCGGTGGCGGAATGGGCCGCCGAACATGCGGCCGAGCTTCCTTACAAGAGCGAAAACGGCGACTGATTTTCCTTCGCTGTGGCCCTGCCGCACTTGCCTCATGGCCTGAAACTTGTAAGTCCTGCCGGGTTTGGCGCGAACCGCTGCGGAGGCACATGACCTATTGTTGCGGCATTCTGGTGCGCGATGGACTGGTGATGATCGCGGATACCCGCACCAACGCCGGGCTCGACAACATTTCGACGTTCCGCAAGCTGTATCTTTTCGAGCGGCCCGGCGAGCGCGTGCTGATGCTTGCCGCCTCGGGCAATCTCTCGGTGACGCAGGGCGTCGTGAACCTGATCGGCGACGGGATCGAACATCCCGAGAGCGGCGTCGTGGAAAGCGTCATGAACACGCCCAACATGCTGCATGCCGCGCAGCTCGTCGGGCGCGCGGTGCGCCTTTCGCGCTCCCAGATGGGCAACGCCGAGGGGGAACCTGCGGCGCAGGGCGTCAGCTTCGACGTGTCCCTGCTGCTCGGCGGTCAGATTGCCGGGGGGCCGCTCCGGCTTTTCATGATCTATACGGCCGGCAACAGCATCGAATGCACGCCGGACACCAATTATCTGCAGATCGGCGAGCACAAATACGGAAAGCCCATACTCGACCGGGCGGTCGCCTATGACACCGACATTTATGATGCGTTGAAGATCGGGCTTATTTCGATGGATTCGACGATGCGCTCGAATCTCTCGGTCGGCATGCCGATCGATATCGCGCTGCTGCGCCGCGACGCGCTGCAGACGGAGGTGGCGACCCGGATCGGTTCGAACGATCCGTATTTTCGCGATTTGCGCGAAAGCTGGTCGAAGGCGCTGCGCGAGGCGCATATGGCGATCCCCAAGCCGCCTTACAGCGGCCGCAACGCGTGACGATTGTAGCGCCGGCTGACGCCGCCGCCATTGCTCGCGCCGCGGCGATCCTGCGCGAGGGCGGACTGGTCGCCTTCCCGACAGAGACCGTCTATGGCCTCGGCGCCGATGCGACGCAGGCATGGGCGGTCGCCCGGATCTACGACGCCAAAGACCGTCCCTCGTTCAATCCGCTGATCGCGCATGTCGCCGATCTCGAAGCCGCGCGTCGCGAGGCGATGCTGCCTGAGCTCGCGCTGCGTCTTGCCGCGGCCTTCTGGCCGGGGCCGCTGACGATCGTCGCGCCGGTCGCGCCGGGCGGGGCGGTTTGCGATCTCGTCCGGGCCGGCCTGCCGAGCGTTGCGGTACGGGCGCCCGCGCATCCTGTCGCGCAAGCGCTGATCGCGGCGCTCGGCCGGCCGATCGCGGCGCCTTCGGCCAACCGGTCGGGGCATGTGAGCCCGGTGACGGCGGCGCATGTCGCGCAAGATCTTTCGGGCAAGGTCGACATGATCCTGGACGGCGGCCGCACCGCCGCCGGGCTGGAGTCGACGATCGTGTCCTTTTGTGAAAGCTCCCCCGTATTGCTGCGTCCCGGCGCGGTCGCGCGGGAGGCGATCGAGAAGATCCTCGGGGCAAAGCTTGCGGCGCCGGCGCACGCTGAAATCCTCGCGCCGGGCATGACGCCGTCCCATTACGCGCCCGCCGCGCGCCTGCGTCTGGAGGCGCATGAACTCAGCGAAGGCGAAGCGGCGCTTGATTTTGGCGGCCGGCTCGCCGCGCGCGCCGAACCCGGGACCTTGGTGCTCGATCTTTCGCCATCAGGCGATCTCGTGGAGGCGGCGGCTAATCTCTTCGCCCATTTGCGGGAGTTCGACGCGCGCCAAATCGCCGATGTCGCTGTGGCGCATATACCCGAGCGGGGGCTGGGCGAGGCGATCAATGATCGGCTGCGGCGCGCCAGCGCGCCGAAACTTGATTAGAGCGCTTCCCGATCACATGAAATCATGTGATCGATTAGGAATCGCTCAAAGTCAAAATTTTGGAGCAGGTTCTTATCGAAAAAGTCTAGCAACTTTTTCGGAACCTGCTTAGGCCGCGAGCGCCGTCGGCGTGGCCGCGTTCAGAAAGAAATCCTGCGTCACTGGCTCCGGCTGGCCTTTCAAATAGGGGCACTCGTAGCCGCGGGCAGCGAAATCGCCTGCGCCCACGGCGCACATTTCCACCGCGAGGCGCGTCAGGCGGTTGAGCACGGGCTCCCGCACCCAGGAAAAGGGCGGCGCGTCGGGCGCGACGGCGCGCATCGCCGCCTTGCGATTGACGTTGTTTTCATAGCTCATGCGCGCCTGCCAGCCGGCCTGCGGCTTCTGCCAATCATTGACGACAATGACCGGCCCGCGCAGCACGCGCGCCTCATGTTCCGTGCGCTCGATCAGCGCCATCTCGCCGCGCCTGACCCCCGCCAGGGTGAAGAGCGTTGGACGCGCAATCGGCGCGCCGGCGATAAACTCGACGGCAGCTTCGAAATTTGCGCAATGTTCGAAGGCATAGCGCAGCACATGGTCCGGCGGCCAACCGCCTTCGCTTGCGAGGGCGTCGCGCAGATTGAGGATGGCGTCATAGGCGAAGCCGATGGAGCCCTGCGTGCGCCGCTTCATCGGCGCCTGATTGATCGAGGCGCAAAAGCGGCCGGGAGCCATCGCGCTGAGCACGCCCACGGCCCCCGGCCAGGTGGCGTTGTAAAATTCGCCGGCCGCGCCGGACTGCAACGCGATTTCGACGCCCCTGCCGAGGCCCTGAAAGGGCCAGTCGAGCGTGCGGCGCAGGCGCGGCAAACCGCTTTCATCCTCGTAAGCCTGGGTGGTGCAGGCGAAGAGATAGGACATGTTCAGCGTCATCGCGCCGGGAAAGCCGAGAATGGCGACGATGCGCTCAAGCTCCCCCCGATAGGCGGAGGCGGAGCGCTTCAGCCAATTCGCCGCAATACGATCAATGGGCGGAAGGCAAACCCGGCCCATCGGCGCAACCACGCCAAGACAGGCCTTGCGAAGCGCGGCCGCCGCGTCGATCCGCGCCGTCGCATGGGCGACCGGGCCGCCGTCGCGCACGTCGAGGAAGTGAATCGCGTCCATCGTCGTCCTTGCTGTCAGAAAACCGTCATTGAACAGATATGGATTTCACATCCCTCTGTCACAATACAGTAAAAATTTAGGGTCCAGCCTTTCGGCGTAAAGTCGTTGCGCGCCCTCCGCCTTCGAATCGGCTACAAATCGCTAAGGAAACACGCTTGCTTTTCGAGAAAAGAATGTCGGACGCCGTCGCCGTCGCTTTTGAGGCGCTGAAGTTCCACGCTTCCGCTTTGGCGCGGACGCGAACGCTCGATCTCTTTGCGGAGGACTCCGCGCGTTTTAAAAATTTCAGCGTCAAGCTTGACGATTTTCTCTTCGACTTCTCCAAGCACCGAGTGACGCGCGAGACGATCGCGCTGCTGACCTCGCTGGCGAAGACGCGTGATCTCGACGCGCGGCGCGAAGCCTTGTTCTCTGGCGAACGCGTCAACAACACCGAAAGGCGCGCCGCCATGCATATGGCGCTGCGCGATCTCTCGTCGCGTCCGCTTCTCGTCGGCGGCGAAAACATGCGGCCGCTGATCGAAGCCGAACGCGACAAGGTTTTCGCCTTCGCGCGCGCCGTGCGCTCCGGCGATATTCGCGGCGCGACAGGCGCGCCGTTCAGCGATGTGGTCAATATCGGCATCGGCGGTTCGGACCTGGGCCCGGCGATGGCCTCGCGCGCGCTCTCGCCCTATCGCGGCGAGGGTCCGCGCATGCATTTCGTCGCCAATGTCGACGGCGCCGACCTCTCCGACACGCTGCACAATCTCGACTTGTCGCGCACGTTGTTCATCGTCTCATCGAAGACGTTTACGACTCAGGAGACGATGGCGAACGCGAGAAGTGCGCGCGCCCGAGTCGTCGCCGCGCTCGGCGAAGCGGCGGTAAAGTCGCATTTCGCCGCCGTTTCGACGCGGCTCGACAAGGTCGCCGAATTCGGAATCGATTCCGCGCGCGTCTTCGGCTTCTGGGATTGGGTCGGCGGTCGCTATTCGCTGTGGTCGTCGATCGGCCTTGCGCTCGCCATCGCCGTGGGACCGGAGCGCTTCCTGCAGTTTCTGCGGGGGGGACACGACATCGACACGCATTTTCTTGAAGCGCCACTCGAACAAAACATCCCCGTGCTGATGGGACTTCTCGGCGTCTGGCACAGAAACGTGATGGGATGCGGCGCGCATGCGGTCATCCCCTATGATCAGCGACTCGCGCGGTTTCCCGCCTATCTGCAACAGCTCGACATGGAGTCGAACGGCAAGTCGGTCACGCGCGAAGGCGCGCCCGTTGATTATGAGACCGGCCCAGTGATTTTCGGCGAGCCCGGCACGAATGGCCAGCACGCATTCTTTCAGCTGCTGCATCAGGGAACGGACGTCGTCCCGATCGACTTCCTGGTCGCGGCCGAGCCGACCGCGGCCGACGAACATCATCATGAATTGCTTTTCGCCAACTGCCTGGCGCAAGCCGAAGCTTTTATGCGCGGTCGAACGCTAGTGGAAGCGAAAGTGCAATTGCGCGGGCAGGGGCTGAGCGAGGAGGAAATCGCACGCCTCGCGCCGCATAAGACGTTTCCAGGCGATCGCCCGTCCAGCGTTCTGCTTTACCGACATCTCGATCCGCGCACGCTCGGTCGACTCGTCGCGCTTTACGAACACAAGGTCTTCGTTCAGTCGGTGATCTGGGACATCAATCCCTTCGACCAATGGGGCGTTGAACTGGGCAAGGAACTCGCCAACCGCCTGGCGCCGATCGTCGAGAACAGGAACGAATCGACGCAAGGGCTGGACGGCTCGACCGCAGGCTTGATCGCGTGGAGAAGGGCGCACTGAGTCGACCGCCAAAGGCGCGAAGACGCAGCTTTCTTTCGGCTTTAAACGGGATTCCCGATCAGGCCTGCGGCCTGTCGGGAATGACATTCTGCAGCTTCGTTCCATTGGCTGTCATTCCCGACGCGCGAAGCGCGATCGAGAATCCAGTCCAAACGGCCTCAGACTGCCTTAGCTGAAAGTATGCTCGCAAGCGCCGGCAATGCATTCCGCAAGAGCCGAAATTTGCCAAACCCCGCTTCGCGCAGCAGCGCCTCGATCTCTTCGACGCGGCGCGGCTCGCCGCGTCCCATGGCCAGCGTGTAGAAGCCGTAATAGGCGTCGAGCGGCTCGGCGCCTTTGACGCCGGACATGCCTTCGATGATGAGCAGCGTCGCGCCGGGCGCGAGCGCCTTGCGCACATTGCGCAAGAGCTTCAGCGCCGAAGCGTCGTCATGGTCATGCACGATGCGAATAAGGGTCGCGACGTCGGCGCCCTCTGGAAGAGCGTCATTGAGGAAGTCGCCGCCATGAATGTCGGCGCGCGAGAGCAGGCCCGACTCTTCGAGCCGCTCTTTGGCGCGCGCCGCCACGGCGGGAAGATCGAAGAGCGCAAGCTGCAAATGCGGCGCGCGGGCCGCGGCGGCCGCGAGAAACACGCCTTCGCCACCGCCGATGTCCAGTAGGCGCCGATGACGCGAAATGTCGTAGGCGTCGAGCGCCTCCTGCGCGACCATCGGCTGCGTCGCAGCCATGAACGCGCTGTAAGGACCGATTTGTTGCGCCGACAACGCCTCGGGCGCATCCCCATCCGAATAGGGCCAATAATCGGCGAGCCGCCCGCGCTTTTCCTGGCGCAGCAGCGCCACGGGGTCGGCGAGATCTGCGTAAAGCAGCGGCTGGTGTTCGACGATCGCGAGCGCCGCGCGATTGCCGGCGAAGGCGGCGCCGAGCAATCCGAGCCCGTATTTCGCGCCGCGTCGCTCGGCAAGGCCCAGCGAAGCGGCCGCCTCCAGCAGGCGCCGCGTGGCGGGCTCAGAAAGCGCGAGTTTCGACGCCAGCGCGTCGAGGCTCAACGGGCCGTCGCGCAAAACGTCGAAGAGCTTCAGTTGGGCGCAGGCGACGAGAACCTGGGAGTAGACGAAGCCAGCGGCGAGATCGAGGCCAGCGCGCGCGCCGCGCCGCGCAAAAGGCCGCGTGACCGGATTTTTCAACGCCCAGCGCTGGAATCGCGGATTGGCGACAAGCTCGTCGCGCGCGTTGCGCAGTCGCTCGAGCCATTGATCGAGTAACGCCAAGACAGTCTCTCAAGATTCAGGTCTTACCCTTAGGATTCAGGTCTTGGCCTTAGCATGTCGCCGGAACGTCGTCTCGGGCAGACGCCGCCGTTGCGGCGCAACGGTCCTTCCTGTAGAAAAGCTCTGCGCCTGCGCCCGTAGCTCAGCTGGATAGAGCGCTGCCCTCCGAAGGCAGAGGTCAGAGGTTCGAATCCTCTCGGGCGCGCCACTTCCGAACAAAACTGGGGACGCCAATTCCCGCCGATTTCCCGCCTGACGCGGCGACCAGGGTGCGGAGCAAGGCGCTCTTGCGGCCGATGCGGACCTCCCGCTCGCCGACTTCGACCCCCTCTGGGCGAGGGCGCGCAGATGGTCGCGGCGGTAGCCGCCCTTGGCGCCGCGCATCCGCTTGCGCGCCTGCCGGGCGAATGTGGCGAGCGCCTGCGGCGTGAGCGTCGGCCCCGCTTTCTCCATTTCCGCCGCCGCGTGCTCCGCGTCGATGCGCGATTGATCCCGGATCGCCGTTAGCTCGGCAACGCGCTCCTTGAGCCTCGGATCGGAAAGATCGGCGACGCCGTTCTCGATGGCCTCGTAAAGGCGCATCAGTGTCAGAAGCGTCGGCCTGCTCACGACCAGCGGCGCGGTCAGCGCCGCGCTGCCGACACGCCAAACCGGAGCAGGAGAGAGAAGATCTCTCAGCTGCCGAACGACGCTTGCTCGCCGCCATGCGCGAACGTCGAAGCCATCAGTATTTGTACGAGAGGCTCGCGGCGATGGTCCGCGGCTCGCCATGGTAGAGCGCGCCGTTTGAGGTCCAGTTTGATTGGTTGGTGAGGTTTCCGGCGTTGATTTCGAGCTTGAGATTGTCGTTGAGGGCGTAGCCGAGCGTGGCGCCGAGCATTTGCTGGGGCGCGAGGGTGAAGCCATAGGTGTTGGGCAGCGTCGCTTCGAGGCGACTGGCGTAGTAGTAGCTTGCGCCGAGTTCGAGCCCCTTGAGGTCGCCCGTGTCGAATGTGTAGTTGACGGAAAAGTTGTAGACGCGGCGCGGCGCGCCCAAGAGATCGCTACCCCGCTGCGAGGGGATATTGTCGTCCTTCGACACGAGCGCATGCAGGAAAGTGGCGGCGGCGTTGATTTTGAGGTTCGGCAGGATCTCGCCGCCGAGGTTGACCTCGACGCCATGGCTGTGCTGCTGGCCGGTGACGACCGAATAGAAGCCGCTCGGATTGGCTGGATTGGGGATCGCGACATTGTCGCGGGTGATGTCGAAGAGCCCGACTTCGAAACTCACCTTGCGATCCAGCAACTCGCGCCTGAAGCCGAGTTCATACTGGGTGTCCTGCTACGGCGGCGGCGCTTCGCCGCTTTGGATGCGCACGCCGGTGTTGGGGATCAGCGATTTGCCGTAAGCGGCGAAGAACTGCGTCTCTTCGTCGGGCCTATAGAGAATGCCGGCGCGCGGCGAAAAATAGCCCCTGGTCCCTTTGCTCAGGCTCGATGTCGGCTCGCCGGTCAGTGCGCCGAGCGGGTCGAACACGCGTTCGCGCTGGGCGAGGAGATCGTAGCGCCCGCCGATCAGGATGCGCCAGTTCTCGTTGAGGTCGATCAGGTCCTGGCCGTAGACCGAACGGCTGATGGCGCGCGCGACGCCATTCGACCAGAACGCCCCGGCGTAACTGACGCCGGGCGAATAGACGGGCGCGAAGATGTTGAGCGGCGCCGCCTCATAGCGGGCGACGTCATTGTTGTAGCCGAAATAGAAGTCCCAATGTTCGAGGCCGAGAAAGACGGTGTGGGCGAGGGCGCCGGTGTCGAAACGCCCGTTCAGGCGCAATTGAGCGTCGAAGCTGCGGTTGGCGGTGCGGGCGCGAACCGGACTGCCGAAGACGACGGATTGGAATCCGTCATAGCCCCAGCCGGTGAACCAGCCCCAGCGGTCGGCATAGAGGAAATAGTCGACGACCGCGGCGACCTTCCAGTCGGCGCTGAAGGCGTGCTCATAGCGCAAGGTGAGATCGTCGAAGAAGGGGGTTTCATGTTCATTCGCCGGAAGTCCGGCGTAGAACTCCTTGGGGACATGCAGAAACACCGGATCGGCCGGCAGGCCGTCGCGCCAGACGAGCCTTGCGCCATTGTGCTCGGCGCGCAGGCTGACGCGATCGCCGTTATCGGCGGTGAAAGCGAGCATCGGCGCGATATCGAAGCTGCGGGTGCGCGTGAAATCGACGAAGCTCCCGAGGCTCTGCGCCGAGCCGGTCATTCGAAACAAGAGGCTCTTCTCGTCGTTGAGCGGCGCGTTGACGTCGGCGGTGAACCTCGTGACGTCGAAGCTGGCCTTGGTGGCGACGGCGCGGGCGAAGGTCTCCTGCGTCGGCGCCTTGCGGATGTAATTGGCGGCGCCGCCATAACCCCCGAGCGCCTTGCCGAACAGCATGGCGCCCGGACCCTTGAAGAATTCGACATGATCGACGGTGGAGAGATCGACGTTTTGGGCGGTGAAGCCGTGCGAAGCGCCGTCGAACAGCGTCACCCCGGCGGGAAAGCCGCGCATGACGAATTCAGGCGAAAAAGCCGAGTTGGTCGCCGGCGCGTTGACATAGACGCCGCTCTGGTCGCGCCCGAGCGTCTGCGCGTTGGGCGCGTCGGCGCGCCGCTCGACTTGTCTGCGCTCCTTGTTCTGCTCCTTGTTCTGCTCTTTGGCGCCGCTCTTCTCTTTGCTGCGCCTCTTTCCCTCGCTTTGCAGTGTCTCCTTGCCTTCGTCCTCCCGCAGCTCCTCGGCGCGCGCCTGCGCGGCGCCGACGCATAAGCAAAGCAAAGCGACGAGCGTCGCCCTCATGTCGCGCCAGGCGGCGGCTGTCGCCGGCGCCCGGCGCGCAAGCGGTCGGGATATCTGCGCTCGAGCGCGACTTGCGCCAGCGGCGCGATGAAGCTCGATGCCTCGCTATCCTCGGCGATGGCGAAGCGGCACATGACGCCGCCCGCGTCACCGGCGTCGAAAATATCGAGAATGACGAGTCGCGTGGCGCCGCGCGCGATGACGCCGCGTCCGCGCAGAAATGCGATGAGCGCCGGCCGGGCGTGGGCCGAAAGCGGCAGCGCGCGGCGCAGATTATGGATGAAATGACCGCGTTTGACCTGATCGAAATCCATTCGTCGCTCCATCCGCATCAATATTATGCGGGCGTTCGCTCCGCGGGCGCAGGCCGCGGCGCCGCTTGTCGAACATGCGCCAGCCGCGCCGCCCGCTTCTTCCACCAGATGTAAACGCCAGTGACAGAGAGCATGGCGATGACCAGCCCCAGCGCGCAGACGAGGATGCGGTAGGGAAGACCGAAGAGATTGGCCGTGTGCAACTCGACGAGCCAGGTGGTCAGCGTCGTTCCGCTGCGATGGCCTGTCGGCAGGCGAAGGGTCTTCAGTTCCCCCGAGCGCGAGTCGAACAGGATCGAGGTCGAGCCCGCCTTGTCGCCAATGTCACGTGACGAGCGCACGCGATATTCGTAAAGGCCCTTGTCGCGCAGATTGTAGAGCGCCAGCGGTCGTTCGATCGCAAAGCCGTGCTCGCGCGCCACATCGGCCATCAGCCGGTCGCCGTTCGCCTGCGCCGCCTCCCATTCCATCGGCGCGCGCGCGTCGGTCTGCGGCGCTGCCGCCTGCGCCCAATACGGCGGCTCGAAATCGAGAACGAGCTGCGTCGCGCGCGTGTAGAAGTTCGGCAGCGTGAAGAAAACACTCGACCAGGCATAGACGAGAAGCATCGCCCACAGCCACAAGCCTGCGGCGCGATGCAGATCGAAGTTGACGCGGTAGAAGGAGCCCTTGAGCTTCACCAGCCATGACGGCTTCCAGCGGACGAAAAACCCTTTTCGTGAGCGCTCGCCGCCCGCCGGCAGCGTCAGATAAAAACCGACGAAACAATCGAGCGTCCAGATGAGCGCCACGGCGCCGAGAATCCACTCGCCGATGCCGCTCATCGCGAGATACATGTGCAGGCCGTAGACGAAGGGCATGATGTCGTTCTTGCGTCTCGGCAGCCCATGCCATGTGACGCGCCCGAGTTCATGGCCATCGATCGGATCGAGATGGATGTATTCGAAATCGAGCGGCGGCGCGCCGTCGCGCGCCTCCATGCCGATCTGAGCGGAACCAGGGTAGCCGAGATACACGGTGCGCGCTTGCGCGCCCGGAACCAAGGTTTCAGCCCGCCGCACAAGCGTCGCTGCGTCAAGCTCTATCCCGGCGCGGGAGCCGGGATAGAGTTCGGGCGTGAGCCATTGATTGATCTCAAGCCAGAAGGCGAGCAGGCATCCCGTCAGCCCGACCACGATCAAAAAGCCCGCCATCGCCAATCCCGCCCAGCGATGCAGCCATACCAACAGCGCGCGCGGCATCGCTAGAACTCCACTCTGATCTGCCCAGTCGCCGTGAAGGGCGGGGCGGGCAGCGCGTTGAAACGCGCCGACGCGTTATAGTAATTGTCGACGCCGGTATAATACTGCGCATTGTTGATGTTCTTGAGATTGAGCTGAGCGGTGACCTTATGGCCTTCGACAAGCGTCGCGTAGCTGGCGAATCCGTCGAGTCGCGCCCATCCGGGCAGCAGAAAAGTATTTTGCAGATCGCCCCACACATGGGTCGAGGCGGTCACGCCGACGCCTACGCGCAAGCCAAGGCCATTTTCGCCGAAATCGTAAGTGGCGAATATTTTTCCCGCGTGGCGCGGCGCGTTGACGAGGTGATTATACAGGAAGCCGCTGCCGTACGGATCCAGGGGATCCTTAGCGGAGTCTGAAATCACCTTCGCGTCCATATATGCATAATTGGCGATGATCGCGATGCGATCGTAAACCCGCCCGATAACGTCGAGCTCGATTCCGCGGCTACGTTGCAAACCTCCCGCCATAACGGCGGCTGGATTAGCCGAGGAAAAATCACGGGTCAGAACGCCAGACTTGGTGATTTGATAAAAGGCGAGCGTCGCCGATAGGCCCGGAAGAGGCTCCGACTTAAGGCCAACTTCCCATTGCTTGCCGCGCTGCGCCGCAAACGGCTGCCCATCGGCGGAGATGCCATTGTTCAGGCCAAATGACTGCGAATAGCTCCCATAGACGCTGAGCTGAGGCAAAACATCATAGACGACGCCGGCGCGCGGGCTCCAACCTGTATCGACTAGCGTTGGCGAAGCGAGACGATCAGCGATCGCCAGCTGTTTGCTCGAATTGTAGAGAGGCGCGCCCGTGACGTCGTCGAAGCCGCCGTTCACGCTTCCGACCGTCACGTCGCCAACATCATAACGCGCGCCGAGCATCACATGCAGCGTATCGAACCAAGTCACATGGTCCTGAACATAGAAGCCCTTTTGCCGTGTGAGCACCGACGAATGGCCCTTGAAGCCGGTGCCGATCAAACTGTCCAAGTAAGCGAAGGGCGGCACGGTTCCATAAACCGGAGATAACATATCGATGGGATAGGTTCCGGCTCCGCTACTGAAATAATAGTCATAATAGCCGTTGAGATAATCGAGCCCCATCAGGAAAATATGCTTCCCACCGAGCGCGTTGAATTTGCCTTCGAGATCAATATTTGTTGAAAATGCGTTGCCGTTTATGAATTGATATTGCGCATAGCGCTGCAGCGTCCGGCCGTCGGCATCGACGCAATAGGTTACGTCGACACAGAAGCCTACAATATTAGGCTTGGAGAAATATGGCGTCGCAGCGTAATTGAAACGGTTGGTGACCTTCCAATCCTCATTGAGGTTTTGTCTGAATTTGTAGCCAATGTTGAAACTTTCGACTCGATCGCGCGGATCGTTCGGCTCCTGAAAGGAGCGGCTCAACGGGATCGGCGCGGGACGAGCGCCAAAAATCGGGACGCCTGTATCGCTCTGCGCATGTTGACCGAGAAATTGCGTGTCGACGGTAAACTCCGTCCAGTCGCTCGGTCGATAGCTGACGACCGGCGCGATGAGCACGCGCTCGCCGCCCTGAAAGGTCCGGAACGATCTGTTGTTCTGGTAAGCGCCGGAAACGCGGTAAGCGAGACCGGGGACTTGCGCGACCGGCTGCGAAAAATCCCACTGCGTGCGATAGTAGTCGAAAGAGCCGATCTGCTGCTCGACGCGATATAGCGGGTGGGCCAGCGGTTCTTTGGTGATGAGGTTTATGAGGCCGCCAGGTTCCGCGCGCCCGTACAGAACGGAGGCCGGACCTTTCAAGACCTCGATGCGCTCCAGGTTGGCTGTGTCGAACCCGCCTGGATTGCCCTCGCCAGCCGGGATCGCGAGGTTATTGCGATAGATGTAAAGGCTTCTAAATCCGCGAATGGTGAAATTATAGCCTTCCAGCTCGTTGTTATTGGAATGAACGCTGGGCACATTTTCGAGAGCTTCTTGGATGTTGGTGGCGTTCTGGTCGATCATGACCTGCTTGGGAACGACATTAATTGAAACGGGCGTCTGTCTTATCGGAATATCCGCCTTCGTGCCTGTCGAGGCGTTTCGCACGACATAGCCTTCCTCGGGCGTCTTCGGCTCACTTGGGAAGCGAGATGCGCCCCCCGGCTCAGAAGCGGCCACTTGGCCGGCGGCCGCGCTCGGCGTCGAATTGGGCTCTCCCGCGCCGCGTGCCGTCGGCGCGCGACGCGCTCCACCAACGTCGATCGTCGGCAGCGCCTGTTGGGCGCGGGCGTCACAAGAGATGAGCAGGGTCAGTGCGCCGGCGGAAACGCCGCGCAGTAGAACGGACGAGTTCATTGAGAAACTCCAGAGCGACTGTCACGGCGCTCGAGCAGACGAGAAGAAGAAGCAGGTTGAGCTCAGGGCGCGAGCCGCGAATTAGGCCGCCTGCGGCGGGGCGCGCGACGACCAGGCGCTCGCCCAACCGGCAAGCGCGAGTCGGCTGCGTGCGGGCGCGTGTGGCTTAACAGCATCGGCCGCCAATCGGCGCCAGGGCGCTAGGCTAAATGCCGCTCCCGGGAGACCAAACGTCTGCACCTTGCAACTTGCCAAGCAACAGAGGCCAGCCAAAGAGCACTTATGCGCGTGACCGTCGTTCGCCGGCAGGCGCGAGCTAACTTGCGCACAATCGACGATCGCCGCGATCGAGACCGCCGCAATCTCTTCATGAGAAGCGCTTCGCGCCCAGGGCGAAGCGAGAACAACTCCTTGAAGCGCCATGACAAATGCGACAAAGCCGAACAGAGCCGCGCGAACGCGTCCGAGACGCCTATCAGCGTTCTCGCTCGTCTTTGTCGCGGGACTTCCGATCTGCCGCATCGTCGCCGTTCTTCGCCTGGTGGAGAATAAATAGCCAAAGCGGGGCCGATGCGCCTGACATGAGTCTGACGCGAGAAATTTTGGCGCGAATTCGAGACGCTGTGTCTTTCGGGCAACAGCCGGCCCTTCGCGCGGATCTGTTCTGTCTTGCGAATTTAGCGACCAAATTCGATAATCAACGGCGCGAAGGGGAGCGGCGCCCACATGCGAATATTGTTGGTTGAAGACGAGCTGGATGCGGCGCGTTTGACGGCGTCGTTAGTCGCCCAGGCCGGTTTCGACGTTGATCAAGCCCGCTGTCTGAGCGCTGCGCGAGAAGCTGTCGAACGATCAAACTATGACCTCTTGCTTCTCGATCGTCGTCTGCCTGACGGTGATGGGCTGTCGCTCATGCCGCTTGCGCGGCAACTGCGGCCGGGCATTCGCGTCATGGTGCTGACGGCTATGGATGACACGGGAGAAAAGGTGTCGAGCTTCGATCTCGGCGCGGACGACTATGTGACGAAGCCTTTTCAAGGAGAGGAGTTGGTCGCGAGAATACGGGCCTGCGTTCGGCGTCCGGGAAGCGGCGCGCCAAAGCCGATCGTCGTGGGCGCGCTATCTTTTGACCTCACAACGCGCGACGTCCGTATCTCGAACAAAATCGTCACACTGCACCGGCGAGAATTGGTCCTGCTCGATTCTCTTCTGCGGCGGGTCAATCGTGTGGTTTCGCGCGACACGCTTCTCGACGAGGTCTTTTCTCCACACGACGACGTTCAGGACAATACGCTGGACACGGCCGTCTCCCGCTTGCGGCGGCGACTCATCGCATGGGATGCCGGAGTCGTCATCCACACGGTTCGCGGCGTTGGCTATATGGCGACGGAGCCGTTCAATTGAGACGATATTCTCTGGTATTGCGTATTGTCGGCTGTCTATTCTTTGCTCAGATCATCGCCTTTACGATCGCCTGGCTCTTTACGATCGGCCTTGGCCTCGCGGGCGTCGACATTTTCGCCACTTCGCTTGACGAGTTGTCAGCGATTCGCGCAAAAAAGCAGGTCGTCGCCGCATTAGCGATGAATGACGCAATGATGCTGGAGTTCAGGCCACCGCCCGACTTGGTCGAAGACCTCGCGCGCGCGCCCGGCATGAAGTTCGCCGCGTTCAAAGGTCTGAGCCGCGACCCCGTTGCAGGCTCATCCCCCGAGCTTGTCGCGATGCTGAGGCCGCTCATCGAGATCAGCCCGACCCATGTGCATTTTGTTCTGCCGGGCGACCCAAGCGCCATCCGTGCAGGCCTTATGGAGCCGCTGTGGACTCCCTTTGGCAGGCTCCACATCGCCGTCTACGGACAGAAATTCCGCTGGAGCGACATTTTCTACGTCGCCGTCGAGGACATGCGCTGGTTGATCTGGTACTTCGTCATGGCGACAGTAATGTCGGCAGGCGCGGCCTGGTTCGCGGTGCGATGGGGATTGAGGCCGCTCAGACGCGCGGCGGAACAAGCCGCCGGCATCGACATGAACTCCCTGCACCAACGCCTCGACGCAAATGACGTATCGAGCGAAGTCGGGCCGCTCGTTGACGCGGTAAACGACGCCTTGGCGCGGCTCGACGCTGGCGTCGCCCGACAGAAGCGCTTTGCCGCAAATGCGGCCCATGAACTCCGCACCCCCGTCAATGTTCTTGGCGTACGGCTCGACGCGCCGGAGGAGCCGACCTTCAAGAACGATCTGAAACGGGACCATCGACGGATCCGCAACATCGTCGAGCAGCTGCTCGCTTCGGCCCGGCTCGGAGAACAAACGACAAAGCTAGATGAAACGATCAATCTCGTCGCGTTGGCGCGAACGATGATCGCAGACGCCGCGCTTCTCGCGTTGAAGGCGCGACGCCGGATCGTTCTGGAGTCGCCGAGCGCGCCGGTGCTCGTCAAGGGGAATCGGCCGGCGCTCGAGTCGGTCATCGCGAATGTCATCGACAACGCGCTGCGCGCCGAGCCGGAAGGCGGCGCGGTTCATGTTCGTGTCGCCGAGAACGCAACGCTCGAAGTGATCGATCACGGTTGCGGCGTCGAAGAAGCGGACCGCGAATTGGTCTTCGAGGCCTTCTGGCGAAAGAACGAAACCACTCCCGGCACGGGCCTTGGCCTCGCCGTCGCCAAGGAAATCGTGGACGCACACGGCGGCCATATCTGGGTCGAGGACACGCCCGGCGGCGGCGCGACGTTCAAGCTGGAGTTTCCGCGATCGAATGCGAATTGAATTGCTGGCCTACTCGCGAGCGTTGCGGATGACGCGCGGGAGCTGGCGAGTCAGCCGTCTATTTAGGCGGAATGGGGCAGAAAGTCGGAGGCTTCCCGACGCCTTTAGATCGAGAAGGGCGGCGCGTCTCAGCGAAATGTTCTCGATAGGATCCGCCAAGCCATTCTATCGCCGGTCAACGCCAAATCGTCGTCATCGCAGCAGTCCGCGGCGAGTTCAGTAACTTTTCGCCACTCGTCGGTGGTCGGCGAGAGCCATATCTCCTCTGGGGTCCGGTCATTGGTGGAGAGAGAAAGAATCGCGTGCACAACCACGAGGTTGGTCCGGGGATGTTCAGCCCACCACGCGGATGATGCAAATCGGAGGGCGGCTTTTTCATTCATCACCCTTGCTCCTTCGCTTGGCGCTCTGCCGCGAAGCCGGGCGTGTTCACGAAATGGGCGCTGCGACCGATGAAAGCAATTTCCTTTGGGCCTTATTTCGTCTCGAAGGTGAAGCTGAGCCTATTCTTGCATCCATCAACGGGTCGGAATGTTTCGCCTTCGAAGGCCGGCCGAGGCCTCATATTCGCTCAGTTCTTCCCGCGTTACAGCTTGTATTTTCGCCGATATGCGCTAAATATTACCTATCGAGTTTCGGCCGAACGATCTTGCTTCCGCTCCCTTGGCGCGTCGGCTTCTGACTTCCTCTCCAGAACTTCGATCCCCAAGCGCCACGCAATCTTGCATGGCGCAGACAGCTGTTCTCGAAAGGACACGTCAATGCAGACCGGTATCGTAAAATGGTTCAACGCCCAAAAAGGCTTTGGCTTCATCCAGCCGGAGTCCGGCGGCCCGGACGTATTCGTCCACATCAGCGCGGTTGAGCGCGCGGGACTTATGGGTCTCGCGGAAGGCCAGAAGCTCAACTACGAAATCGCCATCGATCGTCGTAGCGGAAAATCTTCTGCCGATCAGCTGCAGGTCGCAGCCTAATCATCTTCCCGGCCCCTGGTGGACCGGCCGCAATGCGGCCGGTCGCTAGGGGGCGGCGAGTTCCTTTCAGGAGGAACGAGACTACTAAGCGTCCGCGCAGAAAAGCGCAGCAGTGGACGTTGAGCGCGAGGCCCATTCACACGAGGGGGCGGACATGGCTAAAGGCCAACGGCGCAGTAATCGCGAAGCGAAAAAGCCCAAGAAAGACAAAACCCGCGACGGGGGTGCGGCGGCGGTCGTTAAGGATTCGTCCTGGCTGACCGTTGAAAAGCTTCAGGCGCGCGAAGCCGACGCGAAGCGACGGCGGTAAGTCGAGCGCAGGCGGGCTCATCGCCTGAATGCGCTCATGACGATCACTCGAGGAGCGCCTCCACATGACCAATGACAACGACACGATCCGAAGCTTTCGGCGTCCGGCGCAAAGGCTTACGGCCTCTCCCTCGCATAAATTCGCGATCGGGGTTCGCGTGATCCAAAAATTCGGGGCCGCGACGGGGACCGATTCGTTCAGCGTCACGCGCCATCTGCCGGACGCCGGCGCTGGCCTGCAGTACCGGATGAAGAGGGAACGCGATGGGCAGGAAAGGGTCGCCGTAGAATCCGCTCTCGAACTCGTCGCGCGGGAAGACTTCATGCAATAGTTTCTGGAGGCGATCGATGGACGCGAAGCAATATACAACGGAAGCCGCCCTCTATTTTTCAAAGGCGGCCAATTCGCATTCGAAGTCCCTCAATTTTCGGCGCTTCGAGCACGCCTCAGAGGCTATTCGCTACGCCGTAGAGGAACTTACGCCAAAAGCGCTCGCCGGCTGTTCCCTGGAAGTGGATGAAGAGCACTTTTTCGGCCGCGAGATTCGGCCGCTCTACGACAGCGAAGATTACCCGTTACGCCGCCGCTAAAGCGCCGGGTATATCGCCTGAGCGGCGGCAGCGCCTGAAGGCGGATTGAATAACACTGTCAGGCGCGCTGGCCGCCCAAGCGCTCAGCGGTCGTGGGCGCACTCCTTAGCTGCTTCAAAGCCTTAGCGCTGCCTTGCGCCAGCACGCCTCGTCCTTTCGAAGCGTGGCGCCCTATCTGTCCTTGCGAGCGCGATCTGGCGGAAAGCCTGAGCGCAAGCGAGGATCAGAACAATGGCCGAGACACCGAAGACGGCTAAGAGATACGCCAAGCCATACGCCAAGCCATACGCCACGACCGACGCAAAGACTTCTGACGACATCAGCGGCGCGACGGCTCCACTCGCCTTTGCCGGAATCGGCTCGGCTCTGGCCGCAGGTTTGGGCGTTGCCGCGGCAGGACTTTCCGTTGCATTCGTGTGCGCCGTCGCCGGCGCGATCGGCGGAGCGGTCCTCGGCGTGTGGGCAAACCGCCGCTGAGGCACTTTCGTGCTGAAGGCGCAGAGAAGCCAGGCGAGACGATCGGTCCTCGTGAGGGCCGCGTGCGAAGGCGCACATTCGCACGGTTCTGTAACGGGTAGCGTTCTCCTCAGCAAAACAACAGGAGGACGTCATGTCGAAATTCACCAGCGCGATTGTCGGAGCCATCGTCGGGTCGGTCATCTTCTTCGGAGTCGGCGCCGGTTTGGCTCATGCTCATACTGCGCCTCAGCAGACAGGATCTGTTGTCTATGTCGAGGCGCCGTAAGCGGTGAATCAGGCGTGGGCGACGAACAGATGGAGCTTGCGTCTCGGGTACAGCGACGGCGCTTATCGCCGCCGCTCAAGAGGGGCCGCCTCGCTTAGCTTCGGCGCCGAAACAGCAGATAGTCGAGGGAGATCGCGCCGGGCCCACGGGCGATCAACACGGTGAGGATCGCCGTCCAATAGGCATGGACCGTCCACCACGCATCGGGATAGACGAAGATCTGGATGACGATTGTCATCCCCAGGAGAATGAACGCCGACAAGCGCGTCAAAAGCCCAAGGACAAGCAGCAACGGCAGGATGAATTCGAGGCCGCTCGTCACATAGGCGGCGGCGGTCGGCGAAATGAGCGGCAGTTCATATTCGTCGGCGAATAGCGCGAAGGTCGCGCTGCGCACCGCTGTCGGGATTTGGAACGACAGATCGAGGCCGAAAATTTCGCGGCCTAGGGTTGGTCCCCCGATCTTTGTCTGGCCCGAGACGAAGAACGGATGCGCGGCGACGATGCGCAGAAATAGCGCGATCAGCGAATAGGGGATCGCATCCAACCAGCGTGCGATCGTTCTTATGAAACTCATCGCGTTCAAGCTCCATCAATGATCGCCGCGGCCACGCCAAAACGGGTTTTTTAAATTCAGTGCGCGACGCTGACGGCCACGAAGGCTCCAGTCAAGAAAAGCTCGCGCAAGCAGTCGGTCAGTTTGAAATCCGCCGCGACGCTGGTCGCCGCGTTCACGGCGTCGCCGAAGGTTCGACCGTGCCTAAGCGCGTCCACGAAAGCCGATCCGCCGGAAGGAAGCGTTGATACGCTGATCGCCAGCTCGGAACGAACGACGAGCGCCTCTTCGCCGTGGTCCAGTTCCACTGGCGTCATCTCGTCGTCCGACATGTGCCGCCGCCAGATCGAAACGATCGGATACGCGGACGCTACGACCTGCGTTGAGGGATGCAGGGCAGCCGTTGCGCTTTCCAATCGATCGAGCGGCAGGGCGCGGATCAAATCCAACGGCAGCGGCGCGGCGTCAACGGCGTGATAGGCGGCGCCCACGGCATATTCCAGCCGCGCGACGTCCGGAAGGTAAGGAAGTTCGCGCGCCGGCTCAAATTCCGAAACGAACGTCGCAAACGCGTCGCCATACTCGAAAAGCATCGGCGTGCGCGGAAGGCATTCGCGCACATAGCATTGCGCCATGGCGCGGAAAAATTCATCGCCGACCAACTGCAAGCAAATTGGAAAGCGCTCCGCCAGCGCGTCGACCAGTCCGACGCACACATTGTTGCGATAGACGGCGAACCGTCGCTCTGGCGGAAAGCCGCCGGGGGTTTCGAGCTCGTTGGGCGGCGGCAGCTCTGGGTCGAGCAGGGCGCGGACAAATGCGCCTTGATCGAAGTCAGCCGAGATCGTCATGAAGCGCCTCCGATCTCAAGCTGTCTTCGACAGCACGCCGCCGCCTTCCAAGGAACGCCTCCGCTTGCGTGGCTTGCGCCAAGAGGGTCGGCCAGGAGGGAATGTCGTTGTCCCATTCGATCAGCGTCGCGACCGGTCCGCGTCGCGCCAGCGCGCGATCATAGAGGTGCCAAACCGCGTCAGGGACGGGCGCGCAATGCGCGTCGATCAGCAGAGGGCCGCCAATCTCGTCGACATCCGCGGCATATCCGGCAAGATGAATCTCTTCGACAAAGGACATCGGGAAGGCGTCGATGTAGTCGTCCGCCGAATAGGCGAGGTTCGTTGCGCTGACATAGACGTTGGTCACGTCGAGCAGCAGCCGGCAATCCGTGCGGCGCACGACCTCGCGCAGGAATTCGATCTCCGAATATTCGGAGGATCGGAATCGCAGATAGGCTGCTGGGTTTTCGAGGAGGATCGGTCGGCCGAGCGCCTCCTGGATTTCATCCACATGAGCGACGACATGCGCCAACGTCGTCGCGTTGTAGGGCAGGGGCAGCAAGTCGTTGAGAAATCGCGCGCCCTGCGTCGACCAGGCGAGATGTTCGGAGCACGCGGCCGGGTCATAGCGTTCGACAAGCGTCTTCAGGCGGCCAAGATGCTCGCGGTCGAGAGGCTCACCGCCGCCGACCGACAGGCCGACGCCATGGATCGACAGGGGCGAATCTCGGCGCAAATGCATAAGCTGCGCGTGCGGAGTCCCGCCGGCGCCCATGTAATTCTCGGCGTGGATTTCGAAAAAACCGACATCGCGCGCCGAGGCTTCGATGTCGGCGAAATGCACGTTCTTGAAACCGACTCCAGCGCGAGCGGGCAGCGAGGACGCTGCGCGCTCGCGGCAATGTTCGGGGGCGGAACGCGTGCCCATGCCTGGCCTCAGTGCGAAATCGGCTCGAGGCTGCCCTTGCCCTTGGGCGTTACGATAGACGTGCACGTGCCCTTCGGAACATATTTCCATGCGTCGGCTTGATAATTGGTTTTTGACGTTCCTGCGCAGCTGGTTCCCGGGCCCGCCGCGCAATCATTTTTGCCCTTCAAGGAGACGCCAAAGCACTTTTCTTGGTCGTTCGCGGCCTTAGCCGTTTCAGCCAGAGCGACGGCCGTCGCGAAGGCGCCCGCAATCGCAAGGGCGGCGCAAAGCTTCTTGTCTGACATTCTGATCTCCCTCTGCTTGAGTCCGGTTCATCCAAAATGGCAATCGTTGGAACCTGAGGTATTTGGAGCGTTAATCAAGACGACCGTTCGCCGTCTCAAGGGTCAATTTCGTCGCGACGGCGTCAAAGGTTACAGTCTGCGTTCCTCTGCACAAGCAAGTCAGGTGAGATGGCGCGCCGACGCTTGATCGAATAAAACCATCGTTAGCGGACTCCCCGCTCCAGCGCAGAGTCGACAAGCGCGGCGCGCCCACCGCGCCATTCGTGACGATTGGGCTTGCCGCGCTCGCATCGACGGCCTTGGCGGCGGCGGCCTTGCTGTTGTCCTTCAGATAGGATGCGGCAGTGTCGGTCTGCATCTGGCAGTTCGGTTCCATCGTCCTGCTGACGGGAATCGCCTCGCTCTTTCGCCGGGCGCTCCTGCACTGGACGAGGCGCGAAGAGTTGATCGCCTCTTTTAGCGCCTCGCCGCTGATCTTCCGCTCCGGAAATTGAAAAGCGGCGCGGAACGAACGAAGAAAGCGCGTCCGTCCGCGCCTGCCGCTGAACGCCTATGCTTCGTTCCGCAAGAGCCATCCAGCAAGCGGAGAGCGGATCATGCGAAATCTTGCAGCGCTATTGGCGAGGCGTTTGGTGCTTGCGAACGCTAAAGTCGACCTGCTCAGCGCCTATTGATGTGCTACGCCGTACTTTTAGGCGTCATGCTCGGGGCCGTGGCCGCCTGCAGGAGCATCGCGCTCGTCTCGTCAGCCGAGAATACTCTGGTGAGGCGATTGCGGCTCAGATGCCCTGCGGCGACGTCCGCGATCTCAATAGCCGCGGCGGTGGTTTCATCGGGCGCTTCGAAGAGCGCAAATCCGTCATATTCTGCGCCGGGCGTGTAATATAATCCGATGAGGCGGCCGCCGAAGTGCCTGAGAAGCGCTTCGGAAGCCGCGGCGCGGTCCTGGGGCGCCTTGATGAAGGTGGACCAAGCGGCAGGAGAATAGGCAAACTGCGCCAGGAACAAGGGCATGTTTTCGTCCTCCGTCCGGAGGCGGCAGTTTGCGCGTTTCGGCAATGCTTGGCAACGCGGGGCGGGAGAGACGCTGCGCAGCGCGATTTGCCTTCCGCTAGCACTGCCCTTACTGCGTGCCAGCGTTATGCGCCGGTCAAGAACGGCCGGTTCAATGCGAACGTCAAAAACCGGAGGTGAGATGCTGTTGGCTTTTGTGGCGGCGCGCGGCGGCGATGGTCACGGGAGAGTCGCAAGCGCATTGTTTAAAACGTTCGCGGCGTTGGTGTTTCTCGCCCAATCAGCAGTGGCGCGCGCAGAGGGTCCGGCCCCGGAAGTGGTGGTCTCCCGCCCGCTCGCCAGGACGATTCCGCGCTGGGACGAATATACGGGTCGTTTCGAGGCCTTAAAGCAGGTCGAGGTGCGCGCGCGCGTCTCCGGCGCTCTGGAGAAGATCAATTTCACCGATGGGCAGTTCGTCAAAGCCGGCGACGTCCTCTTCGTCATCGATCAGCGGCCGTATCAGATCGCGGTCGACAGCGCGCGTGCGGAACTCACTCGGGCGCAAGCGCAAGCCGTGGCGTCGACCCGCGATTATGCCCGCGCGCAGGAGATGACGCAGGGCCGCACGATTACCGCGCGCGACGTTGATCAGCGCAAAGCGAGCAATGATATCGCCAAGGCCCAGGTCTTGAGCGCCGAAGCCGCGCTTCGCAACGCGGAGCTCAATCTGGAATGGACGCAGGTTCGCGCGCCGATCGCCGGGCGCGTGTCGGACCGTCGAGTCGATTCGGGCAATCTCGTTCAGGGCGGACAGGCGGATGCGACTTTGCTCACGACGATCGTGACGCTCGATCCCATTCACTTCATCTTCGACGCCTCCGAGGCCGATTACATTCGCTATGCGCGCTCAGCCGAGCGCCAGAAAGAAACCTCGGGCGAGTTTAAAAATCGCGTTTCGGTGCGGCTAGCCGACGAGACCGAGTGGACCCGCAGCGGCGTCATGGACTTCATGGACAATCAGCTCAATCGGCGCTCCGGCACGATCCGTGGCCGCGCCGTCTTCGACAACAAGGACTATTTTCTGACGCCCGGCACGTTTGGTCGCCTGCGCCTGTTCGGCGGCGACGTCTCGGCGCTGCTCATTCCCGATGCTTCCGTCGTCTCCGATCAGACGAGCAAGACCGTGCTTGTCGTGTCCGACGACAACAAGGTCATCGCCAAATCGGTGAGTCTTGGCCCCATTCACAATGGTCTGCGCGTGATCCAATCTGGCCTCGACGCGAAGGATCGGATCGTGATCGGCGGGCTCGCGAATCCGATGGTTCGATCTGGCGCGACCGTTCAGCCCAAGGAAGGCGAGATCAAGGAAGCGCCTGTCGCGGTTAGCGACCGATAGACGTCGAGATCAGGAACGCTATGCGCATTTCGCACTTCTTCATCGAGCGGCCGATCTTTGCGGCGGTGCTTTCCGTGCTTCTGACGCTTGCGGGAGCGATCGCGCAAGGCGCGCTTCCCGTCTCCGAATATCCGGAAATCGCGCCGCCGACAGTGAATATCAGCGCAACCTATCCCGGCGCGTCGGCGGACGTGATCGCCGAGACCGTGGCCTCGCCCATCGAGCAGGAGGTCAATGGCGTCGACGACATGCTCTACATCACGTCGCAATCGACCGGCGACGGACGCGTGTCGATCGACGTCGTATTCAAGCCGGGCGTCAACATCGATCTCGCGCAGGTGCTCGTTCAGAACCGCGTCGCCATCGCCAATCCGCGCTTGCCGGAGGAGGTGACGCGTTTCGGCGTCGTGGTGAAGAAGGCCTCGCCAGATCTGATGATGGTCGTCCATCTGCTGTCGCCCGACGGCTCGCGCGACCAGCAATATATTTCGAACTACGCGACGCTCTATGTGAAGGACGCCATCGCTCGAATTGACGGGGTCGGCGACGCGCGCCTATTTGGCGCGAGAGACTATTCGATGCGCGTCTGGCTCGATCCGGCGAAAGTCGAGGCGCGCGATCTGACGGCGGGCGACGTCATCGCCGCGCTGCGCGGCGCCAATCTGCAAGTCGCCGCGGGCGCGGTCAATCAGCCGCCCGCGGCCTCGGCGGGCGCCTTCCAGCTTTCGGTGCAGACTCTGGGACGGCTCAGCACGCCGGAGCAATTCGGCGACATCGTCATCCGCGCCGACGCCGATGGGCAGATTTACCTGCGCGACATCGCGCGCATCGAATTCGGCGCGCAGGACTATACGCTCAACGCCTATCTCAACCACGACGTTGCGACGGCGCTCGGCATCTTTCAGCGCCCCGGTTCGAACGCCTTGCAGACCGCCGAAGCCGTCAAGCAGGAGATGGAGCGGCTCAAGAAGAATTTCCCCGCCGGCGTGGATTACACGGTCGTCTACAATCCCACCGAATTCATCCAGCAGTCGGTGGATGAGGTCGTCCATACGCTGCTCGAGGCGATCGTCCTCGTCGTTCTCGTCGTCATCCTGTTCCTGCAGACGTGGCGGGCGGCGATCATTCCCGTGGCGGCGATCCCGGTTTCGCTGATCGGCAGCTTCGCCGTGATGAAGGCCGCCGGCCTCAGCTTCAACACGCTCTCGCTCTTCGGCCTGGTGCTCGCCATCGGCATCGTCGTCGACGACGCGATTGTCGTCGTGGAGAATGTCGAGCGCTATCTCGCGCAAGGGCTCTCGCCCAAAGAAGCCGCGCACAAGACCATGGATGAAGTCGGCGGGGCGCTGATCGCGATTGCGCTCGTGCTCTGCGGCGTGTTCATCCCGACCGCCTTCATCAGCGGCTTGCAGGGCGCGTTCTACAAGCAGTTCGCCATCACCATCGCGAGCGCCACGCTGATCTCAGCCTTTGTTTCGCTGACGCTGTCGCCAGCGCTGGCGGCGATGTTGTTGAAGCCGCATGATGTCGAGGAGGAGGAGAAGACACATCGGCTGAGCTGGGCGCATGCGCCGCTGCGTCGCTTCTTCGACGCCTTTAACGCCGCGTTCGACAAGGTGTCGACGGCATATGGCGCGGCGACGGGCCGTCTCGTGCGGCTTGGCGTCGTCATGCTCGCCGTCTATGCGATCCTCATCTTTTTCGCCTTCGATCTGCTGCGTCGAACGCCGACCGGCCTCATTCCGCAACTCGATCGCGGCTATGTGATCGCCGCTTTCCAATTGCCGCCCGGGGCGACGCTCGATCGCACTGACAAGGTCATGCGCGCGGCGACGGACATTATTTTGAAGCGCGCAGGCGTCAAGGACGCTGTCGTTTTCACCGGCTTTGACGGCGCGACATTCACCAATGCGCCGAACACGGGCGTGATCTTCGTCACGCTGGAGGCATTCGAGGAACGTGCAAAGAAGGGGCTGTCCTCCGCGCAGATTCAAGCCGACCTTTACGGCCAACTGTCCAAGCTGAACGACGCCTTCGTCTTCGTGCTGGCGCCGGCTTCGGTTCCAGGAATCGGCACCGGCGGCGGCCTCAAGGGCTATGTGCAGGATCGCGCCGGGCGCGGACTTCCTGCGCTCGACAACGCGACGTGGACGCTTGCCGGCGCGGCCGGTCAGTCGGGAGAATTCACGCAGGCGTTCACGCTGTTCAACACGCGCACGCCGCAAATCTTCGCCGACGTCGATCGCACGAAGGCCGAGCTCATCGGCGTGCCGATCTCGCGCGTTTTCGAGACGCTCTCGGTCTATCTTGGCTCGACCTTCGTCAACGACTTCAATGTCCTTGGACGCACCTACCGCGTCATGGCGCAGGCGGATGATCCCTTTCGCCTGACGCTGCGCGACATCGCCAATCTGAAGACCCGCAGCGCCTCGGGCGCGATGGCGCCGATCGGCGCCGTCGCTGCGTTCCGCGACACGACGGGCGCGTTCCGCGTGCCGCGCTACAATCTCTATCCGGCCGCCGAGGTGCAGCTCAATCTCGCGCGCGGCGTCTCCTCCGGCCAGGGCATCGCGGCGGTCGAGAAGCTCGCGGCGGAGAAGCTGCCGCAAGGATTCGGCTTCGAATGGACGGAAATCGCCCTGCAGGAGAAGCTTGCCGGGAATACCGCCGCCATCGCGTTTGGCCTTGCGGTGGTTTTCGTCTTTCTGCTGCTCGCCGCGCTTTATGAGAGCCTGCTGCTGCCGGTTTCGGTGATCCTCATCGTGCCGATGTGCATTCTCGCGGCGATGCTCGGGGTCGTCTCACGGGGGCTCGATCGCAACATATTGGTCGAGATCGGTCTGGTCGTGCTGATCGGCCTCGCGGCGAAGAACGCCATCCTCATCGTCGAATTCGCCAAGCAGGCGGAAGACGCCGGCCAATCGAAATTCGACGCCGCCGTCACCGCCGCCCGCACGCGTCTTAGGCCCATTCTGATGACGTCGCTCGCCTTCATTCTCGGCGTGCTACCGCTCGCCGTCGCGCAGGGCGCAGGCGCCGAAATGCGTCAGTCCATCGGCACGGCGGTGTTTTTCGGCATGCTCGGCGTGACGCTGTTCGGCCTCGCGTTCACGCCGACCTTCTACGTGGTCGTGCGCATTTTCGCGCGTTATTTTCAATCGGGGAGCGCCCGAGAGTCCACGCCAGCGGCTGCAAGGTCGGGCGGGAGTTTCGCGCAAGAGATCGGCTTGCAGGAAGCAAAAAAGATTGATCTGGGCCGAGCCAAGACATGGCTCGACGACCTTCGGCGCAAGCTTCACTGATAGAGCGCGGCGCAAACGGCCGCGTTTGGCGCGTTACTTACTGGAAGTGGTCTTCGCGCAACTTCGTGCTCTGCGTCGGGCCGAACTCACGGCGGCAGGCGGGGCTCAGTCGCGCCACATTGTCGCTTAGGCAGGATTCGATCTCTTCGACGAAAGGAATGTTGGAGCTGCAGAATCTCAAGGCGTCGCCCATGCAGTCAGAACGCTCCTGAGTTGTGCCCTGAGCGCAGGCGGGCGTCGCGGCGGCGAACGCCAAGAAAAATGGGAAGAGAAACGAAAACGGAATGAGCTTACGCATGTTGATCCTTTCACACCTACGCGTCTGCAATGCGCAAAACTAAGCGTAGAACCGTTCTTGAGAAAAGCAAAGTGGGTTCAACTAAGCTTTTCCTGTTCATCGTAACTTCGCGATGGCGCTGGGACTTGCTCGGCAAGAGCGGCGCGGGTGAGACGCAAGAGGTCGTCGAGCGAGGGATTGGACAGGGCGTCGCCTGACGGTTCGAAACGCACGACGGGATCGCGCGTGCAGAGCCGCAGACAGTCGCGCGTCGCAATGGCGAGACGGCCGGAAGCCAGCTCCTGCGAAAAGGCCTGCGCAAAAGACGTCTCGACCGACGCGAGCAGCATGCGGCCTTTCCCTTCGGCGTCGCAGCGCGGGCCGACGCAGACGAGAAGACGAATGGGGACGGCGTTCACGGGGGCGCTTAATAGATTGGGTGTTGCGCGCAGAGCGCCGCGACATCTTTGCGGACAGTTTCGATCAACCCGTCATCGCTCGGCTCATTCAGCACGCGATCGATCCATCCCGCGATCGCTTCGAACTCGGCGGCGCCGAACCCGCGCGTCGTTCCGGCGTTGCTCGAAAGGCGCAGGCCCGACGGCGCCTCGGGCGGACGCGTATCGAAGGGGATCATATTCTTGTTGACGGCGAGGCCGGCGCGCTCCAGCGCCCTGGCGGCGACATCGCCAGTCAAATCGCGCGCGGCAAGATCGACGAGCATCAGTCCCATATCCGTGCCGCCGGTGATGATGCGCAGGCCGGCATCTGCAAGAGCGTGCGCCAGCGCCCGCGCATTGTCGATCACCGCCCGGTTGTAGGCCGTAAATTCCGGCCGCAAGGCTTCGCCAAGGCATGCCGCTTTGCCGGCGACGCCATGCAGCAGCACCGAGCCCTGCACGCCGGGGAATATGCCGGCGTTGATCCGGCCGCTCAGGCCTTCGTCGTTCCACAGAACCATGCCGCCGCGCGCGCCGCGCAGCGATTTGTACGTCGTCGTCGTCACGACATGCGCATGGGGGAGGGGATCAGGATAGAGGCTGGTTGCGACAAGGCCGGCGAAATGCGCCATGTCGACAAGGAGATAGGCGCCGACCTCATCGGCGATCGCGCGCATCGACGCGAAATCGATGGCGCGCGCATAGGCGGAGCCGCCGGCGATGATCATGCGCGGCTTTTCGCGCCGCGCGAGATCGCGCACCTCGTCGAGATCGATGCGTTCGGACTCGCGGCTGACGCCATAGAAGACAATTTTATAATCGCGCCCGGTCAAAGTCGCCGGATGGCCATGGCTGATGTGGCCGCCGGCGGCGACATTCATCGAGAGGATCGCATCACCGAGTTTCAGGAGGCCAAGAAACACGCCGGCGTTGGCGTTGGAGCCCGAATGCGGCTGCACATTGGTGAAGCGACAGTTGAAGAGTTTCTTCGCGCGTTCGACGGCGAGCGCCTCGATGGCGTCGGCGAATTCGGCTCCGCCGTAATAGCGCGCAAAGGGCAGGCCCTCGACAGTCTTGTTGGTGAGGATCGACCCCTGCGCCTCCAGCACGAGCCGCGAGACGATGTTTTCGGAAGCGATGAGCTCGACGCCTTCTTGCTGGCGCCGCAACTCGCCGGCGATAGCCGAGGCGAGTTCGGGATCGGCGGAGAGGCCGAGATCTGAGTGTGGGCTATGCGCCGTCATGATTACTCAGTTCCGTGGCGCCGATACCTTTCTCGATCAATCCAAACGCGAATGTCGTCGTCGTTGCGCGCAGTGTCAAACGCGAACTCTTTCGTACAATGATGGATTCGCCCGCAGGCGAATTGGGACAGAGAGCGCATTATTTGCTCGCGCCGCGTTTGCCTAAGCAGTCCTCATGCTGAGGAGGCGCCTGCAAGGCGCCGTCTCGAAGCACGAGGGCTGCGCTGACTGTCGTTGGTTTCTGGAGGCGGCCCTCGTCCTTCGAGACGCGCGCATTGCGCGCTCCTCAGGATGAGGGCCTTTGGCTCACACATCCAAATTGGCGACGTTCAGCGCATTCTCCTGAATGAATTCGCGCCTCGGCTCCACCACATCGCCCATCAGCTTGACGAAAATGTCGTCCGCCTCCACGGCTTCCTTCACCTTCACTTGCAGGAGCGAACGCGCGTCGCGGTCGAGAGTCGTCTCCCAGAGCTGTTCGGCGTTCATTTCGCCGAGACCCTTATAGCGCTGGATCATCAGGCCCTTGCGGCCGATCGAGTTCATCGCGTCGTAAAGCGCCAGCGGACCGGAGAGCGGGGCCTCGTCGCCGCGCCGGATCAGAGTCGCCGGCGCGGCGAAGATTTCGCGCAGGCTCTCGGCGCGCTCATGCAGCTTGCGCGCCTCACTGGAATTTAACAGCGAGGCGTCGAGCGTCACGGCATGAGTCACGCCGCGCAGCGTGCGCTTGAAGACATATTCGAGACTTTGGCCGCCGTCGCGCACCTCGCCCGTCCAGCCGCGTTCGGTCTCCTCCGATATCGCATCGAGGCGTCGCGAGATGTCGTCGGCGTAGCGCTTCGCCTCCGCTTCATCCGTCTGCGGCGTCAGATCGCCGGCCATCGCCGCCTGTTCGACGACAGCGCGGTCGTAGCGCGAATGCAGGCTGAGCATCACATTGCGGAACGCGCGGGTATCTTCGAGCGTTTGACGCAGGTCAGCGCCGGCGCGATCTTCCGAACCGGTGCGCAGCACGGCGCCGTCGAGCAGACTTTCGATCAGATAATCTTCAAGCGCGCGTTCGTCTTTCAGATATTGCGTCGACTTGCCGCGCATCACCTTGTAGAGCGGCGCCTGGGCGATGAAGATATGCCCGCGCTCGATCAGCTCCGGCATCTGCCGGTAGAAGAAGGTCAGGATCAGCGTGCGGATATGGGCGCCGTCGACGTCGGCGTCCGTCATGATGATGACCTTGTGATAGCGCAGCTTGTCGACGTTGAACTCGTCGCGGCCGATGCCCGTGCCGAGCGCGGTGATCAGCGTGCCGATCTGTTCGGACGACAGCATCTTGTCGAAACGTGCGCGCTCGACATTGAGGATCTTGCCGCGCAGCGGCAGCACCGCCTGGAATTCGCGATTACGGCCCTGCTTGGCCGTGCCGCCGGCGGAGTCGCCCTCGACGATGAACAGTTCGGCCTTGGCCGGATCGCGCTCCTGGCAATCGGCAAGCTTGCCTGGAAGATTGGCGACATCGAGCGCGCCTTTGCGGCGCGTCAGCTCGCGCGCCTTGCGCGCCGCTTCGCGCGCCGCCGCCGCTTCGCACACTTTGGAAACGACGGTCTTGGCTTCGGCCGGATGCTCCTCCAGCCACTGGCCGAGCAATTCGTTGACGATATTCTCGACGGCCGGGCGCACTTCCGAGGAGACGAGCTTGTCCTTCGTCTGCGAGGAGAATTTTGGGTCCGGCACTTTCACCGACAGAACGCAGGTCAGTCCCTCGCGGCAGTCATCGCCGGTAAGGTCGACTTTCTCGCGTTTGGCGACGCCCGAGGATTCGGCGTAGCCTGTGATCTGGCGCGTCAGCCCGCCGCGAAATCCAGCGAGATGCGCGCCGCCGTCACGCTGCGGAATGTTGTTGGTGAAGGCCAGCACATTTTCGTGGTAGCTGTCGTTCCACCACAGCGCGACCTCGACGTTGATTTGGTCGCGCTGGCCGTGAATGAGGATCGGCGCCGAGACAAGCGGCGTCTTCGCGCGGTCGAGATAGCGCACGAAAGCCTCGAGTCCGCCCTCGTAATAAAGCTCTTCGCGCTTGACCTCGGCGTGTCGCGCGTCGGTCAAAACGATGCGCACGCCGGAATTCAAAAAGGCGAGTTCGCGAAGCCGATGCTCGATCGTCGCGAAGTCGAACTCGATCATCGTGAAGGTCGCGGAGGACGGCAGGAACGTCACTTCGGTGCCGCGCTTGGGCGCGCCGTCGACGACCGGCGCGTCGCCCACAACGACGAGCGGCGCGACCGCGTCGCCATTGGCGAACTCGATTGCGTGTTCTTTGCCGTCGCGCCAGACGCGCAGCTTCAACCACACGGAGAGGGCGTTGACCACGGAGACGCCGACGCCGTGCAGACCGCCAGAAACCTTGTAGGAGTTCTGGTCGAACTTTCCGCCGGCGTGCAGCTGCGTCATGATCACTTCGGCCGCTGAGACGCCTTCCTCGTGATGGATGTCGGTCGGAATGCCGCGGCCATTATCGAAGACCGTACAGGAGCCGTCTGCGTTGAGCGTCACGTCGACATGGGTGGCATGGCCGGCGAGCGCCTCGTCGATCGCGTTGTCGACGACCTCGTAGACCATGTGGTGGAGGCCGGTGCCATCGTCCGTGTCGCCGATATACATGCCGGGACGCTTGCGCACGGCGTCGAGGCCACGCAGCACCCTGATGGACCCTGCGCCATATTCCGCCGGGTCGTTCCGTTCGGTTTCTTCGCTCATTTGACCTATTTGTCGGGGGGTCGAACGACCCTCGATTCGAGAAGGCCGATTTTACCCCGGAATGGTTGCAAAATGCACGGAAATAACTGCGCTTTCCGGCGGTTTCACAGCCTTTCCGCCGGGCGGCGGGCCCGCGCCGGCTTCCCGGCCAGGGTTATGCCTCGGCGCCGGGGAAAAAGCTAACGCAGCGCCTCCGCCAAGGCTTCGAGAAAGGCGTCGCCGTAACGCGCGACTTTCCTCTCGCCGACGCCGTGCACCGCGAGCATGTCGTCGAGCGTCGCCGGCCGCTTTTCGGCCATGTCGATCAGCGTGCGATCGGCGAAGACGACATAGGCGGGCACGCCTTCCTCCTGCGCAAGTTCGCGCCGCTTGCGCTTGAGGGCCGCGAGAATGCGATCCGTCGTCTCGTCGAGGCCGGCGGCGGCTTTTTTGCGACGGTCGCTGCGCGTCAGCGGATCGCCGCGCAGCATGATCGTCTCGCGGCCGAAGAGTATCTTCTCGCCTTTCGCCGTCAGCGCGAAACCGCCCATAGGGCGTCCGTAAGGACGCCCGTCTTTCGACGGGCTATGTTCCGCGCTTGCGGTTCGCAGCGCGCCGGCGGCGAAGAGTTGACGCATGATCGACGACCACTGCGATTTGGAAAATTCCTTTCCGACGCCGAAAGTCTTGATCGCGTCATGCCCATGCCGGCGCACGGCGTCGGTCGCTTCGCCTCTCAACACGTCTGCGATATGTCCGGCGCCGAAGCGCTGGCCGGTGCGATAGATGGCGGAGAGCGCCTTTTGCGTCGGGATGACGCCGTCGAAAACCGCGACCTTGCCCTGGCACACGTCGCAGCATCCGCAAGGCGCGGCTTCTTCCGCGAAATAGGCGAGCAGCGTCTGGCGCCGGCAGCGCGGCGTCTCGCACAGCATGGCCAGCGCGGAGAAGCGGTCGTGTTCGATGCGGCGGCGCTCCTCGCTCACGTCCTTTTCGTCGATGCGCCGGCGGAGGAAGGCCATGTCATCAAGCGAGTAGAGCGTCAGCGTATCGGCCGGCAGCCCGTCGCGGCCCGCGCGCCCGATCTCCTGATAATAGCTCTCAACGGACGACGGCATATCGGCATGCGCGACGAAGCGCACATCCGGCTTGTTGACGCCCATCCCGAAGGCGATGGTCGCGACGGCGATGACGGCGTCTTCACGCAGGAAACGGTCGCCATTGCGATTGCGCGTCGCCTGATCCATCCCCGCATGATAGGCGAGCGCGTCGTAACCTTGCTCCTGAAAGTAATACGCAAGGTCTTCGGTGCGCTTGCGCGACGAGCAATAGACGATGCCGCTTTCGCTTTTGTGCTTTTCGAGAAAGTGCGAGAGCTGGCATTTCGGCTGGTCCTTCAGAGCGAAATTAAGCGCGATGTTGGGCCGATCGAAACTGTGCAGGAAGAGCTGTGGCGGCGAGGAAAAAAGTCTCCTGGCGATGTCCTCGCGCGTCGCGGCGTCGGCCGTGGCGGTGAGGCCGATCGCCTGGATGTCGCCGAGCGCTTCGGCGGCGCGACCGATCTCGCGATATTCGGGACGGAAATCATGGCCCCATTCCGAAACGCAATGGGCTTCGTCGATGGCGAGGCGTCGCGCCCCGGCGCGGCGCACATCGGCGATGAGTCCGTCCATCATCAGGCGTTCGGGCGAGACATAGAGCAGTCGCAACGCGCCGTCCCGCATCGCGCGGCGGGCTTCGTCGTTCTCTTCCGCGCCGTTCATGGAGTTGAGCGTCGCCGCCGCAATGCCGAGCGCCCGCATCTGCTGCACCTGATCGCGCATCAGCGCGATGAGCGGCGAGACGACCACCGTCAGCGCGCCTTCCATGATCGCGGGAAGCTGATAGCACATTGATTTGCCGCTGCCGGTCGGCATGACCGCGAGCACCGGCCCGCCACGGAGCACGGCGGCGATGATCTCGGCCTGACCGGGACGGAAGTCGTCATAGCCGAAAACGGATTTGAGCAGGACGCGCGCCTGCGCGGGAAGCATGGCCATGGCGGCGGGATAGCATGGGAGAGGCCCACGCGGCGATCAGGAACGCAAGCTGGCGGACGCGCCAGGTCGATGGTGCTTCGGTCATCACAGGGGAGGGCTAGGCTTCCTCCACTTTCCCGGGCGTCACCCGCATGATCTGCGCGCGTCCCTGCAATGACGCAAACAGCAGCGGGTCCGCGCCCGTCATCCATATCTGCCCGCCAAGCGTTTCAAGCTCCTGAAACAAGGCTTCGCGACGCTTTGCGTCGAAATGGGCGGCGACTTCGTCGAGCAGCACCAGCGGCGCCTGTCCGGTCATGGCGGCGACGAGGCGGGCGTGCGCGAGCGTCAGGCCCATCAGCAGGGCTTTCTGCTCGCCGGTTGAGCAGGCCCGAGCCGCCTCGTTCTTCGGACCATGGCGCACGGCGAGGTCGCTGGCCTGCGGACCGATCAGCGTCCGTCCGGCGGCGGCGTCACGGCGTCGGGACGCGGCGAGTTCACCGCGGTACCACTCCTCCACCGCGAGCGCCGGATCGAGCGCCAGCCGCCGCTCCAGCTCGCCCTCGATCGTCACGTCCGCCCAAGGGAAGGGCGAGGCGTCGTCGCGTCCGGCGGCGATCAGCGCGACGAGCCGCGAAACGGTCTCGCGCCGCGCGGCGGCCACGGCGACGCCGAGCGCGGCGATCTCCTGCTCGGCGGCGTCGAGCCAGCGCCGGTCGGCGACGCCTTCTTCGAGAAGCCGGTTTCGGTTGCGCAGCGCCCGCTCCAGCCTGTTGGCGCGCGCGCCGTGCTCGGCGTCGACGCCGAGCGCCAGCCGATCCAAAAAGCGCCGTCTTTCTCCCGCTGCGCCCGAGAAAAGCCCATCCATCGCCGGCGTGAGCCAGAGCGCCCGCACATGATCCGCGAAGGCCCGCGCAGAGCTCACAGGCATGCGATCAACGCGAAAAAGCCGCTCGCCTGACGGCGTCAGCCCGTGGCCGAGCTGCGTCGCCACCCCGTCGGCCTCGACTTCGATCGACACGGCGAACCCGCCGGCGCCGCCGCGTCTCGTGCATTCGGCGAGTTCCGCGCGGCGCAGGCCGCGGCCAGGCGAGAACAGCGACAGCGCTTCAAGCAGATTGGTCTTGCCCGCGCCATTCTCGCCAAAGAGCGCAATGATCGTCGACTCGAAGCGGCAATCGAGCGCCGCATAGGAGCGGAAGTCGCTGAGCGTCAGGCGGCGCACGCGCGGCGCGCTTTTTGTCGCAAGGGTCATCATGACGCCGTCGCGTCAAAGCGACGCGGCGCCTTCGCGTGAGCGATCATTGTGGCCGGGAAACGCGGCGGCCCGGCGAGAGGATGGCGTAGCTGTGGGGACCTGTGTAGGAGGTCATCACGGCTTCGATCAAGGGTTCGTCCGATCCTTGCGCCGTTGACCAGTCGACCGTGAAACTTGCGCCGGTGCCGCCGCGAACGTCGTCTTGCGCAATGGTGACCTGCAATGAGGCGTAAGGCTTCAGATAGATGGGATCATTCAGGTAGCTTTCGATCAACTGACCCGAGCCGCTGCGGTACTCAATCTTTTCGATCGCGAGAATATTCGTCGCCGAGGCGTTGTGAATCGACAGCGCGCCGGAGAAGTTCAGCCGCGTCACGCCGCCTTGCCCGATGAGCGTCGAATGCAGCGGAATCAGCGTGCGCCCGCGAAGCGCGAGTTTCTCCGCCGGAGCAGATGTCGTGGCGTCGGGGCTGACGATGACGGGCTGAGCCGACGACGGCGGCGAGCGAGCCGCGCACTCCGTGACGAAGGCGCTCACGACCAGAGCGAGCGCAAGAACACGCGGGGCAAGAACACGCGGGGCAAGGCTAAGCGGCATTGCGCACACCTTTTCCTTTCGACTCGACATATGCGGCGCCGGCGCACACTAGCACCGCGCTGCGAAAGGTCTAATCGAATGTCATTCCCCGCAGGGGCGATGGTTGGGCATGCGCGACGAGGCGTCGCATCGCTGAAGCCCAACGTGTTTCGGTAATTCTTGGGGCAAGCGAAGCCGCGTTTTAACCGGGGAGAGACCATGCTTGTCGGCGTGGCCCTGCCGGAAAGCGTCGCGCGCGACCTTATCGCAGAGCGGCGAATGTTGGCGCAAGCGTCCCACGAGCGGAAAAGCTCTCCCGATCGGACGAGCGAAGTCGTTTGGCCTTACGCATAAAATCTGTATTCTCCGCCTGCGGCGATCGGAGTTTTTTCAGTGGCGGGCGTGGGTTGTGCGCGGAGCCTCGAGGCTAAACGCGTCTTGCTGATCGTCGGCGGGGGGATCGCCGCGTATAAATCGCTGGATCTCGTGCGGCGCCTGCGCGAGCGCGGCGCGCGGGTGCGCGTCGTCATGACGGCGGCGGCCAAGGAGTTCGTGACGCCGCTCGCCTTCGTCAGCCTCGCGAACGGAAAAGTCTATGACGATCTCTTCTCCGCAACCGACGAGCAAGAGATGGGCCATATTCAGCTGTCGCGCGACGCTGACCTTCTCGTCGTCGCCCCCGCGACGGCGCATCTCCTCGCACGCGCGGCGCGCGGTCTCTGCGACGATCTGGCGACCACCCTGCTGCTCGCGACCGACAAGCGCGTTCTTTTTGCGCCGGCGATGAATGTGCGCATGTGGCTTCACCCCGCAACCCAGCGTAACGTCTCGACGCTGCACGGCGACGGCGCTTGGTTTGTCGGCCCGAACGTCGGCGACATGGCCTGTGGTGAATATGGACCAGGGCGCATGAGCGAGCCGCTGGAGATCGTCGAAGCGATCGAGACGGCGCTGAAGCAGGACACGCGGTTGCCCGCGCCCGAAGGCTTGCGGACGCGCGGCGGCGCGCTCGAAGGGCTGCATGTCGTCGTCACCTCCGGGCCCACACATGAGCCGATCGATCCGGTTCGCTACATCGCCAACCGTTCCTCAGGGCGGCAAGGGCACGCCATTGCGGCGGCGGCGGCGCGCGCGGGGGCGCGTGTGACGTTGATCTCAGGGCCGGTCGCCCTCTCAGATCCGTCCGGCTGCGAAACCATACATATAGAGAGCGCGCGAGACATGCTGGCCGCCGTGGAGGCCGCGCTTCCGGCGGATATATTCGTCGCCGCAGCGGCTGTCGCCGATTGGCGCGCGGAGCCGGCGGTCGACAAGATCAAGAAAGGCGCGCGCGGCGCGCCAAGCCTGTCGCTTGTCGAAAATCCCGACATTCTTGCGAGCGTCTCACGCGGACCGAACCGCCCTCGCTTGGTCGTCGGCTTTGCTGCGGAAACGCGCGACCTTATCCGCAACGCGCAGGAAAAGCTCGACCGAAAAGGATGTGATCTCATCGTCGCCAACGACGTCAGCGAGGGGACCGGCGTATTTGGCGGGGCCACGAACCAGGCCCACCTCGTCTCGCGAGGGGGCGTCGAAGATTGGCCGCGGCTTCGCAAGGAAGACCTCGCCGAGCGGCTCGTGGCGCGCCTGGCGCAGATGATCGGCGAAGCGTCATGAAAGTCGCGATCCGCCGACTGCCGAACAGCGATGGTCTGCCATCCCCGGCTTACGCCAGCGAAGGCGCAGCGGGCCTTGATCTCCACGCCGCGCTGGCGCCGGGGCAAAAGCTGGTGCTGGAGCCGGGCGCCCGCGATCTCATCCCCACAGGACTCTCGATCGCTCTGCCTCAAGGCTATGAGGGACAGGTTCGTCCGCGATCGGGCCTCGCCGCGGAGCACGGCGTCACCGTGCTCAACGCCCCGGGCACCATCGACAGCGACTATCGCGGCGAGATCAAGACACTGCTGATCAATCTTGGGGGGCAGCCCTTCGAGATCATTCGCGGCATGCGCATCGCCCAGCTCGTGATCGCGCCGGTGACGCATGTGATGCTGGAGGAGGTCGACGATCTCGACGCAACGACGCGCGGCGCCGGCGGCTTCGGGTCGACGGGACTGACCGGAGAAGGCGCGTGATGAAGCTCCTGCCGCGCACCGCTCGCTTTGCGCTCATGGCGACGCTCGACGTGGCGCTTCATGCGCGCGGTCGGCCGGTGTCGTCAAAGCAGCTCGCCGCGCGTCACGATCTTCCCCCGCGACGCTTGGAGACGGTCCTGCAGGCCCTGGTGAGAGCGGGGATTCTCAAAAGCGTAAGAGGGCCAGCGGGGGGCTATGCGCTGGCCCGCGAGAGGCGCCGTCTCTCCGTCGGCGAAATCGTTCGCGTCGCCTTGCGCGCTGAAGAGGAGGAGCCGGACGTGGCGCCGCCGCTGCTCTCGGCGGTGCTGGAGCCGATCATCGCTGAAGCCGAAGAAAGCGCGCTCCGGCAACTGGACGACGTGACGCTCGACGATCTGCACGCCCGCGCGGTCACGCTTGGTTTTGGAGAAAGGGCGGACGCGAGCGGCGATTTTGAGATATGAAGCGCGCGAGCCGGCGAAGTCGCTGGACTGGCGAGGTGGCGCGCATGACTTATGACACGATTGCAGTCGAGACGCAGGGCCGAGTCGGACTGATCCGTCTCAACCGGCCTGAAGCGCTCAACGCGCTGAACGCGCGGCTCATCGCCGAGCTCGACGACGCGCTCGCGAAGTTTGAATCCGATGACGGCGTCGGCTGCGTTGTCCTCACCGGCTCCGAGAAGGCCTTCGCCGCTGGCGCGGACATCAAGGAGATGCGCGACAAGGGCTTCGTCGACGCCTTTCTCGACGATTTCATCGGCCGGTGGGACGTCGTGGCGCGTGCCCGCAAGCCCATCATCGCCGCCGTCTCTGGCTTCGCGTTGGGCGGCGGCTGCGAAATCGCGATGATGTGCGACTTCATTCTCGCGGCGGACACGGCGGTATTCGGCCAGCCGGAAATCAAGCTCGGCGTGATTCCCGGCGCCGGCGGCACGCAGCGGCTGACCCGCGCCGTCGGCAAGGCCAAGGCGATGGATCTCATACTGACGGGTCGGATGATGGGCGCCGAGGAGGCCGAGCGCGCCGGCCTCGTCGCGAGGATTGTCCCGGCCGCCGATCTTCTCGCCGAGGCGATCAAGACGGCCGCGACGATCGCGTCTATGTCGCTTCCCGCGGTTCTCATGGCCAAGGAGGCGGTCAATCGCGCTTTTGAATCGACGCTCGCGGAGGGAATCCGACATGAGCGAGGGCTTTTCTATTCACTTTTCGCCACGGGCGATCAAAAGGAAGGCATGAACGCCTTCGTGGAAAAGCGGAAGCCGGCCTTCGCCAATCGATAGGGCGGCCATTGACGAAAGGTGGCCGTCGCGCTTATAAACCACGCCACTTGGCCGCGATTTCGCGGCCGTTTGGTTTTTGGGCGGCATCGCCGTCACTCTCAAGGACACGCAAAGCATGGCCAATACGAGTTCGGCCAAGAAAGCCGTTCGCAAGATCGCCCGCCGCACTTCGGTCAATCGGGCGCGTCGCAGCCGCATGCGCACTTTTGTGCGCAAAGTCGAGGAGGCGATCGCCTCGGGCGACGCCTCGGTGGCGGCGGACGCGCTGCAAAATGCCGTGCCGATCGTGATGCGCGCCGCGCAGCGAGGCGTCATTCACAAGAACACGGCCTCGCGAAAGGTTTCGCGCCTGACCGCGCGAGTGAAGGCGCTGGCCGCACAAGCATAGAGAATTCGCCGCGCGTAACGTGGACGCAGCATTTTTCGAGCCCGGCGAGAGCCGGGCTTTTTTATTGCGCAGGACGGCGACGGCAATTCGTCGCATGAAGCGCAGATGACACGGCCAGGAATTTTTTTTCGCAGCAATAAGTCGTGATCATTCAAAATTCTCCCGATTCAATCTCTTGCAATCAAGCTGTCACGAACGGGAAATAGCGCGGGCACTTGACACTATTTTTGGCGCTTACTCCGCGCGCAGCGGTCGCCCCGACGCGCATGTCACCCGCGGAATTTTAAGAGCGGCGAATCATCGGCTTATCGTCGAAGATGAAGAAAGTTCACGGCGCCACGCGACAAAAGTCCAATCATTATGACAGATTTAATTGCGAGCGTCGTTGCGCGTGATGGCGCTGACGTGTAGCTTCGAAGGGTCGAACGAAGGGCGGTCGGCGTCAGTTTTTCATGGGCGCGCAATAGTGAGGGGAACGACCTGCGTTCCCCGGCGCGGATGGGGCCCACAGAGCGAGACGCATTGCCGCCTTCCAGCCGTTCGGCTTGAAAACTCAAGTGATCAGTTCGCAAGGGCGTAGAGTAAATTCCGTTTCCTGCGACGCGCATCAATCCGGGATTCTCGCTGATCCCGGACCAGGGGAGAGCTTTGCCATGGCGAAGGGGCGGTTGGCCGAGACAGTCCAGGGAGCGCGCAGCGTCAACGATCGCATCAACATGCGGTCGTTCGGGACGTCTTGCGGCGTCTGTTTCACGCAAGACGCCAGCGTCGGCAGATGCGCGCGGCTCGCGATTGGGCCGCCTTCAAGAGTGTTGATTTAGCGCCGTTCGCGGCCGCAATTACGCGATCCAACCAGGTTCCTTTCGATCAGCGCCAGCGGCGAGATTCGCCGAGGGCTCCCTTTCTGGCGCTCGTTTCGGAAAAAAGGTCTGATATGTCCGATCATAGAGAACAATTGGCAGACGACGGAGTAACCGCTGAAGATCGCTCGAAATGGGACCGAGTCCGACACAGACTGAGGAGCGACCTCGGCGACGCGGTTTACAATTCCTGGTTCACGCGATTGGAGCTCGAGCGTATCGACGGCGGCGCGGTGCATCTGACGGTGCCCACCAAATTTTTGAAAAGCTGGGTGCAGTCGCACTATGCGCCGCGCATCAAGGCGCGCGTCGCGAGCGAATTCTCGAAGGTCGAGCGAGTCGTCATCGACGTACGTTCGCCTATGCGCAAAGCTCGCTCGCGTGAAGACGGCGCAGATCAGGTCGAGTCCAACACGACGCACTGCGCCGCGCGCGCCGTCGCGTCATTCGCGCCTGCTCTCGAAGCGGCCAACGAAGGAAATGCACGCCGCGCCGTTCGCCCGATGACCATGCGTCACGACGCCGACGCTTTCGTCGGCTCGCCGCTTGATCGTAGGCTGTCTTTCTCGACCTTTCTCGTCGGGCCGTCGAACCAGCTCGCCTACGCGGCCGCCTGCCGCGTCGCGGAGGCGCGCTCCGGCGATCTTCCGATGTTCAATCCGCTCTACGCCCATGCGGCGGTCGGGCTCGGCAAGACGCATCTGCTGCAGGCGCTCGCGCATGCGTCGAACGACAACCGCCGCCATACGATTTATCTGACGGCTGAGCGCTTTATGAGCGGCTTCGTCTCGTCGCTGACCACGCATACGTCGCTGGCGTTCAAGGAGAAGCTGCGCGGCATCGACGTGCTGATCATCGACGACGTTCAGTTTCTCCAAGGCAAATCAATCCAGCAGGAATTCTGCCACACGCTGAATGCGCTGATTGACGCCGGCCGTCAGGTCGTCGTCGCGGCCGACCGGCCGCCGTCCGAGCTCGACACGCTCGACGAGCGCGTGCTGTCGCGATTCAAGGGCGGGCTTTGCGTCGACATCGGCCCTCTAGACGAGTCCTTGCGCATCAAGATCCTCGCCGCGCGCATTGCATCGGCGAAGGAGTCGCAATCCAGTTTCCACGTGCCGCCGGAGGTCATCTCCTATGTGGCGCGGACGATCGCGACCAACGGCCGTGATCTTGAGGGCGCCGTCAATCGGCTTCTCGCCCACGCGACGCTGACCGGGGCGCCGCTGACGGTCGAGACCGCGGAAACGGCCATTCGCGATCTCGTGCGCACACAGGATCCCAAACGCGTCAAGATCGACGATATCCAGAAGCTCGTGGCGAGCCACTACAATATTTCACGCTCCGACATTTTGTCCTCCCGGCGCACCGCTAATGTGGTGCGGCCTCGGCAGATCGCCATGTATCTCTCGAAAGTGCTGACGCTGCGCTCGCTGCCGGAGATTGGCCGTAGATTTGGCGGCCGCGATCACACCACGGTGCTGCACGCGGTGCGGAAAATCGAGGAGCTCGCCTCCAAGGACAAAGGGCTCGCCGAAGTCATCGAACTTCTGAAGCGCATCTTGAGCGAGCAGTAGACTGCGGCGCTCGGCTGGGTTCACGCGTCATGCGTGACGCGTTCCGTCGGGCGCACGTCGGCGCCAGATCTCTTCATCGTCCGGTCTTCACCGTCGTCCACATTCGGGTGATCAGTTTCTGAACCGTCTGATCGGGCGCCGTGACGGTAAACAGGCGCCGCATGGTGAGGTCGTTCGGATAGACCGACGGATCATTCGCGACCGCCTTGTCAATCAGCGGTCGCGACGGCGCGACGCCATTGGCGAAATTGGTGGCGATCGAATTGCGCGCGGCGACGTCGGGTCGAAGCAGATAGTCGATGAAGAGATAGGCTTCCTCAAGATGGCGCGCATCCTTTGGAATCGCGAGATTGTCCAGCGACAGGAGCGAACCTTCGGTCGGTATCACGTAAGCGATATCGACGTCGGTTCCGGCTTCGCGGGCGCGATTGCGCGCTTGCAGGCTGTCGCCCGACCAACCGATGGCGACGCAAATGTCGCCGTTCGCCAGCGCATTGATATATTCAGAGGAATGAAATTTCTTCACATAGCGGCGCAGACTTCCTAAGAGGGTGGCGGCCCGCGAAAGGTCCTTCGGATTTTTCGAATTGGGATCGAGCTTCAGGTCGTTGAGCGCGATCGCGAACATGTCCTCCGGACTGTCGAGCATGTAGACGCCACAGTCGGCGAGCTTCTTTAAATTTTCCGGCCGCAGGACCTGATCCCAGCTCGTTATCGGCTTGCCAAGCCGCTCCTGGAC
>NZ_JADNQY010000023.1:87500-110904 GCF_015709545.1 Methylocystis sp. H4A | reverse complement strand
TCGGCTTGCCAAGCCGCTCCTGGACCTTCGCGACATCGTAAGCGACGCCCGTCGTGTACCACATGTAGTTGATGGCGTAGCGGTTGCCCGGATCGAAACGCGAAAGTCTGGAGTCGATCTCGGGCCAGACATTGCGCGCGTTGACAAGCTTGCTTCTGTAGATCGGCTGCAGCACGCCGGCTGCGATCTGCCGCTGGAGGAACGTCGCCGACGGCACGACCACATCGTAGCCGGTGTCGCCGGCAAGAAGCCGCGCCTCGAGCATCTCGTTCGAGTCATAGGTGTCATAAATGACTTTGATTCCGGTCTCTCGAGTGAAGTCCTCGAGCACGCTCGGATCGATGTAATCGCTCCAATTGAAAATGTTGACGACGCGCTCTGCGCCCAGGACGGGCGATATTGCGGCGACGAGCGAGAGGAGGCATGCGAGAAGAAGCCGTTTCATGCGCCAAGCCTGTAGTGGATCAATGGGGCGAACCTATCACGGTTGCGCGCGCTTTGGCGACGCGCCATGCTGGGTGGAGCGGGCGACACGCCAGCGGAGATAATATGACCGCGATCCTCACAGATGGCGCGACGTCGCTCGAAAGCCGCGCCGACATGACCAGATGCGTGGCCCGCGGCGCCCGGCGCTATCTGAGGGCCTGCGGATTTTCGGTCGTTTGCGAAGCGCCCCTGCCGAATGGTCGACGCGCCGATCTCATCGCGCTCGCATCTGACGGGGTCCTGCGCATCGTCGAGGTCAAGTCGAGCTACGCGGATTTCCGCGCGGATCTTAAATGGCCGCAGTATCGCGGCTTTTGCGATCGGTTCTATTTCGCGATTCCCGCATCGCTCGATCCGGCGGTTTTTCCAAATGATGCGGGCTTGATCGTCGCGGACGCCCACGGGGCGCTACTGACGCGCGAGGCGCCGGCTTTCCCCCTCGCGCCCGCTCGTCGACGCTCGATGCTGTTACGCTTCGCGGCGATGGCGGCGGACCGTTACTGCCTGCTGGCCTTCGGCGACGAACAGGCGAATTAAAGCCGTCAGCGGGGCGCGCGCTTGGCGAGAATGCGTTGCAGGGTCCGGCGGTGCATGTTGAGCCGCCGCGCCGTCTCCGAGACATTGCGGTCGCAAGACTCGAAAACCCTCTGGATATGCTCCCAGCGCACGCGGTCGGCGGACATGGGATTTTCTTGAGCGTCGGGTTTATCGACCTGCGTCGCCATCAACGCGTGATAGATTTCGTCGGCGTCGGCGGGCTTCGCCAAATAGTCGAAGGCGCCGAGCTTAACCGCGGTCACCGCGGTCGCGATGTTGCCGTAGCCGGTGAGGATGATTCCGCGCGCGTCGGGACGTGACGTCTTCAGCTTTGAGATGACGTCGAGGCCATTGCCGTCGTCAAGCCGCATGTCGATGATGGCGAACGCCGGTGGGTTCGTTTCAAGGGCGGCAAGACCCTCGGCGACCGTTTCGCAGGGCGTCACCAGGAAGCCGCGGGCCTCCATCGCACGCGTCAATCTGCCAAGAAACGGCTTGTCGTCATCCAGGATCAGCAGTGAACGATCCTGTGGCAGCGCTGGAACTTGCTCAGGTTCCGAGACGCCTTCTCGATCCGCCTTCAATTCTTCGGTCGACATCGTGCGTTTCCAACCCTGATTTTTGTCAAATCTAGCTTATCGCCAGCGTCGCGTCGATTCTATTTGTCCTGTTGGGGAAGCCTTGGCCTGGCCGCGGCGGGCTCGAGCGCGGCGCGCGGCCAAGTGATTTTAGCGATCGCGCCAGTGCGCGGCGGAGAAACATTCATTGTTTCGACTGTAGCGCCCGAGCGCTCCAACAGGGTTTTGGCGATGAAGAGGCCGAGGCCAAGCCCTGACTCGGCATCGTTTTTCGTGCGCCGTTCGAGCGGCCGCCCCCGCAGATACGGGTCCCCGAGACGATCAAGAATGTCTGGAGAGTAGCCGGGCCCGTCGTCCTGAATGACGATCGTCACGTAGCTTGAACTCCACCAAGCGTCGATCTTCACGCGTGAATGGGCGAAGTCCATCGCGTTTTCGACAAGGTTGCCCAGTCCATAAAGAATCGCTGGATTGCGCGCCAGCACCGGCGGGTCGGAGGGACCATTTTTGGAAATTTCGACCTCAACGCCGATCTCACGCTGCGGCTCAACCACTTCCTGGATCAGCGTGTCGATCGACAGCAGATTCATCACGCTGCTCTGGTCCGTTGCGCCAAGCGAGGCCAGCTTGCCCAGTATCTCCCGACAGCGCGCCGTCTCCTGCGCTAGAAGCGCGAGGTCGTCGCGCAGCGCCGGCGCATTCTCCGGCAGGGAATTCTGCAATTCTTTGATGATCAGCGTAATGGTCGCGAGCGGGGTGCCAAGTTCATGCGCGGCGGCGGCGGCGAGGCCGTCGAGTTGCGAGAGGTGCTGCTCGCGCTCGAGCACCAATTCCGTCGCCGCGAGCGCGTCGGCCAGGAGCCGCGCCTCGTCTGACACCCGCGCGGCGTAGATGCCGATGAACGCCGCGCTGAGCGCGAGCGCCGCCCAAACGCCGGTGCGGTAGAGGAGGGGGAAAGTCAGTTTTTCGTCGGCATACCAGGGCAAAGGATAATATTCGACCGTGAGCACCGTCGCGACCGCAATCATGACGATGCCGAGCAGCAGCGTCAGGTTGCTCGGCAGCGACACCGCCGAGATGATCACCGGCGTCAAAAACAACATCGCGAAACTGTTCGTCAGCCCGCCGGTGAGATAGAGCAGAAATCCCAGCTGGATGATGTCGTATCCCAGCAGGACGGCGGCCTCGACGTCGCCAAGGCGGAAACTGCGCGGCGTGCCGAAGCGCATGCCGATGTTGAGCGTCGCCGACGCCGTGATGAAGACGAAGCAGAGGCCGACGGGAAAATCGAATCCCAGAACGAAATAGACGCCGATACATGCCGCCGCCTGACCGGTGATGGCCACCCAGCGGAGCATGAGCAGCGTCTCCATGCGCAGGCGCCGGGCGTCATAATCATATGCGACAGTTGTCATTTCAGTAATTCCATGGAGCGCTGCTTCCGGCGCGTGTCACAATCCCACGCCGCGCGACGCGCGCCAGATGCGCCACTGTCGCCGCAGCGGCGAGGGTTCGCCAAGCGGGCGAAACGGATCGTAATCGCTTCGCGCCAGCTGCTCCAGATAAAGTGGAGCGGTGGCGCACGGGAGCAGCGCGGCGCGGGCGGGTCCGAGATCCACGGCCAGCCGGCGCGCCAGCTCGTAGTGGGACTGCGCCAGCGCGTGCCATTTCTTCACGATCGGACCAAGCTCGCTGCGCCGGCCTGAGGCTCCGCCGTCATGCGTGAAGGCCTCGTCCGGCAGGAATTTCTCCTGTTGGGAACCCTCAGGTAGAGCGCGCAAGATGCGCGTGAGGCCGAGCGCGACTCCCGCCTCATCGAAAGCCCCCGCCGACGGCGCTTGAAGATCAGCGCCGAGAATTCGCGCCGCCCAGCGAATCGGGGCCGACGCCGTAGCGCGGCAATAGTCTTCGAGCGCCGTCCAAGTCGGCATCGCGTCATCGTAGAGATCAAAGATATGCGCCTGCGCCAGCGCGACGAATTCGCTGCGGGGCAGGGAGAATCGCTCAATCGTGTCGATCAGCGCGTCGGCCACGGGATTGGCGCGCACGCCTTCGCCTTGCGCGGCGTCGGCCTCCAGCGCGTCGAGCCACCACTGCAGCCGCATCTCGCCGAGCAGCGGTTGCGTGACCTTGCCGCTGACGTCCGCCGTTTCCTGGGCGAAGGCATAGAGCGCATGAATGTGCGGGCGCGCGGCCTGGGGCGCAAAGAGACAGGCGAGCCAGAGGTCGCGATCACGCGCGCGCAGAAGTTCCTCGCATTGCACATAATGCTCCCGCGAGGCGGCGCTCATGATGTCACACGGCGATCAGCAGCGCGCCGACGCGCCGATTCTCGTCGACGAGAACATTGTAGGTCCGCACGGCGGCTCCCGTCGCCATGGTTTCGCAACCGACGCCCGCCGCGCGCAGCTTCGCACGCAGGCCGCCGGCAAGCGGCAACAAATCCTTCCCGGTGCCGACGACAAACACGTCGAGGCCGCCGCTTTCGGAAAGCGCGCTATCGATCATCGAGTCGTCGATCTCCGCGGCGCTGGTCAGAGGCACGGCGCGCACGCCGGAGGGCAACGCGAGAATAGAGCCGCGGTGGGACATGTCGGCGAAGCGGAAGCCGCCGCCGCCATAGTCATCGATTTTGTGACGGCCGGGAACATAGCCGCCGGACCCGCCCGTCAAGCCGGCCTCGTCTTGGCGCGTTTGCCGGACGCCTTCCGAGAGGGCGCGGGCGTCCTTTCGGCGGACTTCGTCGGCGCGGAGACCGGCGCTTCCGCAACGTCCTCGCGCGCCGAAACTGCTGCGTCGGCCTTGCGCTCCGTCTCGTGCTTGTGCGCCGCCTTGTCGGCGTCTTCATTGCGCAGCCCGAGATAGATCAGCATCGGCGAGCAGATGAAGATTGACGAGTAGGTCGCGACGAAAATGCCCCAAATCATCGCGACTGAGAACGAACGGATCACCTGGCCGCCGAAGGCGACGAGCGCAAACAGCGCAAGCATCACCGTCGTTGCGGTCATGATCGTGCGCGGCAGGACGGCGTTGATCGACATGTCGACCATTTGCGCTGTCGGCAGTTTCTTGTATTTGCGCATGTTCTCGCGAATTCGGTCGAGCACCACCACTGTTTCGTTCAGCGAGTAGCCGACGATGGTCAAGATCGCGGCGATCGATGTGGTGTTGAATTCGAGCTGCGTGATCGAGAAAAAGCCGACGGTGAGCAGCAGATCATGCATCGTCGCGATCACGGCGCCGATCGCGAATTGCCATTCAAAGCGGAACCAAAGATAGGTCAGCACCGCGATGATCGACAGTACGACGCCGAGCGTGCCGGACTGCACCAATTCGTTTGAGACGCGCGGGCCGACGACTTCGACGCGGCGCAAATCATAATATCCGCCGACGGCGCCACGCACGCGCTCCACCGCCGCCTGCTGGGCGACGTCGCCGCCCGGCTGCAGACCGAAGCGCAATGTGGCGTCTGCCGGATTCCCGAACGCCTGCACCTCGATGTCGCCCAGCTGGAGGCCTTCGCCAAGCGTGCGCAGCGTGCCGACTTCCGCGGCGCCGGATTTCGCGCGCAGTTCGATCACCGTGCCGCCGGCAAAGTCGATGCCGAAATTCATGCCCTTGAAGACGAAGAGGGCGACCGCGATCAGCGACAGCACAGCCGAGAATGGATAGCTCACGCGGCGGAACCGCATGAACGGGAACTTGGTGTTCTCCGGAGCGAGGCGCAGAAGTTTCATAAATGTCGCCCCTTTAGATCGGCAGTTTCGTCGGCCGCGCGTAATGATACCAGACGGCGATCATCATGCGCGTCATGGTCACCGCGGTGACGATGGTCGTCAGAATGCCGAGCGCAAGCGACACGGCGAAGCCGCGCACAGGTCCCGAGCCAAGAAAATAAAGGATCGCCGCGGCGACGAACATGGTGACGTTGGAGTCGACGATGGTCGCGAAGGCGCGCGTGAAGCCCGCGTCGAGCGAGGCGAGGATCGAGCGCCCGGCGTGATTTTCCTCGCGTATGCGCTCGTAGATCAGCACATTCGAATCGACCGCCATGCCGATCGTCAACACGATCCCGGCGATGCCCGGCAGCGTCAGCGTCGAGCCGAGCAACACGAGTCCGGCGAAAATGAAGGCGATGTGCACAAACAGCGCGAGATTGGCGAAGACGCCAAAGACGCCGTAGGTGACGAGCATGTAGACGACGACGAGGCCCGCGCCGACATAGGCGGCGCGTTTGCCGGCGTCGATCGAGTCCTGGCCGAGTCCCGGACCGACGGTGCGCTCTTCGACGATGTTGAGCTTCGCCGGCAGCGCGCCGGCGCGCAGCAGGATCGCAAGATTGTTCGCCTGTTCGACGGTGAAGCGTCCGGAAATCTGGCCGGAGCCGCCGGTGATCGGCGTCAAGATGCGCGGCGCGGAAATGATCTTGTTGTCGAGGATGATCGCGAAGAGGCGCCCGACGTTCTTGGAAGTCACTTCGCCGAAGGCCTGGGCGCCGCGGATGTTGAAGCGAAAATTGACGACCGGCTCGCCGCTTCTTTGCTGGTCGAATCCCGGCTGCGCGTCCGTGAGATCTTCGCCCTTGACCATCACCTGCTTCTCGACGCCGAGCTTGCCTTCCTGTTCGACCTGATCGAGTTCCTCGACTTCCGACGGATTCTGGCCGGGATCGGCGACGAGGCGGAATTCGAGCTTCGCGGTTTTGCCGAGAATTTCCTTGAGCGTTTCGGGGTCTTGAAGGCCCGGCACCTGCACCAGCACGCGGTCGTCGCCCTGACGCTGAATGCTCGGCTCGCGCGTGCCGAGGGCGTCGACGCGCCGCCGAATGACTTCGATCGATTGCTCGACGGCCTTGCGCGACTTGTCCGTGATGCCCGCGTCGGTGACGGTCACGCGGATGAGGCCGTCCGGCGACGCCTCGACGTCGAGCGGCGAAGGCCCGCCCATGAGAGCGCCGCTGAAGCTGTTGCGCAGCTGCCGCAATTTTGGAAGGACTTTCTCTCGATCCGCAGGGTCGGCGACGCGCACCTGTACGCCGCGCGTGGTCGTTCCGATGCCGCCGGAGATGGCGACCTTTTCTTCACGCAGGATTCGGCGCACGTCGTCGCGGAGATTTTTCACCTGCGTGCTGATGAGATCCGCCTGATCCACTTCGAGCGTCACATGCGAGCCGCCCTGCAGGTCGAGCCCGAGCACGATGGTCGGAGGCGTAAGCCAGGCGGGCAGGCGCGACTTCAGCTCTTCATAATGGGACGGCGACAACATGCTCGGCGCGACGACAAGCACCGCAGCGACAGTCATCGCCACAATGGCGAGAAATTTCCAGGTCGAGAATCGCAGCATTGTCCTGCTATCGGCTAGTGATCGAAAGGATCCGCGTCAGCTCTGCGAGCCGGATCCGGCGTCTCCGGGCTTGCTGTCGCCCGCCTTGCCGTTGCCGGTCTTGACGTCGCTCGACTTGGTTTCAGCAGACTTCGCCGACTTTCCGCCGCCTTTGGCGCCGCCAGTCTTGGCGGTCGGCGGCGTCTCCTCCCTTACGGGTTCGCCCTTGGCGCGCACTTCGGCGACGGCCGTGCGCAGCATGCGCACCCGCACGTTGGGCGCGATCTCGACCTCGATTTCAGCGTCGTCGATGGATTTCGTCACCTTGGCGACGATTCCGCTCGTGGTGACGAGCGTGTCCCCGCGTCGGACGTTGCGCAGCTGCGCGAGCTGCTCCTTCTCGCGTCGGGAGCGCGGGCGGATCACCAAGATGTAGACGATGCCCATCACCACGAAGATGGGAATAAGCTGCCCGAGCATCTCCGGCATGGTCGGAGGCTGGTGCGCTTCGGGCGGCGTCTCGACAGCTTGACCCGTCTGGGTGGCGGTCGGCGGATGTGGCGGAGTTGGCGACGCCGGCGTGGAAGGCGCCGTCGGCTGCGCCGGCGGGCTCGCAGGCGTCTCGGCGGCAGGCGGTGAGGGCGTCTGGGCTTGGGCCAAAGCGTCCGGGATCAGCTTCATCGCGAAAATCTCTTTAAAGGGCTCGGAGCCCGACGCGGATTATTTCCAAGCGCCGAACGGGCGCGGACTATAGCCGGTCACTTCACGAAAGCAATGGCGCGCGGCCGACTTCACGTGATGCGCGCGCATAAGCGCGAGCAACCGAATGTGCGGCCACGCACCGCCCTTCGCCGCTGGAGAGCATAGTCAGTGTAAGGCGCCTTAAGGGCGTCTGTGTTGTCAGGAGAAAAATCATGTTGAAGAAACTTTCCTACGCCGCGCTTTTGGCGGGAGCGCTCATTGCCTCTTCCCCCGCCGCCGCAGGCGGTCATGGCGGTCACGGCGGTCATGACTGGCATGGCGGCGGCGGGGGCCATGGCGGCCATGGCTGGCATGGCGGCGGCGGCGGCTGGCATGGTGGTTGGCATGGCGCCGGTTGGCACGGCGGCTGGGGCCACGGCGGCTGGGGCGGTTACGGCGGCGGCGGCTGCTGGCGCTGGTGGTACGGCCAATGGCATTGGGCGTGCTGACCGCTTCGAACCGAGCAGGCGATCTAGCCTCTTCGGCGGCGGCCGGAGAGCCCTCTCGCTTCGCGAACGCTAGGGCCACTCGAACCGCTGTCGCCGGGCGATGCGCTTTCGCGAGTCCCCCAGTTGCGGCGCCGGAGAGGGATCGCTCGCAAATTGTACAAACGACGCCACATAGACCTGTGGGGTCATGCCTCAGCCCAAGCCTCCGCCGAACCGCGGATCGCTGAGCCATTCAACGGAAGGTGGAGTCATGTCAGCTTTCAAGAACATTTCTGTGGTCGCGGCGCTCATCGGCGCGCTGGCGATGCCCGTTACGGCCGGCGCCGCTGGAGGCGGGCAGGGCGGCGGCGGCGGTAAAGGTGGAGGCGGCTGGGGCGGCGGCCAAGGCGGAGGCGGCGGCGGCGGTCAAGGAGGGGGCGGCCAAGGCGGTGGCGGTCAAGGCGGCGGCGGTCAAGACGGCAATATGGGCGGCGGCCAGGGCGGCGGCGGCAAATGGGGCGGCGGCGGCCATGGTCCCCACGGCGGCTGGGGCGGTCACCACGGCGGTTGGGGCGGCGGCGGGCGCCATGGCGGCGGGCGTTGGTGGCGCGGGCGCTGGTGGGATTACGGCGTGGGCCGTTGCTGGCGCTGGCATCCCTACCGCCAGACCTGGGTGTGGGTCTGCGGCTAACGCTGGATACTTACGCGCGAAGTTGCTGCGCGAGGCCGCGTAGGAACTCAAGACAGGCTGCCAGTTCGGCGATGTCGATAAATTCGTCGGGCTGGTGCGCCTGGTCGATGCGTCCAGGGCCGCAGACGACGGCAGCCACGCCCGCGCGCTGAAACTGACCGGCCTCAGTCGCATAAGGGACGGCGACCGTCCCATTGCGCTTGGCGAGCCGCAGCGCCAGGGTCTCCGCCTCGGAGCCCGGCTGCGGCGCGAGCCCCGGCACCTGATTCTCAATCGTGGTCTCAATGCCGGCGTCGGGAAAGCCGACGAAAATCGTTCGTCTTAGAGCCTCGCAATAGGCTTCCAGCCGGTCGTAAGCGAAATTCGGCGGCGCGCCGGGCAACGCTCGAAACTCCCACTGGAATTCACAGTCCTTGGCGACGATGTTGCGCGCCGTTCCGCCGTGAATCACGCCGACGTGAATGGTCGAGAAGGGCGGATCGAAGCGCCCGTTCGGATCGCCGGCGGCGCGCAACTCCTCGCCGAGACGTTCCAGCTCGCACACGAGTTTGCAGGCGACATGCACGGCGCTGACGCCGCGATGCAGATTGGCCGAATGGATCTCGAAGCCCCGCACGCGCGTCACATAAGTGGCGACGCTCTTATGCGCGTCGGCGACCTCCATCGACGTCGGCTCGCCGACGATCACGGCTGAAGGGCGCGGCAGGTCGGCCCCGAACCGCGCGATGACGTCGAGAGGGCCGAGACAGGTGGTCTCCTCGTCATAGCTCAAGAGAATGTGAATCGGGCGAGACAGCCGCGCCGCCTTGAATTCGGGAATCATCGCCAGGCAAGCGGCGTCGAACCCCTTCATGTCCACCGCGCCGCGCCCATAGAGTCGCGTCGCGTCGCGCCGCAGCGTGAACGGATCGGCGCTCCAGGCTTGCCCGGCGACCGGCACGACATCTGTGTGGCCGGACAGGAGCACGCCGCCGTCAGCGTCGGGGCCGATCGTGACGAAGAGGGCGGCCTTATCGCCGGAGGCGTTCGGCGCGCGCACGAAGCGCACCTCCTGTTCGCGCAGGTAAGCTTCGACGAAATCGATCAGCGGCAGATTGGATTTGGAGCTCACCGTGTCAAAAGCGACCAATCGGGAGAGCAGGTCGATCGCGCCTTCGATGCGGTCCATCTCGCCGGCCTAATTCAGGGTCGGACGCGACAGCGGGCTGTCGAGCGAGAAAGCGGGCACTTCGACGTCGAAGGTTTCGCCGGCGTCGGTGATCATCCGATAGCTGCCCTGCATCATCCCCGACGGCGTGGCAAGCGGACAGCCTGAGGCGTAACGAAACGTCTCCCCAGGCTCCAGCACCGGCTGTTCGCCGACGACGCCTGGTCCGCGCACTTCCTCGCGGCGGCCGTTGGCGTCGATGACGATCCAGTGGCGCGACAAAAGCTGCACTCGAACGCGCCCGAGATTGGCGATCTCGATCGTATACGACCAGAAGTAGCGATCCTGGTCGGGGTCTGAGCGATCCGGCAGGAAGTCGGGAAGCGCCGTGACCTGAATGTCTCTGGTGATGGAGATGTACATGGATGCAAGATTAGAACGGGCGCCAGCAAAGTGAAACGTTTTTGATTGGGCAATGATCGGCGCGAGAACGATCACAGACTGTGGCTCAATAGCCACACCAACGGCTTTTCGGACTCATTTCGTCGCGCCGCGCTATCCGCGATGCAGTGACTTGTAAATAGTAGGTTGTCAGTTTTGACCGGAATCAAAATGCGGCTCACGACGCTTCGCACCCTGTTGCTTATCCTGGCCATGGTCGTCCAGACCGTCGCCGGCGGAGCCGGGCTGGCGCGCGCCGCTTCGATCTCTCCCGAAGAGACGCTCGCAGCTCATTGCGAGCAGGTGCGCGCAGGCGAACAGTCCGCGCCCAACGATCGGCTTGGCCATCGGCACAACTGCCAATCCTGCCTCTTATGTGGCGAACCGCCGCCGGCCTGGGTTTCGCTGGCCTCGGATTATGTTGTGGCGCTGGGCGAATATGCGCTGATCGACGCGCCCACATATGCAGTGCGGTCGCTCTCCGAGCGATCATCGCGCGCGCATTGCGCACGGGCGCCGCCCTTCTCTCGCGCCTGAGACCGCTGGCGCGCGCAAGAGCGCGCAGTCCGGGTTCTCGCCGCTGCTCGAAGCAGCCTCCACGTCACAGGTCCGCGTGCGCGTTGCATCCAACGTTGCGGCCGCTCTCCCTTAAGCCGACTGGAGTCGGCTCCCAAGGAATACCGTCATGATCCGTCGTTCTCGCCTCCTCGGAGGAAGCTCTTTCGCCGTAATCAGCCTACTCGCCCCGTCGGTCGCGGATGCGCAGCAGGCGCTTCCCACGATCAGCGTCGGCGGCGTCCGCGGCCCTGTGCGGCCGGGTCCTGTCGGCAGACCCGTTGGCGGACAGGGTCGCGTCACCACCGCGGCGCCTGCGCCGGGGCCTGCTTTGGCGGATCGTTACGCGGAGCCAACGCCAGCGCCGTTCAGCCGCACCTTGCCGGCGAACATTCCGGCGGTCGTCGAGAGCAGGACGCGCAAAGAGATTCAAAAAACCACGAATATCATGACCTCTTCCGACGCGTTCAGATATATGCCGTCAATTCTCATTCGCGAGCGCTACATCGGCGATCGCAACGCCATCGTCTCGACGCGCACCACGGGCACCATTCAGAGCGCGTTGGTGCTTGTCTATGCCGACAATGTGCTGCTCTCGAATCTGCTCGGCAACAGCTTCAACTTCGCGCCGCGCTGGGGCATGGTTTCCCCCGCCGAAATTTCGCGCGTCGATGTGATGTACGGGCCGTTCTCGGCGCTTTATCCGGGCAATTCGATCGGCGCCGTGCTGACGATGACGACGCGCATGCCGGACGATTTCGAGGTCCACGCCATGGGCACCGTGGCGGTGCAGCCGTTCAGCCTCTACGGCAGGAAAGAACTCAATCTCGGCGGCGTCACAAACATCCTGGTCGGCGATCGCATCAACGACTTCCGTTATTGGGTCGGCTATGAACACCTGGACAATCAAGGACAGGCGCAAACATTCCCCGGCACCTTTTTGACGCCGGGCACAGGTTCGGCGTTCTCTGGCGGCTTCCAGGACTTCGACCAACAGGGTCGTCCGCGCATCATTACGGCGGCGGCTGGCGCCGATTATGTCCAAACGGATTTGGCGAAGGTCAAAGTCTCTTATGACATCTTGCCGCTTCTGCGCGCCAAATATCAGGTCGGCTTCTGGACGCTGAACAATACCACCACCGTCGAAAGCTTCATTAACGACAAGAACGGCATGCCGATCTACAACACCCAGAACGGGCGCGTGCAGCTTGGCCCGTATTCCGTCACGCCCGGCGGCGTCAATCCCGGGCACGGCGCCGCAAATCACCTGATGCAGGCGCTCGAGCTCAGACAGGACACTGGCGGCGTCTTCGATTTCGATTTGTCGGCGACGTCGTTCAACTTCCTTCGCGATTTCACCAACAATGCGCAGTCCTACGGACCGCGCGTCAACGCTGCGGGAACCGCCTATAACGTCGATCCGCGCGGGCTGAACACCAACAATGGCGGAACGTTCTGGCGCACCGGCGACGCGCGCTTCATCTGGCGCGTGCCTTACGACATTCTCGGCAAGCATGAAGTGTCGTTCGGCGCCCACGGCGATCTTTATTCGTTGGCGACCAAGCAGACTAGCACCGTGTCCTGGCCCAATAATTACTATATGGGCATCCAGGCGTTGAACTTCGGCAAAACCGAGACCAAAGCCCTCTACGTTCAGGAAGTCTGGCGGCCGCTGCCGGACTGGAAATTCACCGCCGGCGGTCGCGGCGAGTGGTGGCGCGCCTTTGGCGGCATGAACGGCACTGGGGGGTTCGCCAACGCGTCGAACCCTGCGGGCCAGGCGATCGTCGGCCTTCCCTTTAGAGCCGCGAACATCACCTATTTCCCGGATTCCTATAAGGGCGCTTTCTCGCCGAAGGCGGCGCTCGAATATTATTTCACGCCGGAACTCTCCTTGCGCGGCTCGATCGCGCGCGCCTATCGCTTTCCAACAGTCAACGAATTGTTCCAATCCCTGTCGAGCCCAAGTTCGGTGATCATCAACAATCCAAATTTGCAGCCTGAAATCTGCACCTGTTACGATCTGACCGGCGAGTATCGGAAGATCGACGCGTTCGGCGGCGCGATCGGGCTCTTCAATCCGCGCATCAGCCTGTTTCTTGACGATCGCTGGAACGCCATCGCTAACCAGACCACGCTCTCCATTTTCGGCACCCAGGTCTCGCAAAACGCCAACCTCGACAAGGTGCGGTTTCGCGGCATCGAGGCGGCGGCGCATATGAAGGACATTCTCGTTCCGGGACTGGATTTCGAGGGCGGCCTGACCTTCACCGACGCGAAAATTCAGACCAATCTGTCGAGCGGCAATCTCAACAGCATTCTCTTTGCCGGCAATCAGTTCCCGCGCGTCCCGAGAATTCGTTTTCGCGGCGTCGCGAGCTACAGCCCCAATCCCGACATGTCGTTCGCCCTTGGCGCGCGCTACTCGTCCCCGGCGTTCGTCACCTTTGCGAACACCGACTTCAACCACAACAATTACGGCAGTGTGGACAGTGAAATCCTCGTCTTCGATATGAAGGCGAGATACCGGCTCGAGCCGAACTGGTGGCTGTCCGTCGGCGTGAACAACATCGGCCGCTGGAAGGCCTATGTGAATCCCAATCCCTATCCGCAGCGCACCTTCTTTATCGCGCTCAACTATGACTTCGGCGGTCCGGACGGATCGGGCGTAACGATCGACCGGGGTGGTTCCGGAGGCACGTCGGCGGTCAGGTGATCCGCCAGGGCGTTCCGAGCGTGCGATCGTCCTGCTGAGACGCTTTGCCGCGGCGAGGCGGTCGCCCCAAGATTAACTTGTCGTGGCCTTCGCTTTTTGCTTACATCAATGCGCGCATGTGAATTCCGCATGCGCGCCGATTCCAAGGCTCGAGACTTTATGCGTCGTAACTGGCTGACAGTTCTGCTGTTCGCGCTCGCGCTGACCGTTCAGGCCTTCGCGCCTGCGGCGGCGCAGGTCGCGTCGCGGCTGGGCGCCGGCGACGCCGTCAGCGAATTTTGCTTTACCGACGTCGCCTCGAGCGACCGATCGCAGGCGCCAGGCCACGCAAAGGCCCACCGCGACGTCTGTTTGTTTTGTCAAAACCATTGCGATGGCGTCGCGCCGCTGGCCGCGCGCGTCATTCATCTCGGCAAGGCGCCCGTCCAATGGACAGCGCTTGATTGGACGGTGGCGGACTGCGCCCTGCCGACCCGCCTGCAGGATTTTTCCCGACAGGCGCGAGCGCCTCCCGCCAACTCCTGATCCTTCGCACGCTGCCGCGCCGCTTTGCGCTCTCGCCCGGACTCCGGGCGCGCGCAGCATCGGGCGCAGCTTAAGGACAACGCCGCGCCAAAGCGGCGGATCGGGAGTGAGCCCATGTTTCGTAAACGTAGCCCGAGCGGCCGGGAAAGCGTCGTCGCCGGCGCGACGCTGGAATCCCTCATCGAGCGGGAGCGCGCGCAGCCGGGTCATGCGCCTGGCATGGCGGCGCTCGCCGCCATCGTGCCGACGCCTCTGTGGCGTGGAAATGACCAGCGCGTCATCCGCCTCATCGACCTCGAACGCCGCGCGAGATTCTCGCGGCCTTTGACCGACGCGACCTGAACCAATGTCTCCGTCGGCGTTCTGGCTCGCATCGCTGCATCGTGTGCGCGCGAGGCTTGGCGCGAGGCTTGGTGCGATTCTGCTGTTCTCGGCGGCGTCGCTCTTTGCCGTCGCGCCGCTCGCGCGCGGCGTCGCCGAGTCGGGCGTCGGGGGGCGTCTCATCGCTCAACTCTTTATCTGTTTCGCGCCGGGGGCCTCCCAACCCGGCGCGCTTGCGGGGCGGCTGGGCCCCAAAGACGATCGCTCCGCCTGTATCCTCTGTCAGGCGTTTTGCAGCGGTCTAGCGCCTCTCGCGGCGCGGCCCGGCCCGATCGGCGCGACGCCCGTCCCGAGCTTCAAGCTCGCGCGGACGGTGGCGGACTGCGTCGCGCCGACGCCCCGTCCCAGCCCGGCGCACCGCCCGCGCGCCCCGCCGGAGGCCTAGTGCTGCATCGCAATTGGCCTGCGTCGGCGTCAACTCTCTTCTCCCGCCGCCGCCGCGGGCCGCCACTTGAACTGTCCGAATTCGCCGTGAAGGCTTTCCGAGGGCATGCTGATGAACGAACTGATCACGGGCGTCGTGCTTGAGACGCTTTGCGCCATACTTGCCGTGTCCTACTTCGTCGCCGAATGCGCGATGCAGGAGGCGAAAATTCCCGCCCGCCGCAAGAGGCGGCCCGGCGCGTAGCCGTAAAGCTCAGGCGCGCGCGGCGGCCCACAGACCGCGCGCGAGATCGTCAACGAGATCGTCGGCGTCCTCGAGGCCGACCGATAGACGCAGCAAGCCGTCGCCGATGCCGAGAGACGCGCGCGCTTCCGGCGTCAGCCGCTGATGGGTCGTCGTCGCCGGATGGGTGATGAGGCTCTTGGCGTCGCCGAGATTGTTGGAAATCTTGATCACCTCCAGCGCATTGGCGAGACGGAACGCCGCGGCCTTGCCGCCCGCCATACTAAAGCTCACCAGCGTGCCGCCGCCCGACATCTGGCGGCGCGCCAGATCGGCCTGCGGGTGATCGGCGCGGAACGGATAAAGCACGCGGCCGACAGCCTTCTCTTCCGCCAGAAAGTCGGCGATCTTGGCCGCGCTCGCGGTCTGCTGCGCGACGCGCAGCGGCAATGTCTCCAATCCCTTCAGCATCACCCAGGCGTTGAACGGCGACATCGCCGGACCGGTCTGGCGCAAGAAATTGTGTACGCTCTCTTCGATCAGCGCCTGCGAGGCCAAAATCACGCCGCCGAGACATCGACCTTGCCCATCGATATGCTTGGTCGCGGAATAGACGACGACGTCGGCGCCAAAGTCGAAGGGCTTTTGCAACAGCGGCGTCGCGAAGACATTGTCGACCACGAGCTTCGCGCCGGCCTCATGCGCAATGTCGGCGATCGCCTTGAGGTCATAGACTTCGAGCCCGGGGTTGGTCGGGCTTTCCAGGAAGAAGAGCTTCGTCTCAGGACGGACGGCCGCCTTCCATTGTTCGAGGTCGGCGCCGTCGACGAGCGTCGAAGCGATTCCCAATCGCGGCAGGAGGTCCTCGACGACATAGAGGCAGGAGCCGAACAGCGCGCGCGCCGAAACCACATGGTCGCCCGCTTTGAGCTGCGCGAGCAGGCTCGCGGTCACCGCCGCCATGCCGCTCGCCGTGGCGCGGGCCGCTTCCGTACCCTCCAGAAGGCACATGCGCTGCTCGAACATCGCCACGGTGGGGTTCGAAAAGCGCGAATAGATGAAGCCCGGCTCATCGCCTTTGAAGCGCGCCTCGGCCGCCTCCATCGTCGGATAGGCGAAGCTCTGCGTGAGGTAGAGCGCCTCCGACAATTCTCCGAAGGAAGAGCGCTGCGTCCCGCCATGCACGAGTTGCGTCGCGGGTTTCAGCGGCCTGCGGGGCGGGGCGTCGGCGGACATTGGTTCTCCCTCGGCGCGAAGGCGCGCCATTCGCTTGATGCGCGCCGAACGGCGCTGCTACGCAAAAAGCGGGCTTCCTTAGGGAGACCCGGCCTTTTAGCGCGTTGTTTTTCGTGGCGGCAAGCCGGCCGGCTCAAATAACCACGTGCGCTTATAGAGGCCAGAGGGACCTCAGCTGTCAACAGCTTCGGCTTGAAAGGCGACGCGATTTGGCGCTTATGCCAGCGCGAGGAAAGGCGACGGGGCGATAGAAGAATGGGCGGCGTGCTTTCCAGCCGGCAGATTCAGGCGATGGCCGAGGCCGGTCAGATCCGCCTCGCCGCGCCATTGGCGCATGGGCAGATTCAGCCGGCCAGTCTCGATCTGCGGCTCGGCCCCAAGGCCTATCGCGTGCGCGCCAGTTTTCTGCCGGGAAAGCGGCGCGGCGTCGACGAGCTCCTCTCCGCGCTCAAATATGACGAGATGTCGCTTGAAGGCGACGGCGCCGTGCTGGAGCGCGGCTGCTTCTATGTCGTGCCGCTTCTGGAAAGCCTGGCGCTCGGCGACGCTGTCCTCGGCGCCGCCAATCCGAAAAGCTCGACGGGGCGCCTCGATATCTTCACGCGGCTGATCACGGATCGGGGCGACCGCTTCGACGAGGTCGCCCCCGGATATCACGGCCCGCTCTACGCCGAAGTGTCGCCGCGCAGCTTTTCGGTGCGCGTCCGCACCGGCTCGCGATTAAACCAATTGCGTTTTCGCGCGCATGCGCAGAGCGAATCGCATGGCGGGACGCTCGGCGACGCGGCGCTCGCCGAACTGCATCGCGCATCGCCGCTCGTTGACGGGCCGCTCAATTTGCGCGACGGCGTCGTGCTGCGGGTCGCGCTCGACGCCGACGCGTTCGGGGGAATCATCGGCTATCGCGCGCAAAAGCACACCGACGTGATCGACGTCGATCGGATCGGCGCCTATCGCATCGACGATTATTGGGACCGTCTGCCGTCGCGCGACGGAAGGCTCATCCTCGATCCGGGCGATTTCTACATCCTCGCTTCGCACGAGCGCCTCGCGATTCCGCCCGATTTCGCCGCCGAAATGGCGCCGATGGATGCGGCGATCGGCGAGTTCCGGGTGCATTACGCCGGCTTCTTCGATCCCGGCTTCGGCGCCGGCCCCGATGGGCGACCGGGCGCCCGCGCCGTTCTCGAAGTGCGCTCGCGCGAAGTGCCCTTCATCCTCGAAGACGGCCAGTTCATCGGCCGCCTCGTCTATGAACGCATGGCCGAAACCCCAAAGGCGCTTTACGGCCAGAGCGGCGTATCGAATTATCAGGGGCAGGGGCTCAAGCTCTCGAAACATTTCATGGCGGAGTGATCTTATGCGCAAGGCGCTTACTGGCGGCGCGCTCTTGGCGCTCTTGGCGCTCGGGTCTTCCGTCGCCGCGGAAGAACTCGGCGCATCGAGCGCGAAATTCTGGTCGGTTCCGCAAGTCGACGCGCTGCCTTACAACGCGCATGGCGAGCTTGTCCGCAAAGGGCGCGATCTCATCACCGCGACCTATTCCCATATCGGGCCTGACATGCCGGAACGCGCGCAGCGCTACGCTGGGAACAATCTCGCCTGCGGCAATTGCCATCTCGACGCCGGCGTGAAGAAATTCGGCCTGCCGATTTTTGGCCTCGCCGAGGATTTCCCCGCCTATAGCGCGCGCGCGGGCGCGCAGATCACGCTGCAAGAGCGCATCAATTCCTGCATGACGCGCAGCATGAACGGCCGCCCCTTGCCGGTTTCATCCGCGCCGATGCGCGCCATCGTCGCCTATATTCAGTTTCTCTCGACCGGCGTGCGCAAGGGGGAGAAGCTCTCGGGCCTCGGCGCGGGGACCGTGCCGGAGCTTGACCGCGCCGCCGATCCGATGCGCGGGCGCGATATTTATCAGGCGCGCTGCATCGGCTGCCACAACGTCGACGGCGCCGGCGTGCAGAACAGCCTGCCAGGCCTTGGCGCCGGCTACGCCTTTCCGCCGCTCTGGGGCGCGGACAGTTTCAACGACGGCGCCGGCATGGCGCGGCTGATCACGGCGGCGACTTTCATTCATTCCAACATGCCGGACGGCGTCGATTATCTGCATCCGCGGCTCTCCCCGGAAGAGGCCTGGGACGTCGCGGCGCTGATGATCTCGAGGCCAAGGCCGCATCGCGCCGGGCTGGAAAAGGATTTTCCCGACCTTCTGCAAAAGCCGATCGACTCGCCTTACGGCCCCTATGCGGACGGCTTCTCCGAGGAGCAGCACAAGTTTGGGCCTTATGGGCCGATCCGCGCGAAGCTGAAAGAGATCGAGAAGCAGAAGGGGGAGGCGAGGAATCCGAATGTGAAGTGATGCGGGGAGGAACGCTTTTCCCTCACCCTCATGCTGAGGAGGCGCCCGCAAGTCGCGGTTTACCCGACTTGCGAATTTAATGTCGATCTCGGGCAGGCCCGAGATCGAAGGAGCCGTCTCGAAGCACGAGGGAGAGGTAAAATTTGCGCCAGAAGGGCTTTCCTCGTCCTTCGAGACGCGCCTGCAGCGCTCCTCAGGATGAGGAAGCCCTTCTGCCTCCAGTCTGCACTGAAGCCGCGCCGTTGAAACGGGCGGCCTCCCGCGTTACACAAGGGAGCGCGCGGGCGTAGTTCAGAGGTAGAACGTCAGCTTCCCAAGCTGAATGTCGTGGGTTCGATTCCCATCGCCCGCTCCAATTTCGCGCGCTGCGAAAAAATCCCGCCGGTCGCCGCCTGTTGAGCATCGTCGCCAAAAGTGCGAAGCGGTTGGCGATTGAATCGCGCTCGACCGAAAGCGACTATGCCGCACGCCGCCCATGCTCACGTTCCCGCCGCGCCGCTCAGCGCCCATAAATCCGGGCCGCTTGCGGGCCGGGTGCGCCCGCCGGGCGATAAATCGGTGTCGCATCGCGCGCTGATCTTCGGCCTGCTCGCCATCGGCGAGACGAAGATCGAAGGGCTTCTCGAAGGCGAGGACGTGCTGCGCACCGCGCAGGGCTGCCGCCAGCTTGGCGCGAAGATCCTGCGCCATGCGGACGGGCGGTGGAGCGTCTGGGGCGCGGGGCTGGGTTCGCTCCTGCAGCCGACCGAGACGCTCGATTTCGGCAATGCCGGCACCGGCTCGCGGCTGATGATGGGCGTCGTCGCCGGCCATCCGATTCTCGCGCGCTTCGACGGCGACGCCTCGCTGCGCAAGCGGCCGATGAAGCGCATTCTCGATCCCCTGGCGCTGCAGGGCGCCCAGGTTCTGGAGCAGGCCGAAGGCGGCCGCCTGCCGCTGGTGCTGCAAGGATCGAGCGAGCCCTTGCCAGTCGAATACAAGACGCCCGTCGCTTCGGCGCAGATCAAATCCGCGGTCCTGCTCTGCGGACTGAATTCGCCGGGGCAGACGACGGTGATCGAGGCCGAAGCGTCGCGCGATCACACCGAAAAAATGCTCGCGCATTTCGGCGCCAAGGTCATGAGCGAGCCTCATGGCCCGCATGGCCGCAAGATTACGCTTGAAGGGCGCCCGGAAATGACCGCGCGGGAGGTGCGGGTTCCCGCCGATCCGTCATCGGCGGCTTTTCCGCTCGTCGCCGCGCTGATCGTCGAGGGCTCGGACATCGTCATCGAAGGGGTGATGACCAATCCGCTGCGCAGCGGTCTGCTGACGACGCTGCAGGAAATGGGCTCCGATGTCGCCTTCGAGAACAGGCGCGAGGAGGGCGGCGAAGAGGTCGCCGACATTCGCGCGCGCTTCTCGCATCTTGCCGGCGTCGACGTGCCGGCGGCGCGGGCGCCCTCAATGATCGACGAATATCCGATCCTCGCCGTCGCGGCCTCCTTCGCCAAGGGTGAGACGCGGATGCGCGGGCTCTCCGAATTGCGCGTGAAGGAATCGGATCGTCTCGAGGCGGTCGCCGCCGGGCTTAAAGCCAATGGCGTCGACTGCGAGATCATCGATGACGATTTGATCGTGCGCGGCGGCAGGGTCGCCGGCGGCGGCATGGTCGAGACGCATCTCGATCATCGCATCGCCATGAGCTTTCTGGTCATGGGGCTCGCGGCCGAGAAGAAAGTCACTGTCGACGATGAGACGATGATCGCGACGAGCTTTCCGGCGTTTCGCCCGCTCATGGAGCGACTCGGAGCGCGCTTCTCGTGAGCTTCGTCATCGCCATCGACGGCCCCGCGGCGTCGGGGAAGGGCACCCTGGCGCGACGCCTTGCGGCGCATTACGGCCTGCCGCATCTCGACACGGGGCTGCTCTATCGCGCGACGGCCTGCGCGTTGCTGGAGGAGGGCCTCCCGCTCGACGATATCGAAGCCGCGGTCGTCGCCGCGCGCAGCCTGTCGCTCACTGATTTCGACGAAAGGCGGTTGCGCGCGCGCGACATGGGCGAGGCGGCGTCCGTCGTCGCGGCCATGCCGGCGGTGCGCGCGGCGCTCGTCGACATGCAGCGGGGCTTCGCGGCGCGGTCGGAAGGCGCCGTCCTCGACGGTCGCGACATCGGCACGGTGATCTGCCCCGACGCGAAGGTGAAGATTTTCGTCACCGCGGCGCCGGAGACGCGCGCCACCCGCCGCGCTCTGGAGCTTGCGCGCGCCGGCGAAGACGCCGACTACGCCGCCATTCTCGAGGATGTAAAGAAGCGCGACGCCCGCGACAGCGCCCGCAGCGCCGCGCCCTTAAAGGCGGCCGCCGACGCGGTGACGCTCGACACGAGCGACCTCGACATCGAGGAGGCTTTCGCGGCCGCGCTGGGAATCGTGGAAAAGGCGCGACGTTGAAGTTTCGTCATTGCGAGCGAAGCGAAGCAGTCCAGGCATTGGTGGGCGGCTGGATTGCTTCGTCGCTGCGCTCCTCGCAATGACGTCGGGGGAGACAGCGGATAGCCAGCGCGTCTTCCGCTTCGCGCCGTCGCCCAATGGTCATCTGCACCTCGGCCACGCCTATTCAGCGCTCCTCAATTTCGATCTCGCGCGGCAATGCGGCGGGCGTTTCCTGTTGCGCATCGAGGATATCGATACGGGCCGCGCGCGGAATGAGTTTGAAGCGGCGATCTATGAAGACCTCGCCTGGCTCGGGCTTGAATGGGAGGCGCCCGTGCGGCGCCAGTCCGAACATTTCGACGATTACGCGCGGGCGCTGGAACGGCTCGACGACAAGGGGCTGCTTTATGCCTGCGATTGCCGGCGTTCGGACATCGCCCGCGCCGCCGTTGCGAAGCCGAATTGTCCGCACGACCCCGATGGCGCGCCGCTTTACCCTGGAACCTGCCGCGACAAGCCGCGACGTGGGGCGCGCGAGGTCCTAACGCAACGCGGCGTCGCGCTGCGGCTCGATATGCGTAAGGCGGCCGCTCTGGCGGGGCAGGGGCTCTCGTGGCGCGAATTTGACGCCGGCGACATTGTCGCCGATCCGGCGGAATGGGGCGACGTCGTCCTTGCGCGCAAGGATACGCCGGCGAGCTATCATATCGCCGTCGTCGTCGACGACGCGCTGCAGGGCGTGACCGACGTGGTGCGCGGCAAGGATCTGTTTGAGGCGACGAGCCTGCATCGCCTGCTGCAACGCCTGCTCGACCTGCCGGCGCCGAATTATCGGCACCACGGCCTCGTTCTGGACGAGAAGGGCGAGAAGCTTGCGAAAAGCGTCGCTTCGACGGCGCTGCGGGCGCTGCGCGCGGAGGGCTGGACGCCAGCCGACGTGCGTGCGCGAACAGGGTTATAGAGTCGTAGATTCTACTTTGCGGGCATTCGCCGTCTCCGAGCCCTTCGAAGATGTGATTCCGAGCCGCCGAGTCGCGCTAGCCTTCGTGCGCTTTCTCGCTCGATAAGCGCCTTGAGCGCTTCGCGGACCAGCGCGGATTTTTCCGTAAGTCCGGTGAAATCCTGGGCCTTGGCCACGAGCTCATCGTCGAGCGCGATCGTTGTGCGCATGTGTGCTCCCAACTGAGACGCACAGAAAGAGCATCGTTTAATGCCGGTAACAATGCCGACGCCGATTCTCCGCAGAGCAATCGGGTGAAGGGCTTCCTCATCCTGAGGAGCGTGCGCAGCACGCGTCTCGAAGGACGAGGAAGCCCGTTTTCGCGATTTTTCCTCACCCTCGTCCTTCGAGACGCCACCTTCGATCTCGGGCCTGCCCGAGATCGACATTAAATTCGCAAGTCGGGGTAAACGCGACTTGCGGGCGGCTCCTCAGGATGAGGGTGAGGAAAACAATCCTTCTCCCGATCGCCCTGCGGTTCTCCGTGTGCGTCGGCGCACGAACATTTTCTCGGGCTCCGGGTAGCTTTCGATCATTGAGTTCCAAAGCGGCAAGGGAGAGCGAAATGTTCGAGACGATCCAAAGCCTGATCGATCAGGAAGCCCAGATCTGCATCCCAGCGAGCCATCTGACGCCGCGCGCCAATCTCTATGAATTGGGCATGACGCCCTATACGGCGATCCGCCTGCTGCTCGCGATTGAGCGCGACTTTCGCGTCGAATTCCCGCGCGACTCGCTCAACCGCCGGACGATGGCGACGATAGAGAATATTGTCCGCGGCGTTCGCGCCGCCCAGTTCGCTCCCGCCTACGAATGGCTCCAGGCGGCCTAAGAAAGGTCGTTTCGGGCCAGGCCGGAGGCCGCAACAGAGATCGAAGCTTACCGGGCCTGACGAGTCGCCACTTTGGCGCTGTTGTTCGGCGCCTTCGCCATCAGCGAGTCAATGCGATCGCGCTCTTTCCTGAATTCTGCGAGAAGCCGGCCCTCGATCTCGCGCGTGCGCGCCAGCTTGACGCGCATCGGATCGACGAAATGGCCATTGACCATCACCTCATAGTGAAGGTGCGGTCCGGTCGACAATCCGGTCGAGCCCAGGAAGCCGATCACCTGGCCCTGTTTGACCCGCATGCCTTCCTTCACGCTGCGCGCAAAGCCTGACATGTGATTGTAGGTGGTGATGTAGCCGTTGGCGTGCTGGATCTCGACGCGCCGTCCATAGCCCGAATCCCACTGCGCC
>NZ_JADNQY010000023.1:0-82500 GCF_015709545.1 Methylocystis sp. H4A | reverse complement strand
ACTAGTACCGTGAGGGAAAGGTGAAAAGCACCCCGACGAGGGGAGTGAAACAGTTCCTGAAACCGGATACCTACAAACAGTCGGAGCCCGCAAGGGTGACGGCGTACCTTTTGTATAATGGGTCAGCGACTTAAAGTAACGAGCAAGCTTAAGCCGATAGGCGTAGGCGCAGCGAAAGCGAGTCTGAATAGGGCGTTCAGTTCGTTGCTTTAGACCCGAATCCGAGTGATCTAGCCATGAGCAGGTTGAAGGTGCGGTAACACGCACTGGAGGACCGAACCGGTGTCTGTTGAAATAGACTCGGATGACTTGTGGTTAGGGGTGAAAGGCCAACCAAACTCGGGAATAGCTGGTTCTCCGCGAAAGCTATTTAGGTAGCGCCTCGCATGTATTCTCCAGGGGGTAGAGCACTGGATGGGCTAGGGGGTCCCACAGACTTACCAAACCCAACCAAACTCCGAATACCTGGAAGAACTATGCGGGAGACACACAGTGGGTGCTAACGTCCATTGTGGAGAGGGAAACAACCCAGACCAACAGCTAAGGCCCCAAATTCGTGGCTAAGTGGGAAAGGATGTAAGAATCCCAAAACAACCAGGAGGTTGGCTTAGAAGCAGCCATCCTTTAAAGAAAGCGTAACAGCTCACTGGTCTAAATAAGGGTTCTCGCGCCGAAGATGTAACGGGGCTCAAGCCACGAGCCGAAGCTTTGGGTTTGCCCGCAAGGGCAAGCGGTAGCGGAGCGTTCCGTAATCCGTCGAAGGGATAGCCGTGAGGCGTCCTGGAGGTATCGGAAGTGCGAATGCTGACATGAGTAACGACAAACACTGTGAAAGACAGTGTCGCCGAAAGTCCAAGGGTTCCTGCGTAAAGTTAATCTTCGCAGGGTTAGCCGGCCCCTAAGGCGAGGCCGAAAGGCGTAGTCGATGGGAACCACGTTAATATTCGTGGGCCAGCAGGTGGTGACGCGTTGCGGAAGCTGTTCGAGATTACTGGATTTCTCGGGCGGCCTAGCGGCGCCAGGAAATAGCCCCTGCATGAGACCGTACCCGAAACCGACACAGGTGGACAGGTAGAGTATACCAAGGCGCTTGAGAGAATGACGTTGAAGGAACTCGGCAATCTACCTCCGTAACTTCGGGATAAGGAGGCCTTCCGTTCGCGCAAGCGGGCGGGAGGGGCACAGACCAGGGGGTGGCAACTGTTTAACAAAAACACAGGGCTCTGCGAAATCGCAAGATGACGTATAGGGTCTGACGCCTGCCCGGTGCCGGAAGGTTAAGAGGAGGAGTGCAAGCTCTGAATTGAAGCCCCGGTAAACGGCGGCCGTAAATATAACGGTCCTAAGGTAGCGAAATTCCTTGTCGGGTAAGTTCCGACCTGCACGAATGGCGTAATGACTTCCCCGCTGTCTCCAACGTCAGCTCAGTGAAATTGAATTCCCCGTGAAGATGCGGGGTTCCTGCGGTCAGACGGAAAGACCCCGTGCACCTTTACTGTAACTTTGCATTGGCATTCGTGTCGGCATGTGTAGGATAGGTGGTAGGCTTTGAAGCATGGGCGCTAGCTCGTGTGGAGCCACCCTTGAAATACCACCCTTATCGTCATGGATGTCTAACCGCGCGCCGTCATCCGGCGCCGGGACAATGCATGGTAGGCAGTTTGACTGGGGCGGTCGCCTCCCAAAGAGTAACGGAGGCGCGCGATGGTGGGCTCAGACCGGTCGGAAATCGGTCGTCGAGTGCAATGGCATAAGCCTGCCTGACTGCGAGACAGACAAGTCGAGCAGAGACGAAAGTCGGTCATAGTGATCCGGTGGTCCCTCGTGGAAGGGCCATCGCTCAACGGATAAAAGGTACGCCGGGGATAACAGGCTGATAACCCCCAAGAGTCCATATCGACGGGGTTGTTTGGCACCTCGATGTCGGCTCATCACATCCTGGGGCTGGAGAAGGTCCCAAGGGTTCGGCTGTTCGCCGATTAAAGTGGTACGTGAGCTGGGTTCAGAACGTCGTGAGACAGTTCGGTCCCTATCTGCCGTGGGTGTAGGAGAATTGAGAGGATTTGTCCCTAGTACGAGAGGACCGGGATGAACATACCTCTGGTGGACCTGTTGTGGCGCCAGCCGCAGTGCAGGGTAGCTATGTATGGACGGGATAACCGCTGAATGCATCTAAGCGGGAAACCCACCTCAAAACGAGTTCTCCCTTGAGAGCCGTGGAAGACGACCACGTTGATAGGCCGGGTGTGGAAGTGCGGCAACGCATGGAGCTTACCGGTACTAATAGCTCGATTGGCTTGATCGCTCTCATTTATCGACGCCCATACTCGTATGGCGCGAATAGAAAGACCTCATTTGCTTCGAAGATGTGTTTCGCCGGCCTGGTGGCCTTCGGCGGAGCGATCAGACCCGATCCCATCCCGAACTCGGCCGTCAAACGCTTCTGCGCCAATGGTACTATGTCTCAAGACCTGGGAGAGTAGGTCGTCGCCAGGCCTGCGAAGCACATCGATTCCTCTTATCGAGACTTTTTCAGCAGTGCTGCTTTCGCCGCGCTGCTTTTTTGTCTTCGCGCTTTGCTTTAGCGCGTATAGTTTAGCGTGTTTCTCTTGGCGCGGGGTGGAGCAGCCCGGTAGCTCGTCAGGCTCATAACCTGAAGGTCGTCAGTTCAAATCTGGCCCCCGCAACCAATCCAATTCGAAAAACCCCGGCTCTTGCAGCCGGGGTTTTTCTTTGTGCGCTGATAGGCTTTGCGGCATTTTTCGTCGGGGAGCCATTGCCGATACGGGCCGGCATCTCAACAATCAAGCGCCGCTTCATTGCTGATGAGAATGAAGACGCGATCGCGCGTCTTTTTGCGGCGAATCGGCGCGACGCTGGGCAATTTGAAAAAGGGGGTCGCCATGCCTGAGTGGCTCGACAATCTCATTCCCATGAAGGCGCCGGAACTGACGCGCGAACAACTCGCGGGATGGCGGCCGACGCGCGCCGCAGCCGAGGGACTCGGCTGTCGCCTTTTCGCCGACCAGCGCATAGAGGTGGCCGGCGGCGTCACCCTGTCGGCCGATGTGTATACGCCCCGTGCGCCGGGCCGTTATCCGGCGATCGTCCAGTTCGCCGCCTATACGCGCGAGCTGCACACCGCCGGCGCGCCTACCGGCAGCAATGAGATCGGCTCGCCGCCGGTGTTCACCGCCCGCGGCTATGTCCAGGTCGTGGTGGAGCGGCGGGGCATGGGCCGCTCGGACGGGACGCAAAATGTCTTCCTTGTCTCCCGAGGACGTCGACGACCATGAACAGGCGATCGCCTGGGCCGCGGCCCAGCCCTGGTGCGACGGTCGTGTGGCGCTGTTTGGCACGTCTTACTACGGCATGACGCAGCCTCTCGTCGCCGTGCGCCGCCCGCCGGCGCTGAAGGCGTTTTTCTGCAACGAGATCTGCACGGATTATTTCCGGCACCTCGTGCAGTTTGGCGGCGTCTTCAACCTTTATTTCTGCAATCTCTGGATGGGCGCCAACTTCACGCCAGCGATGTATGGCCTGCGCGTGCCGCCGGTCGCCCGAGCGCTCCTCAGCCATGTCTTCAATTCGCCGCTCCAGCGTTTGTGGCGACCTTTGCTGATGAAGCGGATAGACGCCATCTACCGGGCCTTCATGTCCAAAACGCCGGTCGAGCCGGTGCGCGAATGGTACGCGAACTGGATGCTCGACGGAAAATCGCGAGAGACTTGCCTGCTCCAATCGGGCCCTTCGGGAGATCTCGGCAAGATCGAGATCCCTTTCGTCGTGGTGCAGAATCTCGGCTATTTCAACCTGCACCAGTTCGGGACCTATGATCTGTTCCAGAACGCCGCGACTCCGGCGGGCCGCAAATGGATGATCCTCGCCCCGCCGCGCTACGAGCTTCCGGTCTATGCCTGGCAATTGGAAGCGCTCGCCTTCTTCGATCACATTTTCTACGGCGTGGACAATGGCTACGCCAGCCAGCCGGCCGTCCGCTACTGGCTTGAAGGCGAGGCGCGGTACGTCGGCGCCGCCGACTTTCCGGCGCAGGGCTCGGCGCAGCGACGCTTCTATCTCGCCTCGGGCGGCGCGGACGACGCGCGTCACAAATTGGCGGAGACGCCGGGAGAGGGCGAGAACCGCTGGGCCGCCGTTCCGCTGGGCCTGCCGGTGCTCGGCGGGTTCGATGAAGTGGCGAACCAGACCCTCACATTCGAAATGACCGCGGAGCGGTCGATGACGCTCGCCGGCCCCATATCGCTCAATCTCGTCTTCAGCTCCAATGAGATCGATTCCTATCTCGTGGCGCGGCTCGGCCGCGTCGCCAAGGATGGCGCCTATAGCCTTCTCTCGCTCGGAGCCATGAGTCCTGCGCGGCGGCGGCGCGATCCGGCGCGCGATACGGCCTGTGAGATCGCGCATGACACATCCGTGCGGGAGCCCTTACAGCCGGGTAGGCCGGTGACGCTCTCCTTTAGCGTTACGCCTGGACCGACCCGGCTTCAGCCCGGCGACCGGTTGCGACTCGATGTGGCGAGCCGCCTCGATCTGCTGCGGAGCGACGTCAGCCACGGCTATGTGCATTTCGATATGCCGGGGCCGCCCTATTTCGCGCGCAATACGTTGCATTACGGGCCGGACACTTATCTTGTCGTGTCCGAGGCGCCGGCGGCGTGAGAGCTCCGTGTAACATACGCGAATCTATGAATTCGGCTTCCTCGACAGCAGCCATAGCGCCGAGATGAAAAATCCTTTCGTAAGCGGGAGCAACAGCAACACGAGCGCGATCGTTAGCGGCACAACGATCAGCATCTCGACAGCGTAGGAGTAACGTCCGCTGCTCTCTAATATGAAGAGAAGCGGCACGACTGTAATCGTCACGGCGCCGACGGTCAGCCATGCTGGGCCATCGTCTGCATCGAGGCCCGCAAAACTTTCCCGGCAATGCGCGCAAGAATCGCGCGGCTTGAGGTAGCTCGCGAACAGCTTGCCCTCGCCGCAGTTTGGGCATTTTCGCGTCAGTCCGCGAAACAAGGATCTGCCCGGCGATGGATCGTTGTTCATTGACGCCAAACCGATTGACAGCGATCGCCGCGCCACTGCGCGCTGATCGCATTGCGAGTCCATCCCAAGCGTGAATCTCGCTCCTGATTAAGGGGATAGTTTTTTATGGCGCCGCAGGCAACCGCCCACTGGCGAGCGACGGTTCAGGGACGCAAGGCGGCGCAAGACAAGGGGCGCGGTCGGCGCTAGGCTCTTTCCCGTAATTGTGCGGGGCCAGTCATTCTTGAACGACATTTCACGCACCGCTGAAAGGGAGGAGCGCGGCCGCGATCTTTCATCGCGCGTCTTTCCGCTGCGTGTACGAGGATTGGCCGAGGCCCTGCGCGCGTCGCTGGAGCAGGAGCGGGCGCTACGCCGCCCGTTTCTCTGGCTGGTCGTCGCTTCAGGCGGCGGCGTCGTGCTCTATTTCTCGGCCGAGCGGGAACCTTCGCTCGCGCTTTGCCTTTGCGCGCTCGCCGCCTTTGCGGTCTTGGCCGGGCTTACGCGCCGCCACGCCCGCGCCCATGCGCTTTTTCTGACGCTCGCTTTCATCGCCCTCGGCTTTGCGTCGGGCGCCTGGCGGACGGCGCGCGTCGCGGCGCCGGTCATTCCACGCATTGGAATCGGTGAGCTGACGGGCTTCGTCGAGGAGGTGGATCTGCGCCGGGCCGGGGCGCGTTTTATTCTGCGCGTTGCGAGCGCCGAAGGCTATCCGGACGACATTGTTCCCTCCCGCGTGCGGCTGACGACGCGCGGCGAGCCGAATTTCTCAGCGGGCGACTTCATCGCCTTCAAGGCGCGGCTGATGCCGCCGGCGCGGGCGGCGCTCCCCGGCGGCTATGATTTCGCGCGTGACGCATTTTTTGCGCGCATCGGCGCGGTCGGCAACGCGCTTGGGCGAATCGAGACCATGTCGCCGCCCGAACCGGCGCCATTCTCGCTGCGTTTTTTCGCGCACGTCGATCGCATGCGCAACGCCTTGGCGATGCGGGTCTATCGAATCATTGAAGGCGACACGGGCGCGATCGCCGCCGCCATGGTGACCGGCAAGCGCGACTTGCTGTCGGAAGACGCCAAGAATCTCATTCGCCGGGCGGGCATATTTCACATCATCACCATTTCCGGCGTTCAGATGACGCTCGTCGCGGGCATCTTCTTCGTCGGCTTTCGGCGCCTGTTGGCGATGTCGCAAACGCTCGCGTTGAATTATCCGATCAAGAAATGGGCGGCGGCGCTCGCCATGCTCGGCGCCATTCTCTACGACATCGGCACGGGCTCTCGCGTCGGCACCGAGCGCGCGCTCGTGATGACTCTCATCATGCTCGCGGCGGTTCTTTTCGATCGGCCGTCGCTGTCGATGCGCAATCTGGCGCTTGCCGCGCTCTTCATCATCGCTTTCGAGCCGGAGGCGTTGCTCGGCGCGAGCTTTCAGCTCTCTTTCGCGGCGGTGGCGGCTTTGATCGCGGTGTACGAATGGCGCGGCGAATATCTCGCGAAGCGCCGCATCGACGATCGCGCGCCGCGAGGGCGATGGGGAGCGCTTCGCGAAAGCGTCGTCGAGCGCCTGCTGCACGGACCCGGGGCGGCGATGTTCGCAACGCTATGCGCGACCTCGGCGACGGCTTCGTTCATGGCGAATGATTTTCACGAGCTGAGCCCCTATGTGCTGATCGGCAATCCGCTGACGCTGGCGATCATTGAATTCTTCGCCGTTCCCTGCGCGCTCGTCGGCGCCGCGCTTTACCCCTTGGGCCTCGACGGCTTCATCTGGCGCTACCTCAAGCTGGGCATCGACCTCGTGACCTATCTCGCCGGGCTGATCGCGAACGCCCCCGGCGCGAGTCTGCCGGTTGCGGCCTTTGCGCCCTGGGCGATCCTTTTCCTTTCGCTTGCGGTCCTGTCGCTCGTGCTCTGGCGCACTTGGGCGTGGCGCGCGCTCGCCATTCCTCTCGCCTTGATCGGACTGATGGGCGCGAGAAGCGGCGCGCCCTTTGATCTGGCCGTGCCGGCGACCGGTGAATCGGCGGCGCTGCGCCTGCCGTCCGGACAGCTTGCCGTCATGGGGCAAAAGCCGAGCGCATTCGCCGCGGAACAATGGTTGCGGGCGGATGGAGACGCGCGCCAGTCCGCGGACGCCAGGAGCGGCGTCGCCTGCGACGGCGCGGGTTGCGTGGCGAAGGCCGTCAATGGCCGCTTTGTCGCGCTCGTCGCCGGGCGCGGCGGTTTCTTCGAAGACTGCGCGCGCGCCGCCGTCATCGTGACGCCGCTCTACGCGCCGTTAGGCTGTGCGGCGGAGATCGTGATCGATCGCCGCAGACTAGCCGAAACAGGGGCTGTGGCTTTGAGGTTCAAGGCGGATGGCGTCGAATGGACGACGGCGCGCGCGATCGACGAGGATCGGCCCTGGTCGCCGGCGCCCCGCAATCGCCGCACGTCCGGATTTACCGCGCCGCTGAGCGATGAAGAGCGCAGCGCGGAAGATGCGCGCGCGATGGAGCCGCTTGAGTAGCGGCGGTGCGCCGACGCCCGCGAAACTAATATTTCCGCAAGAGGCTGACGAGCCTGCCCTGAATGCGCACGCGATCGGGGCCGAAGATACGCGTCTCATAGGCGGGGTTGGCGGCCTCTAACGCGATCGAAGCGCCGCGTTTGCGCAGGCGTTTCAACGTCGCTTCCTCATCGTCGATCAGCGCCACGACGATGTCGCCGGTGTCGGCGCTGTCCTGCTTGCGGATCACGACCGTATCGCCGTCGAGGATTCCGGCTTCGATCATCGAATCGCCGCGCACTTCGAGCGCGAAGTGCTCGCCGCTCGTGAGAAGGTCGGGCGGCAGGCTGATGGTGTGGCTGCGGTTCTGGATGGCGGAGATCGGCGTGCCGGCGGCGATGCGTCCCATGACCGGAATGGCGACCTGACGTTCGCCTTCGTCCTCGAAACGTTCGCTGAGCGGCCGGACGCGCCCGAGATTCCCCTCGATGACGGACGGCGAGAACTTGCCGTTGCGCCCGCCGGCGGTACGCGGCGTGGACGATTCGGGTAGACGCAGAACTTCGAGCGCACGGGCGCGATTGGGCAGGCGGCGGATGAAGCCGCGTTCCTCGAGCGCGAGAATCAGCCGATGAATCCCCGACTTCGACCGCAGGTCGAGCGCGTCCTTCATCTCGTCGAAGGACGGCGGCACGCCCGACTCCTTCAGACGTTCATGGATGAAGCGCAATAGATCGTTTTGTTTTTTGGTCAGCATCGCCGCACCGCCCCGCAAGCCGAATCGTTGATTTTGGCTGAGCCGCAGCTTCTGGCTCGATAACCTAAACAAATCATGAACAGAACGATATCGGTTCTTACTGCGTTCCGCAAGCCAAATGTCGAAGGTATCCCCTTTGAACATGTGACGGGAATCGTGGTATGAATGAGGCATGCAGATCAAGAACGCCATTCGATACAGCGCGACTGTGGTGGCAGGGATTGTCGCAACAGGTGTGCTCGTCCCGATATCCCAAGCGAACATTCAAGAACTCGCCAAGGATAAGGGATGGGATCGCATCTTGGCTTCAAATTGGGGGCCGATGATGGATGCGGTTCTCCCAATTTTGGAATCAAAGTGGTTTTTTATGGCGGCTGGATTTTTCATTGGCTTCGCAGCTTATGCGTGGGCTGATTTTTTACTTCGAAGGGCGCCAGAAAGTTCTACAGCATTGCATGCCGAGCAAGCGCGTAATTCATACTCGAATGAGACAATTCGCATTGATAGTTTAATAGATGACACATATCCATTTATATCAGAAAAGATATTTGACAGATGCATAGTCAACGGGCCGGCTTTTTTGAAGGTTCATAGCAATAATAGGTTTGAATTTTGCAGTTTTTCAGACAATCCAAAATTGCACTTCCTTTCTCTGCCATAAGGGCAACCTGTTATGGGTGCTGTTTTGCTGTCTGGAATTAAATTTAAGAGATGCCATTTCACTAACATAACTTTTGTTGGCCCGGAAGAGGACACAAAAACAATATCGCCAGGATTTTCGCAAATGGATATCAACGAATGGCGGAAGAAAAATTCTGTGGGGCAAATCAAATGAGGCGCAGCAATCCAATGCTTACAATCGGAAATCGCTTCGATAATCTGCTAGCCGCTATGCTCGGCGTGCCGGCTTCGCAAAGCCACCCATCAGACACGGCAGCATCAGATGCGGAGCATGACGAAGGTTGTAGCGATATTCAAACTCCCACAGATACTTCTGAAGATGTTTCTTAGACACGCTGATGTAAGTTCCTTGAATGCCGCGCTTCAGGTTTGACCAGAAGGCTTCGATATTATTCGTATGCGCTTCGCCGCGCACATATTCTTTTTCGCCATGATTGACGCTTTCGTGAATAAAGCCTTCCTTATGCATATGCTGGAAAACGCGGGCGTCGTCAGTCATGACGCGAGAGCCTTCGATGACCCAAGTCGTGACCTGTGGCATGACGTGACGGCCATTGCGGCCGGCAACAAGCCTCGTAACAACGTCGCCGTGGCGCTCCATCATGCCGAGAACAACGGCTTTGTCGTCTTGTCCTTGGCGGTCTTTGCCGCCGATGAAAGCCTTGTCAATTTCGACGATGGGCGAGAAAGGGCGCGCGCCGCCTAGCGGCCGGTCGCCGTCGACCGTGCCCATATAGTTGCGGATTTCTTTGCACATGCGCCATGCGGTTTTGTAAGTCACGCCGATCTGGCGCTGAACCTCTTTCGCGGCGACGCCATTGCGCGAGGCCGTGAACAGGAACATGACGAAAAACCAGTCCGTTAAAGGCGTTCGCGTCTTCTCGAATGGCGTCCCTGCGGTCGGATAGACCTGATAGCCGCAATGCTCGCACTCGTAGCAGCGGCGGCCTTTGACGCGGTAAAAGTGGGCTTCGCGACCGCAGCTCTCGCAAGCGAAACGCTGGCCATATCTGACCCGCATGATGTGCTCTAGGCAAACATCATCGTCGGGGAACCGCTTCTGAAACTGCTTAAGGGTGGGAGGCTTTGTGCTCATGCGAACTTTATCGCACAAACCGCGTTACATGTCTAGAGGGGATACAGCCCCCAAATGTTCACGCTTTGGTTAAACCATCATCGTGACGAACTATGTTCGCCTCGCGTGTCCCGTGCTAGACGGGCCGACCCAAAACCAAGGAATTCGCGGCGCTCATGTCTCAGGTCGTCACCCGCTTCGCTCCGTCGCCCACCGGCTTTCTGCACATCGGCGGGGCGCGCACGGCGCTGTTCAACTGGCTTTACGCCAAGAAGCACGGCGGCCGGATGATGCTGCGTATCGAAGACACCGACCGCGAGCGCTCCACGCAAGCGGCGATCGAGGCCATCATCGACGGCCTGCAGTGGCTCGGCCTCGAATGGGATGGCGACATCGTCTACCAGTCCTCGCGCGCCGCGCGCCATGCCGAGGTCGCCGAAGAGCTGCTGGCGCGGGGACACGCCTATCGCTGCTACGCCACGGCGCAGGAGCTCGAGGAGATGCGCGAGAAGGCTAAGGCGGAAAAGCGCCCCTGGCGCTATGACGGCCGTTGGCGCGATCGCGACCCCTCGGAGGCGCCCGCCGGCGCGCCCTATGTCGTGCGCATCAAGGCGCCCCAGGACGGCGAGACGATCGTCGACGACGCCGTGCAGGGACGCGTCGTCTTCCAGAACAAGGATCTTGACGATTTTATTCTGCTGCGCTCGGACGGCGCGCCAACCTACATGCTCGCGGTCGTCGTCGACGATCACGACATGGGCGTCACGCAGATCATTCGCGGCGACGATCATCTCACCAATGCGGCGCGACAGACGCACATCTATCAAGCGATGGGTTGGACGGTCCCGGCCTTCGCGCATATTCCGCTGATTCACGGACCGGACGGCGCCAAGCTTTCGAAGCGCCATGGCGCGCTCGGCGTCGACGCCTACCGCGCGATGGGCTACCTGCCGGCCGCGCTGCGCAACTATCTCGTTCGATTGGGGTGGTCGCAGGGCGACAAGGAGTTCTTCACGACGCCGGAGATGGTCGAGTCGTTCGATCTCGCGCAGGTGCATCGCTCGCCGGCGCGTTTCGATTTCGCCAAGCTCGAAAATATGAACGGCCATTATCTGCGCGATAGCGATGATGACGCGCTGTTGGACTTGCTCGTCGCGACGCTTCCCTATCTCGAAGGCGGCGGCGCGATCGCGCGATCGCTCGACGACGGAACGCGCGCGCAGTTGCGCGCCGCCTTGCCGGGACTGAAGGCGCGCGCGAAGACCTTGAACGAACTTCTCGACGGCGCGGGCTTTCTCTTCGCGCAGCGTCCGCTGTCGCTCGACGCAAAGGCGGCGCAGCTGCTTTCGGCGGAAGCGCGCGCGCGGCTTGCGACGCTTGTCGAGAAACTTGCAGCCCTGCCGAACTGGAGTGCCGCAACAACGGAAGCGGTCGTGCGCGATCTCGCGACAGCGCTTGGCGTCAAACTCGGCGATCTCGCGCAGCCCTTGCGCGCGGCGCTCACCGGCCGCGCGACCTCGCCTGGCATATTCGACGTGCTGGAAATTTTGGGGCGCGAGGAAAGTCTTGCGAGAATTTCCGATCAGGCTGCCGTCGGGTAACCCATCGCCTCGCTGCGGCGTTGGCGTCGTAAAAAATCGCTGACGCGATTTTCGGCGCCGCGCCGTTTTCCGCGCCACTGCGGGACATGTCATCTCTACGCGCGAAACGCGTGGTGCGCTTGACAGCCTTTGCGGTTGATATAGCTTTTTGCACCGCACAACAAACCGAATGCAACGCATCGGCGTGCGCGTGAAAGCGACGACATCGCGAATGTGACGCAATTCATGCATAGCGTTCGCGCGCGTCGCGCCGCGAACCGGCTCGTTGCGAGCGCGGGGCGGTTGAGAGGGGAGTGGGTATGCCGGAGAAGAATGCTATCTTCACAGTCGGCGACGGATCGGTCGATTTGCCGATCAAGGATGGCACGCTGGGGCCGTCCGTTGCGGACATCCGCAATCTCTACGCCGAAACCGGCATGTTCACCTTCGATCCGGGATTCACCGCGACTGCGTCATGCGAATCGAAGATCACATTTATCGACGGCGAAGCCGGCGTTCTGCTCTATCGCGGCTATCCGATCGAGCAGCTCGCCGAACATGGCGACTTTCTCGAAACCTGCTACCTGCTGCTCTATGGAGAATTGCCGTCCGCCGCCGAGAAGGCGAATTTCGACTATCGGATCACGCGCCACACAATGGTGCATGAGCAGATGGCGCGATTCTTCCAGGGGTTCCGCCGCGACGCGCATCCGATGGCGGTGATGGTCGCCTCCGTGGGCGCGCTCTCGGCCTTCTATCACGACTCGACCAACATCGCCGATCCTACCCAGCGCATGGTGGCGTCGACGCGCATGATCGCGAAGATCCCGACGCTCGCGGCGATGGCCTATAAATATTCGATCGGCCAGCCGTTCGTCTATCCAAAGAACGATCTCGACTACACATCGAACTTCCTGCGCATGTGCTTCGCGGTTCCCTGCGAGGAATATAAAGTCAATCCGGTGCTGTCGCGCGCGCTCGACCGGATCTTCATCCTGCACGCCGATCACGAACAGAACGCGTCGACCTCGACCGTTCGACTGTCCGGCTCGTCTGGGGCGAATCCTTTCGCCTGCATCGCGGCGGGCATCGCCTCGCTGTGGGGGCCGGCGCATGGCGGCGCCAATGAAGCGGTGCTGAAAATGCTCGCCGAAATCGGCACGCCGGATCGCATTCCGCAGTTCATCGCGCGCGCCAAGGACAAGAACGATCCGTTCCGTCTCATGGGCTTTGGCCATCGCGTCTATAAGAACTACGATCCGCGCGCCAAGATCATGCAGCGCACGACGCGCGAAGTGTTGAACGAACTCGGCGTCAAGGACGATCTGCTCGACGTCGCGTTGGAGCTCGAGCGCATCGCGCTGCACGACGACTATTTCATCGAGAAACAACTCTATCCCAACATCGACTTCTATTCCGGCATCACGCTCAAGGCGATGAACTTCCCCACGGCGATGTTCACCGTGTTGTTCGCCGTCGCGCGCACCGTCGGCTGGATCGCGCAATGGAAGGAGATGATCGAGGACCAGGGATCGCGCATCGGTCGTCCGCGCCAGCTCTATACGGGCGAGAAGCAGCGCGACTACGTGCCGATGTCGAAGCGGTGATGATGCGCGCCGTGCCGCGGTAGGAGCTCGTCACCATTCCAATCTGTCGCGGAATCGTTCTGGCCAGCCTTCACCTCGGTTTGCAGCGCGACATGTTCTCACCAGCGTCTCTTGTAGAGACGCGACGTGATGCTATAGGTCGGCGGACCCGGAGCGCCCTTGTCGCAATTATCCGATCTGCTGTTCGAAACGCGTGTCGCCACCGAGAGCGTCGTTGACTTTCTCGCCGGCGGCCGCCTGCGGCTTGGCGTCACCGGCCTGTCGCGCGCCGGCAAGACCGTCTTCATCACCGCCCTCGTGCACCATTTGACGCGGGCGATAGCGGCGCGCCCGGAAAAGGGCGGTGAGAGCAAGACGCAGCTCCCGGTGTTTCGCGCGCTCGCCGAAGGTCGCATTACGTCGGCGCATCTCGATCCGCAGCCAGATTACAGCGTCCCGCGCTTCGCATACGAGGAGCATCTCGCGGCGCTCACCGGGCTAGATCGGCATTGGCCGCAGTCGACGCGGCGGATCTCCGAACTGCGGGTGACGCTGGAATATCGCTCGAAGGGCTGGTCGCTGCGCAAAGGCTTCGGCCAGGGTCCGACGCGACTCGACATCGATATCGTCGATTATCCCGGTGAATGGCTGCTCGATCTGCCGCTCCTTGGCAAATCCTACGCGCAATGGTCTCACGAGACGCTTGACGCCGCGAGCGCCCCCGCGCGGGCGATGATCGCCAGCGAGTGGCGGGGCCTGACCGCGCAGACGGATGTCAAAGCGCGCTACGACGAAGAAACCGCGCAGAAGCTGGCGCAGACCTTCACCCAATATCTGCGTCTGGCGCGCTCCGAGCGTTTCGCGCTCTCGAGCCTGCCGCCGGGTCGGTTTCTGATGCCGGGCGATCTCGAAGGATCGCCGGCGCTGACATTCGCGCCGCTTCCCGTGTCGGAGAGCGAGGAGTTGCCCTATCGCAGCCTTGGGCGCGAAATGGAGCGTCGATACGAGGCCTACAAGTCGCAGGTTGTGCGGCCGTTCTTTCGGGATCATTTCGCGCGGCTCGATCGGCAGATCGTGCTCGTCGACGCGCTTGCGGCGCTGAATTCCGGCCCTGAGGCGGTGCGCGATCTGGAGACGGCGCTGACCGGCGTGCTGACGGCTTTTCGCACCGGCCGCGCCAATCTGTTCTCCACGATCTTTCGCCCAAAGATCGACCGCATCCTCTTCGCGGCGACAAAGGCCGACCATCTGCATCACACGAGCCATGACCGGCTCGAAGCGATCCTGCGTCACCTGACCGCCCGCGCCATAGAGCGCGCGGAGGGCGTGGGCGCCTCGATCGACGTGATCGCGCTCGCCGCCGTTCGCGCCACCCGCGAAGCGATGGTGCGGCATGAGGGCGATAAGCTTTCGGCCATTGTCGGCACGCCTGTCGCCGGGGAGCGCATTGGCCACGAAACTTTCGACGGCGTGGCGGAAGGCGCCATTTTCCCTGGCGAGTTGCCGGCGGATCCGCGCGACGTGTTTAAAGGCGAGGCGCTGGCCGTTTCCGATGAAGAGGCTGACTTCCGCTTTCTCAAATTCCGGCCGCCAGCCGCGATGCTGGGCGCCGACCAGAAGCCGCTGCCGTTGCCGCATATCAGGCTCGATCGCGCGATGGAGTTTCTTTTCGGCGACCGATTGAAGTAACGCCGCTGTCGGCGGCGAAGTCCGCGCTACCTATGCAAGGCAAAGCCGTTCGACATGTGAATTGAGGGAGCTTCATATGGAAGGTCATGTCTATAAGGTCGTCGAGCTTGTAGGGTCTTCGCCGGACAGCGTCGAGGACGCGGTGAGCGCCGCGCTCAAGCGCGCCGGCGAAACCTTGCGTAACTTGCGTTGGTTCGAAGTCGTCCAGATTCGCGGCAACATCAGCAAGGGCGCGGTCAGCGATTATCAGGTGGTGCTGAAGGTCGGCTTCACGCTCGATCGCGAAGACGAGAGCATGGGATAAAGCGGAAGCCGCTGAGGGCTTCCGCTTTACGGCGTTAGGACATGAGCCGACCGGCGGCTTCTGGGCTTGGCGCTTGCGCGGTATTCGACCAGAAGCGCGTGCTTGCATTGAGCATTTGCTGCGCGTCGGTGAACAGGCGGCGCGTGTCCTCCGTCGTCATCTCGATATGTTTGCTCGTCCAATCCTGTAGAACCGTCGTGGTCTCGGATATGGAGCGAGACGCCGTGAGCTTTGAGGCAAGCTCCGCCGTCAACGCCGCTTCCTGCTGCATGCGCTCCATTAAGACGCGGTTGGCGTCCTGCAGACAGTCCCAGATCTCGGTGCGCGCTTCGGTGAAATCTTCCAGCCGCCGCCGGCCTTCCGCAGCAACTTCGGCCGCCGCTTCGGCGGGTTGCGCGCTTTCGTTGCGCCGCTCTTCCTGCTGGGTCATGTCGCGTCTCTCCCTCGTCTGAAACGCCAGCTCCCCGGGGCCACTATATAAGACCACGCGAGGGAATGTCTGTGACGATCGCTCCTCCGCGCATTGCCGAAGCTTGACGATTTCCAGCGACCCCAGGCAGCTCGACAAAGCGCCGCCTTTCAGTTATGGACCGGGACTCAACTAGAACAGCGTTCCGAAACGCTCGTCGGCCTCAACGGCTAAGACGAAACGGCAGGAGTTTTCGTTATGAACATTATCGAGCAGCTCGAGGCGGAACATGCCGCCAAGCTTATCGAGGGCAAGAAAATCCCGGAGTTTCGGCCGGGAGATACGGTGATCGTCAACGTCAAGGTGAAGGAAGGCGAGCGCGCGCGCATTCAGGCCTATGAAGGCGTTGTGATCGCGCGCAACGGCGGCGGCCTTAACGAGAGCTTCACCGTCCGCAAGATTTCCTATGGCGAAGGCGTCGAGCGCGTCTTTCCGATCCATGGGCCGCTGATCGACTCGATCAAGCTCGTGCGCCGCGGCAAAGTGCGCCGCGCCAAGCTCTATTATCTGCGCGACCGCCGCGGCAAGTCCGCCCGCATCGCCGAGCGCATCGACACCAAGCCGAAGGCTGTTGCAGGCAAATAACCACAGTTTTCGGAGAATGCCGCCGTCCGCAGCCGCCCGGCTTCGGGCGGCTTTTTTTAGGTCTCCAGCGGCGCGTTGAGAATCCAGCGGTGGCCGAATGGGTCGCGCAAGGAGGCGTAGCGCGTCCCCCAGAAAGAATTGGTCGGGGCCGTCTCGACCTTGCCGCCGAGCTTGGTGGCGCGCGCGCAGATGTCGTCGACGTCCTGCGCCTTGTCGTATTCGAGGCTGATGGAGACGGTCACATGCTCGCCGGGCAGCGGCACGCGGGTCTGGCCAAATTCCGGAAAGATGTCGGCAAGCATCACCGAGCCGCCGTTGATCAGTAGTTCGCAGTGGGCGATGCGCAGCCCGTCGACCGACGGCATGAGGGCCCGCTGCTGGGCGCCGAAGGCGCCGGTGTAAAAAGCGATGGCTGCGGCGGCGGGGCTGACGGTCAGATAGGGCGCGACCCTCGGACGTGGCTGTTTCATCAAATTTCCTCCGCCGGGGCGCGCAGCGGATCGCCCCAGTCTTTTTTCCTGACCTTTTCGTAGCGCGCCTTGTCGCGCTTGGGAATGAATGTCTCTTGGAATGCTTTATCGGCGCAGAGCCTTAGGGACACTCCCGCCTTGCTGACGCGGGGCGGGGCGATAACGCGCGCCCATGGCGGCGTCCCGCCGGTCCGCCCCGCGACGAGATAGGCGAACTTCTCGTCCTCGAAGGGCGCGTCGGCGGCTTTGACCAATTTGTGCGCTCGCCGCCGTGGCAGCCGGACCGAGAAATGGCACCAGTCGTTCGCCGGCAAAGGGCAGGGCGCCTGGTGCGGGCAGGGCGCGAGAATATTCGCGCCGAGCGCGATCAGTCGGCTGCGGACGATCATCAGCCGGGCATGGTCGCGAGGCGTTCCCGGCTCGACGATGACAAGCGCGCCGCTTGTGCGCGACCAAAGCTGATCGATGACGACGGCGAGGTCGGATTCGGCGATTTCAGTGAGCGCGTAGCCGACGACGACGAGGTCGAAAGGGACGGCTTCACCCGCTTGCGGCTTGGTGAAATCGGCCAAGCTTGCTTCGACCGCTGCAGCGACGCCGCTTTCCTGCATCAGACCGGTCGCGAGGTTCAGGAAGAGCGCGCTGCGGTCAATGAGCGCAATCTCGGCGATGCTGGGCCACACGGTCGCCGCGGCGTAGGAGCCCGCGCCAAGACCGCAGCCAACGTCGAGCACCCGCTTTGGCGCAAATTCGGGGCGCTCCTCGTCGAGCCTTCCGAGCGCCCTCACGATGGCGGCGTAGGTCGCAGGCATGCGCGTCGCCGCATACGCCAAGGCGTCCGCCTCGTCGTGGATGGTTTCGATTGTGGGTTTGCGTGACCGATAGCGCTCCGACAGCTGTCGGGCTCTGTCGCGCAGCATGCCCTGTGCGCGGCCCTCAAGCCTCGCCTCGATCGCCGCCGAAAGCGGCGCAGGAAGCTCTGGGGAGGGCAGGCTCATCGCTTATGGGCTCGGGGAGGGCTGCGCCTTGAACTCTCTTCCATGCAGCTTGCGTTACGGGTAGAACAGCCTCAATTCAAGGGAGACGATGAGAGTCGGCCAATTGCAGTCGGCCTCATGCTGAGGAAGCCGGGGTGCTCTCGAAGCACGAGGGCGCCGCCAGTGATTTCCTTGTCCTTCGAGATGCGGCCCGCGCCGCTCCTCAGGATGAGGCAATCAAACCAGCGAGCCGGATGCGACACGCCGGCAAGAGGAAGAGATAAATGTCCAAAGCCGCGCCCCGCACCGTTTACGACAAGATCTGGGACGACCATGTGGTCGAGCGCCAGGAGGATGGCGCGTCCCTGCTCTATATCGATCGCCACCTCGTGCATGAAGTGACGAGTCCGCAGGCCTTCGAAGGCTTGCGCATGATGGGCCGGTCGGTGCGCGCCCCGCAAAGGACGCTCGCCGTCGTCGATCATAATGTGCCGACGACCGATCGCTCTTTGCCGATTGAAGATTCCGAGAGCAGGGCGCAGGTGGAACAGCTCGCGCTCAACGCCAAGGAATTCGGCGTCGAATATTACGACGAGCACGACCGGCGCCAAGGCGTCGTGCATATCGTCGGCCCGGAGCAAGGCTTCACTCTGCCCGGCATGACGATCGTCTGCGGCGACAGTCATACCTCGACTCACGGCGCCTTTGGCGCGCTCGCGCATGGCATCGGCACGTCGGAAGTCGAGCATGTGCTCGCAACCCAGACGCTGATCCAGAAGAAGGCGGCCAATATGCTGGTGCAGGTCGACGGCAAGCTCGCCGACGGCGCCACCGCGAAAGACATCATCCTCGCGATCATCGGCAAGATCGGCACCGCCGGCGGCACTGGACACGTCATCGAATATGCAGGCGAGGCGATCCGCGACCTGTCGATGGAAGGCCGCATGACCGTCTGCAACATGTCGATCGAAGGCGGCGCCCGCGCTGGGCTCATTGCGCCGGATGAGAAGACTTTCGCCTATCTGAAGGATCGCCCAAAAGGTCCAAAGGGCGAAGCGTTCGACATGGCGCGCAAATATTGGGAGACGCTGTACACGGACGAGGGCGCGCATTTCGATAAGATCGTCAGGCTCGACGCCAGCAATCTGCCGCCGATCGTGACCTGGGGCACGTCTCCCGAAGACGTCGCGACCATCGACGGATTCGTGCCTACGCCCGACAGCGCGAAGAGCCCGCAAAAGCGCGCCGCGATCGAACGCGCGCTCGACTATATGGGTCTGAGGGGCGGCGAACGCATCACCGACATCGAAATCGACCGCGTGTTCATCGGCTCCTGCACCAACGGCCGTATCGAAGATCTGCGCGCGGCGGCGAAGATGGTCGAGGGAAAGAGCGTCGCCGATCGCATCAACGCGTTGGTTGTGCCGGGATCGGGTCTCGTAAAGGCGCAGGCGGAAGCGGAGGGTCTCGACAAGATCTTTACCGCCGCCGGCTTCGAGTGGCGGGAGCCGGGCTGCTCCATGTGTCTGGCGATGAATCCCGACCGTTTAGCGCCGGGCGAACGCTGCGCGTCGACGTCCAATCGCAATTTCGAGGGGCGACAGGGCTTCAAGGGCCGCACGCATCTCGTTTCGCCGGCGATGGCGGCGGCAGCGGCAATCGCGGGACGCTTGGTTGACGTGCGCGGCTGGCGATAAGCAGGCGACTCTAACGCGAATGGGATCAGTCCTCGTCCGGACCTGTCCCTTTTTCGTCCCAATCGGGATTGCGGCGCCACTCGTCGTCGCTCCACGGACGCGGATCGCGCCAGGAGGGACCGCCGCGACCCCACCACTCGCCCTGGCGCTGCTGATCAGCGCGCTCGTCTGTCTGGTCCTGCTGGCGATCGTCCGCCTTCTGCACGACGCGTTCGGAACTCAGCGGCAGGCGGCCCAGGGCTGGAGCGAACGTTGCGGAGTTCACGAAGCCGATGACGCCAAGCGCAAGCGCTGCGATCAATAGCTTGTTCACGAGTATCTCCTCTCAGGATGATCCTTGCCTGAACATTGCATCCCGCCGATTGTTCCGGCGCAGCAGCGCGGTTTCGCGCGCAATGTGAAGGATAGGAATCCCGATGGATCTTTTCGCCGGGCCTCTTTTTTTCGGCGGGCAGAAGATCTGACGTGGAATGACACGACCGTGCGAGCTGTCTTTGCGGGCCGCGGGCGAAGCAATCCAGAATCCGCCGCGCGTTTTTGGATTGCTTCGTCGCTTACGCTCCTCGCAATGACGATCCGATTGTCAGCGATTGCGTTAAGATGCAGTTGCGCGATCGCGCGTGGGGCGCGTGTGGGGCGCGTGTGGGGAATGACCCGAGAGCGGTTCAACGGAAATGTAGGACTATGACGGAACAGGAGTGGAGCCGCATGAGGCCGCCGACGCTTGCCGATATCGAAGCGCTCGCCGACGCGGCCTACGCGGCTCTGCCGCAACGCTTCACGCGCCTGTGCGAGGGCCTCGTCATCCGCGTCGAGGATTTTCCCGACGACGAAACGCTCGACGACATGCAATGCGAGAGCGAATTCGATCTTCTGGGTCTGTTTCGCGGGCGTGGCCTCACGCAGGGGGCGCATCTTTCCGAGACGGGCGAGCAGCCGAATATGATCTGGCTCTATCGACGGCCGATACTCGACTATTGGGCCGATAGCGAAGACACGCTCGAAGCGATCGTCACCCATGTGCTCGTGCATGAGATCGGCCATCATTTCGGACTGACCGACGACGATATGGAAGAGATCGAACGGCGCGCCGAATAGTTAGGGCGCGGGCTCCGCGAGCAGCGTTCCGATGATGGCGCCAAGCGCCATGTCGTCCTCTTGTCCAAATCCATGATGGCGAATGCGCCCGTCGCGGCCGATCAGGATCGCTGTTGGCGTTCCGCGCATTTCATAGCGCGCCATGGTGACGGGAATCGACCCGCGCTCCGCGGGCTGATCGACGCCGATGGGAAATGTCAGCCGATATTCGTGGATGAAGGCTTCGAGCGACACGGGCGTCATCGCCGCGTGATGTTCGAACACCGTGTGCAAGCCGATGACGGCGAGGTCGGAGTCGCTGAACAGCGCATGCGCGCGCTGCGCTTGCGGCGTGCCATGCGCGACGCAACCGGGACACAGCATTTGAAAGGCGTGCAGCATGACCACGCGCCCGCGCAAGCCCGCGAGCGTGATCGGCGCCGGCGTATTGAACCATTGCGATACCGCGAGTTCCGGCGCCTGCAACGATGCCTCCTTTGCGCGCTCGTCTTAGGGCGCTTCTCGCGCAGTGATAAGAAGATCACGTCCGACGATCGTCATCCAGGTCTTTTCCGATTTCGCTTTGGCGGGTTGCCGTCCGCGCTTTAGCTCGCATGCCGTGGATATTCCGCTTGCGCATTGCCGCGATTGCAGAGGCGCATAGATATCTGTTTTCAAGACGCCCGCCATGGGGTTCTCGACAGAGAGATCAGAGCGTTACCCGATGAGTCCCACAAGCGTCCTTAGGGTCGCGCTGAGCAGCGTCGCATTGTCGTTCTCTTGCTGCGTCCTTCCCGCCATCAGCCAAGAAAGGATCAGCCAAGAAAGGATCGTCAATGTTTTGGGCTGGGGCGACTACGTCGATCCTCGTGTGCTGAGAGATTTCACCAGGACGACCGGCATCCAGGTGACATACGAAAGCTACAGTTCGGACGAGAGCTTAGAAACAACGCTTCAGCCTGGGAACCGCGCTTTTGACGTCGTGATCGTTTCGAGCCGTGTGTTGCGAAAGCAGATCGCCAGGGGCCTTTATCAGAAGCTCGACAAGCGCAAGCTTCCAAACGCCGTCAATCTTTGGCCAGAGATTATGGAGCGCCTTGCCACCTATGACCCCGGGAACGAACACGCCGTCAATTATGCGTGGTTTGCGATGGGGATCGCCTACGACGTCGGAAAGGCCAGGGAACTCATGGGGACGGCCCCGCCGTCGGCGGATTTCTCGTTCGACTCATGGGGCCTGCTTTTCAAGCAGAAAAATTTGAAGAAACTTTCATCCTGCGGGGTGGGAATATTGGACAGTTCTGAGGATTTGTCTGCTGCCGCGCTGCAATATCTGTGGTCCAACTGGCGACTTTCGCCGGGGTTGGATCGACGCACGGACGGCATGCGCGCCGCCGAGCTTTTGACCGCCCTCCGGCGCGACGGCAAACGCCTCGACCCTCGCGACTATGTCAACGCGCTGGTCAACGGCGACGTCTGCGTCGCGGTCGGCTTTTCCCTGGATAGCCTGCGCGCCCGCTACACAGCCGGCTTGGTGGAAGAATTTGTCGAGATCGACTTTTTCATCCCCCGGGAGGGCGCTCCTATTCGACTCGACAATCTCGTCATACCGACGGACGCTCCACATGTCGAAGAAGCATATAAATTCATCGACTTCCTTCTGCAGCCTGAAATCGCAGCCCGCAATACGAATTTCATTGGCGTCGCCAACGGCGTCCTCGCCTCGAAATCCCTGGTCGATGGGAGCATCTCAAGAAACAAGTCGATATACCCGGACGCGGCCATGATGAAGCGTCTGGTCGCTCCTCAAATCGACGACGGCGCGCCCACGACCGGACAGACGATCAGTCGCGAAGGAACGCCGATCGGAAGGGGAGCCACGATGTGGGGATTAGGCCGGCGTGTCTCCAAGCCGGCCAAGTCGTCGACTTTCTAAAAGCCAACTGGGGCGTCGGCGCCTATTGGCCTCCGCTGACAGGTTTTTCAGCGCTCTCCGCAGGTTTTGGCGCCGATGTCGAGAGACACATCGTTGGACGAAGCTTTTCGATCGTCACGATGGCCTTCTGCGAGGCCTGCATTTTCTCGTTGAGATCGAAAATCTGTTGTCTTGTGGCGGCGACATCCTTCAAGTCAGCCTCAAGCGTGTCGTTCATCGACTTCAATATGTCCGCCGAGTGGGGCATATCGCCCAGATTCACCTGTTTCAGGTTCTGCTCGACTTTCATGGCGCAGCTGATGCGCCGGTCGTATTCGATCCTCAAGTCCTTAAATCTCGCGGCGAAAGTGCCCGCTTTTGTCAAATCCGCCGAAAGCGCGTCGGGTCTGATGCGACAGATCGCATCGACGCTGCCGACCGCGGGATATTTAGCCTCGATGATGTGTCCGAAATCGCTGTTGAGCTTTTTGGCCTCATCCAAGAGCGTATTAAGGCTGCAAACGAATTGATCGCGCCCGCGATAGCAGCTGTCCAATCTGATCGCGCCCTTGGCGCCTGGCAACGTTAAGCCTGCCGTTCCACTCGAGTCCTTTTCACAGGCGGCCAGCGCCGCCGCCAGAGCCCCGCTGCTGCTTGTTGATGTAGCGTCTTCGGGCGCTTCTTCCTTGGCGTTCTCCTCGGAGGAGGGGCGGCGAACGCCGCGATAGCGAGAAGTCTCACGGCGCGCGATCTGTTGCGGCCCCTGATATCCCGCTTCCAAAGCCCAAGCGGCGCTTGGGCCGCGTTCGGCGTACGGGGGGCCGATCAGCACGAGGAGAGCGGTTCCCGCCACGAGCTGCGCCGCCCCAAGAGTTTTTCTGTTCAGAATGGCCATCATCGGGCCCTCTCGCATTTTCAATGCCCGACGAACTCAGGCTCAATACTGCAAACATCGTCTTGCTCCAGCAAATGGCAACACGTCGCGCTTGCACGAACCACTTGATATCGCCGTCAAAGGACGTGTCCCACATCCAAAGATTGCTGCCGCCGTGTCCGGGGAGAAGCGCAGGACGCGTTGAAATCAGCCCGTGAGGAGGGCTCCATCGCTGGGACGGGCGCGACGCCATGATGCCGGGCAGGCGCTCGCCTTCGAAAAATTGAAGTTTTGGAAGCGGCTCTGCTGTCCGCCGGAAGCCGAAGCCTGCGCATCAGGACCAAGCCCCGCGGATGCGCAGGGCAGAGCCTAGAGCGGGGACGCCATTCGCGTCATGCCGCGCCTAACCGGCGAGGCGGATTTCCTGCGTCGAACTGGCGGAGCTGAGAACCCCGCCGCCCGATTCACAAGTGATGGTGATGATGATGGTGAAGATTATGATGATGGTGGTGATGATGATGGACGACACCAGCCGATCTTGCCATCGCGGGAGCCGGTGAAGGGGTGACAGGCATAGCCGTAGTCTTTCCCGTCACGTTGTTGAGCACGTTCGTAACTGCCAGTCCCGCCTCGGCCCCCACGCGATTCACTCCAGAGGCAAGCTCTGAAATAGGATTTTGGGCTCTCGCTGCTTGAGCAGTGAGAGCAAAGCCGACCATCAGGCCAAATACCAACCCAGCGTTCTTAAAGCACGCCATGCGAACCTCCCTGTTTCTCTCTGCAAAAGGATCCTCATCAATAGTTGGCGGCCGCGGCCGAGCCAATGCCTTTGCGCAGGCGACGACCGAGTTTTTTGCCCCCCGGCGCCACTTCGCCGAGGATCCGCCGGCGAGCGGATTCAGGAAGCGGAAGGTGAGAATCTCCTACCTCTCACGCTAGCTCACGCTTTCGCCGAACGTGATGGCACAAGCTGACAGGGGACCGAAATGACCCGCCGGACGCACTCGCCCTCGCGATGAATTTTTCCGCTGGCGGGGACAGGCGCCTCCGCGGAAGGAGCCTTGTTTCCGTCATCGCTCGACCAGGCCTCGATCAGGTTCTCTCCGTCGTAAAGTTCGACCCGGTGATTGTCAGTGGAATTTTTATAGCGCGCCACAACGCCGCCGAAATTGCTGAGCGCCCGGCTGGCGTCGCGATCTCGTAGCGTTCCGAGTTGCTTCGCGCCCTTCCAGATGACGATGTTGAAACGTGGTTCGCTCAATCGATTGGCATTCATTTTTGCAGCCCCGATTTCGAATCGCCTGTGCTCATGCTTGCATAATTCGCGCAGCTTAAATTCACTCGATCGTGTTCAAAAACCCCTCCGAAGGCAGGGGCAAGCTGTTTTTTGCGGAACTCAGGTGTTGAATAATTTCAGTAAACCAATGTTTTGGCAAAACTCGGCCTAAACGAGTGAATCGAAGGCATGCGGCTCGAAAACATGCTGAAACGTCCAATGACGACAAACGTGACATTATTGTGCGACCTAGTTCTGGCCCCGAACGCTGGCGAGACTGCCCGACCTGCTACAGGGGACATGATTTCGGTAGCGACTGCTTGGGGGATCAGCAGAGATTTCCCGGTCGGCGTCATAGACGCTTTCGGTCACTTGTGCGGTAATCTGCCGGGAAGATCGGAACGTATGTCAGAGACGAGGGCCGCCGGAATGACGGCGCCGGCTGCAGCACATAGCGGGAGGCGGGGCTCTGGAGCCGATCGGAGTTCACAGTTCGACGATCGGCCGCCGCATTTACGCACGGCGTTCGCAGTTTCGTTCCGAGATGGCTCCCCGAGTAGGACTCGAACCTACGACCTAGCGATTAACAGTCGCGTGCTCTACCAGCTGAGCTATCGGGGAATGCGGTCCCGCGTATACAAGGCGGGCGACGGTTTGCCAAGCCCGCCTCGGCGACTCCGTCGTGCATAAATGTCGGCGTCGCGCGGGCGGCTTTGGGTCGCCAGCGACGGATGGGCTCAAACCGGGCTCAGCGCATCCGCCGGCGCAAAGGCGGCGAGCGCCGCGGCGACGTCGTCGGGCGAGGGCAGCCCCGCCTCATTGCCGAGATGCTGGATTTTATGCGCCGACGCCGCGCGGGCGAATTCAAAGTGTTCCCGCCAGGGGGCGTCCGGCCGCTCGAGATAGGCGGCGCAATAGGCGCCGTGAAAGACGTCGCCGGCGCCGGACGTGTCGACGATGAGTTCGTGCGGCACGGCGAGCGAGGCCATCTGCGAAATCTCGCCGTCCTCGTCATACCACAACATGCCCTTTTCGCCGGTCGTCACCCCGCCGATCCGGCAGCCCTTGGATTTCAGCCAGCCAAGCATGTCGAGCTCCGACAAGGACATTTGCTCGCAAAGCTTTTCGGCCACCACCGCGACGTCGACGTAACCCGTCAGCTCCTCGATGCAGGGCCGCAGCGCGCCGCCGTCAAGCGAGACGAGAGCGCCGCGCGCCCGAGCCCCCTTCGCATAATGGAGCGCGGCGTCGGCCATGTGCCCGTCGAGATGCAGAAGTCGCGTTTCCGAAATGTCGAGGCGCGGAACGCCCTGCAGATACGTGTCGTCGCGCGCGCGCAGGATCGCCCTCTTGCCGTCATTGGGCCAGACGAAGGACAGCGACGAGCGCGCCACCCGTCGCGGATGGACATCGATCCCGTAGGTATGGGCCATGTCCATGAACATGTGGCCGAGCCAATCGGGCGCGAGCGTGGTCAAGAGATCGACGGGATGGCCGAGCTTGGCGCAGGCGAAGCCGGCGGTGACGGCGTTGCCGCCGAAACTCACCGCATAGTCACGCGCTAACGCCTTCTGGTCGCCCAAAGGCATGCGCGGGGCGCGCATGGTGACGTCGATATAGGCATGGCCGATAAAGAGCGCGTCCAAGGCTGAAACTCCCAAGATGGCGCCGAGCGCTCGCCGCAGAATGACCCCGCAGCAAGGTGACGCGCGCCTGCAACTGCGGCTGTGGCGTCAGACTGAAAAGCTGGTGCCGCAGCCGCAGGAGGAGACGGCGTTGGGATTAACGACACGGAAGGACTGTCCCATCAGATCGTCGACAAAGTCGATTCTGGCGCCGACGAGAAAGCCAATGGACGCGGGGTCGATCGCGACCCGGGCGCCGGCGTGCTCAAGGAGCGCATCCTCCGCGCCCGGGGCGGACTCCACGGCGAAATGATATTGGAAGCCGGAGCAGCCGCCGCCTTCGACTGAAACGCGAAACACCGCGCCGGGCGACTCATTGGCGAGGATCGCGTGAATGCGCCGCGCCGCCTGATCGGTGAGCGCGATATCGCTTGCCGCCGTCGTCATCCGTTTCTCCGTCACTTGCCTGCGCGGGCCGTCGCGAGTTACTGCGGGCGGAACGCCCGATCGAAAGAAACTCGCCCGAAATTTTAATTTCGGCATATCCCATTCTGCGCCAAGCTAGGCGGTTTGCGGGATATGCTCCTGTTGCAAGATAGGTCCAAACCTGAGGCGTTTCAATGAAAGGCGTGCATGTGGCGGTTCGCGGTCCTCTTGCGGCATACGCCAGCGACGCCGCGCGCTCGCGCGGCCGACTTTACGCGGAGGCGCCATCGCCGACGCGGAGCGAATTCCAGCGCGATCGCGACCGAATCATCCACTGCACCGCCTTTCGCCGTCTCGCACATAAGACGCAGGTCTTCGTGCCGCTCGACGGCGATCATTTTCGCACCCGCCTCACCCATACGATCGAGGTCGGGCAGATCGCCCGCGCGCTCGCCCGCGCGCTGCGCGTCGATGAGGATCTCGCGGAAGCCGTCGCGCTCGCCCATGACCTCGGCCATACGCCGTTCGGCCACGCCGGCGAGGGCGCGCTCGAGGCCTGCATGGCGCCCTATGGCGGGTTCGATCACAACGCTCAGGCGCTGCGCGTCGTGACGCTGCTGGAGCGCCGTTACGCACGCTACGACGGTCTCGATCTGACCTGGGAGACGCTCGAAGGCATCGTCAAGCACAATGGGCCACTGCTGCCCGCCGCACGCGACGAGCATCCCTTCCCTCATCCTGAGGAGCGGGCGAAGCTCGCGTCTCGAAGGACGAGGGAGAGCGCCGAGTCCGAAGCGCATGGCTCCTCGTCCTTCGAGACGCCGCCTTCGATCTCGGGCTTGCCCGAGATCGACATTCAAATTCGCAAGTCGGGTAAACCCGACTTGCGGGCCGCTCCTCAGGATGAGGAGCCCGCGGCTGGCGTGGCGGGTATTCGTCCACTGTCGCGCTACATCGCGGCCTTCAACGCAATCTTTCCGCTCGATCTCTCGACCTTCGCCAGCGTCGAGGCGCAGGCCGCGGCTCAGGCCGACGATATCGCCTATATCGGCCATGACATCGACGACGGCCTGCGCGCCGAACTGTTTTCGCTCGATGACATCGCGCGCACGCCCTTCATTGCAGGGGTGCTCGCGCATGTCCGCGACGAATATCCCGGCCTCGAACGGGCGCGCGTCATCCATGAGCTGGTGCGCCGCGTCATCACCGCCTTCGTCGAGGATTCAATCGGCGAATCGCTACGGCGTTTGGCGCGTGTTTCGCCGGCGAGCGCCGATGAAGCGCGGCGGGCGGGCGAAGCCCTTGTCCGTCTCTCGCCGCCGATGGCCGAAGCCGAGCGCGACATCAAGGCTTTCCTCTTCGCCAACATGTATCGGCACGAGAAGGTCATGGGCGTCTGGGAGCGGGCGCGCGATGCGATTTCTCGGCTGTTTCCGGCCTTTTTTGAGAACCCGGAGCTGATGCCCGCGGAATGGGCGGCGCAGGCGGTGGCCCTGGAAGACGCCGATCGGGCTGTGGTGGTCGCCGATTATATCGCCGGCATGACCGACCGCTACGCGCTGAACGAAGTGAAGCGGGTGTTTGGCGGTGAAGCCGCTGGTCGACCTTAAGACCTGCCGCGGGGCAGCGGGTGTCTGTCGAGCCCTGCGGACGGGGTGATTTCCCCGGCCCAAGCTGTTAAACGGGCGGCCGACCTTAAGCGCCCGGACCTCCATGAACATTTTCGACGACTTTCACGCTCGCATCGCCGCCATTCTCGATCGCATCGCGGCCGATGGCCGGCTGCCCAGTCTTGATCACGCGCGCTTCGTCGTTGAGCCGCCAAAGGACGCGACTCTGGGCGATCTTGCGTCGAACGCCGCCATGGTCTTCGCCAAGGAGGCGAAGCCGCATTTCGCCTCTCCGCGCGAACTGGCGGTCGAAATCGGCTATGCCCTTGCGCAATCGCCGGACGTCGCCGCGACCGAGGTCGCGGGGCCGGGTTTCATCAATATCCGGCTGAAGCCCGAGATGTTCACGCAGGTTCTTTGCGCCGTGTTGCGCGATCCGCAGAATTTCGGCCGCGTCGCCAAGAGCCGGTCAAGCGCCCTGCAGGGCAAGGTGAATGTCGAATATGTGTCGGCCAATCCGACGGGGCCGATGCATGTCGGCCATGGCCGGGGCGCCGTCTTCGGCGACGCGCTCGCAAATCTCTTGGCCTTTTCGGGCTGCGAGGTGACGCGCGAATATTACATCAATGACGCCGGCGCCCAGGTCGACGTCCTGGCGCGCTCCGTTTTTCTCCGCTGCCGCGAGGCTCTGGGCGAGGCGATCACGATCCCCGAGGGACTCTATCCGGGCGACTATCTGAAGCCGGTCGGCGAGGCGCTCGCCAAAGCGCATGGCGAGGCGCTCGCCAGCGAGGCGGAGAGCCAGTGGCTGCCAATCGTTCGCGCCGCCGCCATCGACGCCATGATGGAGATGATCCGCGGCGATCTTGCCGCCTTGAACATCACGCATGAGACGTTCTTTTCCGAGCGGGCCTTGCATGCAAAAAGGGACGGCGTCTCGGCGATCGACGCCGCCATCGACTGGCTTCGGGCCAAAGGCCTCGTCTATGAGGGCCGCTTACCCCCGCCAAAAGGGCAATTGCCCGACGACTGGGAGGATCGCGAGCAGACGCTGTTCAGATCGACGCTCTTTGGCGACGACGTCGACCGCGCCTTGAAGAAATCCGACGGCTCGCCGACCTATTTCGCAGCGGATATCGCCTATCATAAGGACAAGATCGATCGCGGATTCGACACGCTTGTCGACGTCTGGGGCGCGGATCACGGCGGCTATGTCAAGCGCATGACGGCGGCCGTCGCCGCGCTTTCCGACAAGCGCGTGACGCTCGACGTCAAGCTTTGCCAGCTCGTCAAGCTGATGCGCGCCGGCGAACCGGTCAAAATGTCCAAGCGGGCCGGGGACTTCGTCACTTTGCGAGAGGTCGTCGACGAGGTCGGCGTCGACGCCGTGCGATTCATGATGCTCTATCGCAAGAATGACGCGCCGCTCGACTTCGACCTCGCCAAAGTCATCGAGCAATCGAAGGACAACCCGGTCTTTTACGTCCAATACGCCCATGCGCGGGGAAAGTCGGCGCTGCGCCAGGCGCTCGCCGCTTTTCCCGATATGGACCTCTCGGCCCAAAGCCTAGCCGAGGCGAATCTGGCGCTTTTGGCGGACGAGGGCGAACTTGCTTTGGCCAAGATGATCGCTCAGTATCCGCGGGTGATCGAGGCGGCGGCGGCCGCGCATGAGCCGCACCGGGTGGCCTTTTTTCTGCATGAACTGTCGAGCGTGTTCCATTCGCATTGGAATCGCGGCAAAGATCAGCCGCACTTACGCTTTGTTAAGGCTGAAGAGAGAGAGTTAACCATCGCTCGGGTTGCGTTGGTTAGCTCTTTAACGATCGTCCTGGGGTCAGGCTTGAGGCTGCTCGGCGTGAGCGCCCCCGACGAGATGCGCTAATCGACGCCTTGAGCGGCCACGGCCAGGCGTAGGACGCGCTTATCAATTTGCTTCGCGCCCCCCCAGGAATCAACGAGCGAGGTGCATTATGCGCGAGACATCCGTTAGAGGCCCGGCGATCGATCTCGGCGAATTCGAGCGGCGGCTGCGCGGGTCCGAACGCGCCCCCCGAGCCGACGATCCGCTCAGCGAACTCGCGCGGCTGGTCCATGGCGGAGACCGCGCCGCCACGGATCCTTACAGCCAAATTCTCGCGGCGCGCGACGCTCGCGCTCAAGCCGCTGAACTGCGGGGATCCTATGACGCCGCGCCGCCAGTGGCGGCTGAACCGCCATATTATCCAGAGCCGTCGATGGAGCAGCCTTTGGAGCCTGCCTATCCGGTTGATCCCGACTATCGCGATTTGCCGCCGGGCTATAGCCCGCAGCAAGGGGCCGGATACGAGTCCGCGTATCAGGAGGCCGAGGCCGGCTGGAGCGATGATTCGCAATATCTCGATTATGGCCAGAGCGATGAATATTATGAGGATTCTCACGGCTGGCGATCCTGGTTCCGGCCGTGGCACGCCGTCGTCGCGATTTCGCTCGTCGCCGTTCTGAGCATCGGCTTCGCTTTCTGGCATCGCAGCGGCTCCAATGGCTCACGCGAGATCGCAACCATCGTCGCCCCGGAAGGACCGGTGAAGGTAAAGCCAAGCGTTGAGGCCGAAACTACGGCGCCCGACGCCAGCGCCGCTGTCGTTCTGGACCGCAGGGAGCAGGCGCCGGTTCAGAAGCTTGTCACCCATCAGGAACAGGCGGTGGATCCATCCGTTACGCCGCATGCGGCGCGGCTCGGCGACGGGCCTGTTAATTTGCCGCATGAGCCTCCGGCGCCCGCCACGGCCGCGCCAAGGAGGGTGAAAACCGTCACCGTGCGGCCGGACGGCAGCCGGGTGGAAGATGGCGCTCTGCCGACGGCCGTCGCCATGGCGAGCCGGCCCTCTGCCGAGACGGCGGCGCGTGCAGCCCTTCCAGGCGCCATTGGCGCGGCCACCGCGACCCCGCCGACCCAGGCGAAGCCAACGGCGACGCCCCCGCGAATCGCCAAGCCGAAGCCTGCGACGCCGAAAGTCGCCGCGGTAGAAGAGTCACCGCCGGACGCGGATTCCGATCAAGCGGCGCCTCCGAGCAAAGGCGGCTTCGCCGTGCAGTTCGGCGCGGCGGACAGCGAGGCCGATGCCCGCGAACTGCTGAAGACCGTCGTCAGCAAATATCGCTCACAGCTGGGCGGCCTGAAGCCGACCTTCAAAATGGCGACCGTGAATGACAGGACCGTCTACCGCGTGCGCGTCGGGGCCGTCAGCAAGGAGTCCGCGAACGCGATCTGCAGCAAGGTGAAGGCGACCGGCGGCTCCTGCTTCGTCGCGGGTAACTGACGGGACGATATGCGCGCCTTCATCTGTGGATTAAAGGGCTTCGCGCTCGAGGCCGACGAGCGCGCGTTCCTGCGCGACGCCGCGCCGTGGGGCGTGATCCTCTTTCGCCGCAATGTCGACGCGCCCGAGCAGATCGCGCGGCTGACCGCCGACATTCGGAACGCTCTCGGCCGCCATGCGCCTGTTCTGGTCGATCAGGAGGGCGGCCGCGTGCAGCGTCTGGGTCCACCGCACTGGCCGGCCTATCCGGCCGCCGCGCGCTTTGAGCTGGCGGCCGCCAACGCCGCGCAGGCCGAGCGACTCGCTTGGCTTGGCGCTCGGCTCATCGCCCATGATCTGCGGTCAGTCGGCGTCGACGTCGACTGCCTGCCGGTGCTCGATGCGCCCACTGAGGATTCCCACAGCATCATCGGCGATCGCGCCTATAGCCGCGATCCGGCGCGCGTCGCCGCGATCGGCCGCGCGGCCGCCGAAGGGTTGATGGCGGGCGGCGTCGCACCGGTGATGAAGCATATTCCCGGTCATGGGCGCGCCCGCGCCGACAGCCATTTGGAGCTGCCGGTGGTCAAGGCGAGCCGCGAGGACCTGGAGCGTATGGATTTCGCGCCGTTCAAGGCGAACGCCGATCTGCCGATGGCGATGAGCGCCCATGTCGTCTACACGGCGATAGATCCAACTGCGCCTGGAACACTGTCAAGGTCGGTGATCGGCGACATCATCCGCGGCCATATTGGCTTTGATGGTCTCCTCATGACCGACGACCTTTCGATGAAGGCGCTTTCCGGGAGCTTTCGCCAGCGCGCCGAGAACGCGATCGGCGCCGGATGCGATATCGTGCTGCATTGCAACGGCGATCTTGCGGAGGCGCGGCCGGTCGCCGAAGGCGCGCCGCCGCTGGAAGGCGCGGCGCTCGCGCGCGCCGAAAAGGCGCTCGAATGCGTGCGGCGGCCCGTCGAACCCTTTGATGTCGCGGAGGCGACGCGCGAGTTCGACGCGGCGATGCGGGCTGTGGCGTGAACTCTTGCGCGCAGGCGCACTCAAGTCTAACTGTGAAAATATGAAAAATATCACAGTTTCACTTGACGACGAGCTGTATCGCCGGGCGCGGATCAGGGCGGCGCAGGAGGATACTTCAGTGTCCGCGGTGGTTCGCCGTTTCCTGATTGAATTCGCTTCGGAAGGCACGGAGTTCGACCGGCTGAAACGCCAGGAGCAGGAACTCCGCGCGCAGATCCAGGAATTTTGCGCTTCGGATCGGCTCTCGCGCCAGAGCGTTCATGAGAGGCAAATCGGGCACAAAAAACGGTGAGGGGCTTTCTGGACACCAATATTCTCCTCTACTCGATCAGCCGTGAGCCGTCTGAGGCGGAAAAGCGCGAGCGGTCCATCGCATTGCTGGATCAGGATGACTGGAGTCTGTCGACGCAGGTTTTGCAGGAGTTCTATGTGCAGGCGACGCGACCATCCCGAAAGGACGCGCTATCGCACGACATCGCGGCGGGTCTTGTGCGCGCGTGGCAGAGGTTCAGGGTTCAGGACATCACGCTGGCGATCGTCAACGCCGCGCTCGACATCAAATCACGATATGGATTTTCCTATTGGGACGCCGCAATCGTCGCCGCTGCGCAGGCGCAGGGGTGCTCGCGGCTTTATTCCGAAGACCTCTCTCACGGGCAGCTCATCGACAATCTGCAGATTATCGACCCCTTTCGATAGCGGTTCTCTCCTGTGGACCGGCGTTCCCAATGCGCCGGCAGCGCTTGCGATAGCGGGCCATCGGGGCCACTCTCGCGCCGAAACGCTCGGCCACGCCGATTCGTAAAGGAAACAGGCGCAATTCGGGAATGGCCCAGGAACTGACCTTCGAGCTGGACGAGCCCCGCGGCGACGCCGAAGAGGCCTTTCTCGTCGACGTCGACGGATTCGAAGGGCCGCTCGATTTGCTGCTCGAGCTTGCGCGCCGGCAGAAGGTCGACCTCGCCCGCATTTCGATCCTCGCGCTCGCCGAGCAGTATCTCGCCTTCATCGAGGCGGCGCGGCGCGTGCGCCTCGAACTCGCCGCCGACTATCTGGTGATGGCGGCCTGGCTCGCCTTCCTGAAGTCGCGTCTGCTGTTGCCGGATCCGCCGAAAGGCGACGAGCCGTCCGCGTCAGATCTCGCCGCCGCGCTCGCGGATCGCCTGCGCAGGCTCGAGCTCATTCGGCGCGCCGCCGACAGGCTCACCGAGCGCGCGCGGCTGGGGCGCGATATGTTTCTGCGCGGCGGCCCTGAAGGCGTTGAGACGATCTCGCATCCCAAATTTCAGGCCAGCCTCTACGATCTTCTCTCGGCTTACGCCCGGCAGCGCCAGAAGACCGCGACGTCGCGGGTGGTGATGCGGCAGCGCGCGGTGTGGTCTCTGGCCGAAGCGCGCGAAGCCCTCGAACGGCTCGTCGGCGTCGCGACGGAATGGACCGTGCTCGACGATTTTTTGCTGCATTACTGTGTGGACATGCAGACGGCGCGCACTGTGCGCGCCTCGGCCTTCACCGCTTCGCTCGAAATGGTGCGGGAGGGGCGATTCGACATCCGTCAGGACCGGCACTTCGCGCCGCTTTGGGTGCGGCGGCGGGCGCCCGACGAAGCGGAAGAGACTGCGGGCGCGTCTTAGCCCCGGAACTATAGGAGGCATCCGGTGGCGCAGGCTGCGGAGAAGATCGAACTCTTTGACGTGAACAGCGACGACGAGCTTGCGCGTCACGAGGCTCGGCTGCGCGAAGCGGAGCGCATCATCGAGGCGCTGCTTTTCGCCTCCGCCGAGCCGCTTGATGAAGCGGAAATGGCGCGCCGCATCGAGGAGGGCGCCGATCTCGAGCGCGTCCTGGAGCGGCTGCGCGCCCATTATGCGGGCCGCGGCGTTAATCTCACCCGCGTCGGCAAGAAGTGGTTTTTCCGCACCGCCGCCGACCTCAACTGGATCCTCGCACGCGAGCAGGTCGAGGAGAAAAAGCTCTCCCGCGCCGCGCTGGAGACGCTCGCGATCATCGCCTATCACCAGCCGACGACTCGCGCCGAGATCGAAGAGATTCGCGGCGTCGCCATTTCCAAGGGCACGCTCGACGTGCTGCTCGACACCGGCTGGATCAGGCTGCGCGGCCGCCGCAAAGCGCCGGGCAGGCCGATCACCTATGGCACGACCGACGCCTTCCTGATGCATTTCGGGCTTGAGCAGATCGGCGATCTGCCGGGGCTCGACGAACTCAAGGGCGCTGGCCTGTTCGATGGCCGGTTGCCGAAGGGCTTCGGCGTGCCGCAACCCTCGGATGACGCCGCCTTGCGCGACGATGAAGAGCCGCTTGAAGATGAGGCGCCGGAGCTGCTCGAAATGGAGTTTCCGGACGAGCCCGAGGCGCCGGAGACGCCTGAGGCCGCCGACGACGAGGAGCTTTGACGGCGCCGCCGAGCGGCGCGGTCAAGCGACAGGAAATTTCCACGTCCCTTAAGGATGTCCGCGGCGTGCATCTGCGCGCCGCGTCCTTGTTTTTATGGCGAGGGGCGCATAGTTTCCGGGCAAACGCCGGTCGTCCCGGTTTTCTCGTTAGGAAGGATGCGCGCCATGGGCGGTCTGTCGATCTGGCATTGGATCATTGTCGGCGCGGTCGTCTTCATTCTTTTTGGCGGCAAGTTCAAGATTTCCGACGTGATGGGCGACGTGGCCAAGGGCATCAAGGCCTTCAAGAAGGGCATGTCGGAAGACGAGGCGGCCGATGACGCTAAAAAGCCGCTCGAAGGCCAGGCCAGCGAGCGCCGCGCTCTGGAGAGCGACAAGGCGGACAGCAAGAAGGTCTAGCGGCCCCTCCCTGTCCCTCCCCCGCTATTGGGAGAGGGACCCTTACGAGCAGCGTGCCACGCGGATAAAAGCGGCTCCGCTCCCTCTCCCGCAGAGCGGGGAGGGTTGGGGTGGGGGTGAGAGCAGGTAACGATATGTTCGATCTCGAACCCGGCAAGCTCATCGTCATCGCCATTGTCGCGCTTATTGCGATTCCCTCGAAGGATTTGCCGCGCGTTTTGCGCACGCTTGGGCAGTTTTCCGGAAAAATGCGCCGCATGGCCGCGGAATTTCAGGGACAATTCATGGAGGCGATGCGCGAGGCCGAGCTCGATGATTTGCGCAAGGAGGTCGGCGAGATGAGGGACGCCGTAAAGGAGAGCGTGAAGCTCGACGGCGCTTTCGATCCGATGGCCGAAGCGCGCAAGCAGATCACCGGCGCGATCAGAGGCGACGCAAAGCCGTCGAAGGATGAGGACGCGCCAATCGCATCCTCCGAGACGCAGCCTTCGGCCGCTCGTCAGGATGAGGATTCTGGTCTCCCTCCGGATTCGTCGAAGAAGGCCGCCACATGAACGAGGCCGATGAAGCCGAAATCGAGGCCAGCAAGGCGCCGTTGATCGAACATCTGATGGAATTGCGCGAGCGCCTGATCAAGGCGCTGCTCGCCTTTCTCGGGATGTTCGTGCTCTCCTTCTTCTTCGCCAAGGATATCTACAATCTGCTTCTCATTCCCTACACGCAGGTCGCAGGTCCTGAGGCGCGGCTGATCTACACGGCGCCGCAGGAATATTTCTTCACCCAGATCAAGGTCGCGCTGTTTATGGCGGCGTTTTTCTCCTGCCCGATCGTGCTTTCGCAGATCTACGCCTTCGTCGCGCCCGGGCTCTACAAGCACGAGCGCAGGGCGTTCCGTCCCTATCTTTTCGCGACGCCGATCTTCTTCGCCTTCGGCGCGCTCGTCGTCTATTTTCTGGTGATGCCCAATCTGCTGCGTTTCTTCATGGGGATGCAGCAGGCGAATGAGCCGGGCAAGGCGCAGATCGAACTCCTGCCGCGCGTCTCGGAATATCTTTCGCTGATCATGACGCTCGTGCTCGCCTTCGGCATCGTGTTTCAATTGCCGGTGGTTTTGACGCTGCTTGGTCAGGTCGGCATCGTGACGTCGGAGTTTTTAAAAGAGAAGCGGCGCTACGCCGTCGTGCTCGTCTTTATCGTCGCGGCGGTTTTGACGCCGCCGGACGTGTTCTCACAGCTCGCGCTCGCTGTGCCTGGCGTGCTGCTCTACGAAGCGTCGATTTACGCCGTGCGCATGATCGAGAAGAAGAGGGCTGCGGCGCAGCAGCCCTCCGCTTGACCCCTTCTCCCGCTTGCGGGAGAAGGTGGCGCAATGAGGCTCCCCGCGTCATGCCCGCGCTTGTCGCGGGCATCCACGCGGCGCCGTTGCGCATACTCTGTCATTTGACCGAAGCCGCTCGGCGTGGATGGCCGGGACAAGCCCGGCCATGACGGTCTGTTGTCACTCGATCACTGTCCAGGCGCCCATGTACGACATCAAATGGATTCGCGAGAACGCTGAAATTTTCGACCGCGGCCGCGCGCGGCGCGGGCTGGAGCCGATCTCAACGCAGCTGCTCGCCTTTGACGATTCGCGGCGCGCGGCGATCGGCGCATTGCAGCGCGCGCAGGAACGGCGCAACTCGGCCTCGAAAGAGATTGGCGCGGCGATGAAGGCGGGCGACGCGGCCAGGGCCGAAGCGCTCAAGGCTGAAGTCGCGACGATCAAGGAAAACTGGCCGGCGCTGGAAGAGGCTGAGCGCTATGCCATCGCCGAACTCGACAACGCGCTGGCGAGCATTCCCAACACGCCGCTCGACGAAGTTCCTGATGGCGCCGACGAGAACGACAATATTGAAGTCGCGCGCTGGGGCGAGCCGCGTGAATTCGATTTCACGCCGAAAGAGCATTTCGAAATCGGCGAACGCCTCGGGCTGATGGATTTCGAAACGGCGGCGAAAATCTCCGGCGCGCGTTTCGTCGTCAACAAAGGAGGGCTGGCGCGATTGGAACGCGCGCTCGCGCAATTCATGCTCGATCTGCATACGAACGAGCATGGCTATATGGAGGTGAGCCCGCCGCTTATTGTGCGCGATGAAGCAATGTTCGGTACGGCACAGCTGCCAAAGTTTCGTGAAGATCAATTCAAGACAGTGCGCGAGGCACAGTCGGGCGAGCAGCTCGCGTCGAAGTTGGATCTACTTGCAGAAGTCCCGACGCCATATGAGGAACGGAAAACCGAGATCGCCGGGGAGTTCGTCAACTCACGCGATGTTTTCAAACAATCTTACGACCCAGAAACAGAAAGTTACCATACTGAACTGACGGGCTTGGGCAAGAGGCTTGTTGATCACTTTTTAGCGCAACGCACTCAAGGCTGGCTCATCCCCACGGCCGAAGTGCCGCTCACCAATCTCGTGCGCGAATCCATCCTCGACGAAGCGCAATTGCCCATGCGCATGACCGCCGGCACCTATTGCTTCCGCGCCGAAGCGGGCGCCGCCGGCAAGGACACGCGCGGAATGATCCGCCAGCATCAGTTCTACAAGGTCGAACTCGTGTCGATCACAACGCCGGAGCAGTCGCTCGAAGAACATGAGCGCATGACCGGCTGCGCCGAGAAGGTCTTGCAGCTTCTCGAGCTGCCCTATCGCAAGGTCGTACTCTGCACCGGCGACATGGGCTTCTCGAGCCGAAAAACCTATGACCTCGAAGTCTGGCTGCCGGGGCAGGGGAGATACCGCGAGATTTCCTCATGCTCGGTCTGCGGCGATTTCCAGGCGCGGCGCATGAACGCGCGCTATCGTCCCGCTGAGAGCAAGGGCAAGAATAAGGGAATCGGCTTCGTCCATACGCTGAACGGCTCCGGCGTCGCGGTCGGGCGCGCGATGGTCGCGGTGCTGGAGAATTATCAGCAGGCTGACGGCTCAGTCGACGTTCCGCGCGTCCTTCGGCCTTACATGGGCGGGCTCACGCGCATCCCGAGCTGAACGCCGTCGGTGGACGCAGCGCCCGCGTCTCGCGGGCTCTTCGCAGTAGGGCTCGGGCGACGTCCCAAAAAACGGCGTCCAGCCATAGCCGTAATCGGCGCGCGGCGCATAGCCGTCGCTGAGCAGGTCGCGCGCCGCGACGGGCAGCACCACGGGGGCGGCCAAAAATCCCAATAGGCCAGAGCCGGGCGCGGTCGGCGGCGCGCCGGGGATGACAAGCGGCGCCGGGACATAGCCCATGGTCCCGCCATATTGCACCTGGCACCAGCGGCCGCAGCCCAGGACATTGAACGGGATATTCGCCGCCATCGTCGTGACCGGCCGCGCGTCCGAACTCGGGCTCACACGCAGCGGCATCACCGCCGCCACATAGGCCTCAAAAGCGGCGGCGCAGCCGGGCGCGGCGCTGATCGCCGCCGCGAGCAAAAGCGCAAGTCGTGAACGCATCAAAATTCCTCCAGAGAATGAGGCGAGCCGATATAGGGTCATTGTGGACGTTCGGCGTCGAATCGTCCAAAGAAACTCGGGCTTCTTCAGGCGCCCGTCCACTCGAGGCGAACCGCTGTAAGCATGCGCATTCTCATCACCAATGACGACGGCATTCACGCGCGCGGCCTTGCAATCGCGGAGGCGATCGCGCGCGAATTCACCGACGATATTTTCGTCATCGCGCCGGAATTCGAGCAGTCCGGCGTTTCGCATTCGCTGTCGCTCAACGATCCGCTGCGGCTGCGCGAGATTTCGCAGCGTCACTTCGCGCTCAAGGGAACGCCGACCGATTGCGTCATCATGGGCCTGCGCAAGCTGATGCTCGATCATCCGCCCGATCTTCTCATTTCCGGCGTCAACTGCGGCCAGAATGTCGCCGAGGACGTCTCCTATTCGGGCACCATCGCCGGGGCGATGGAGGGCACGATTCTCGGCATTCCGTCGATTGCGCTCTCCCAGGTCTATGATTTTTTTGCAGACCGCCGGACGATCCACTGGGAATGCGCGGCGACGCATGGCGTTGAGGTTGTGCGCCGCCTGCTCGCGGCGGGCATCCCGAAGAACGTTTTGATGAACGTGAATTTTCCGCATTGTGCGCCCCAGGACGTCGCGGGCGTCGCGATCACGATGCAGGGCAGGCGCAGTAGCGACATCATGCGGATCGAGGACCGCAAGGACGGCCGCGGCAACCCCTATCACTGGATCACTTTCCAGCGCGGCGACTTCAAGCCGGGGCAGGGCACCGACCTGCTGGCGCTCGAAGAAAAGAAAATCTCCATCACCCCGCTGCAGCTGGATTTCACCGATCACCCGACGGTGACGCGGCTCGCGGCGGCGTTTGAGGGCAAGGAATGACCGAGGAGGCCGGCGCGCGCCAGGCCAGCCAACAATTCGAGGAGCGCGCGGCGCTGCTGCTGACGCTGCGCCAAGCGGGCCTGCGCGATCTTTCGGTCTTGCGCGCGATGGAGGCGACCCCGCGGGAAGCGTTCGCGCCCTACCGTTTTCGCGATCTCGCGTACCGCAATCTCTCGCTGCCGATCGGCTGCGGGCAGACCATGTCGCGTCCGGTCGAACTTGCCAGACGGCTCGAGGCGCTCAAGATCGGCCGCGGCCATCGGGTGCTGGAGGTGGGGGCGGGGTCCGGCTATGGCGCGGCGGCGCTCGCACAGCTCGCAAACGAGGTCGTAAGCCTCGAACGCTTCGAGACGCTCGCCATCGAGGCCTCGCGCCGGTTGACCGCCCACGGCGCTGCAAACGCCAAGGCGATTTTCGCCGATGGCCTCGATCCGCCTCGCGAGCTGGGACGCTTTGATCGAATCATCGTCCAGGCCTCGGTCGGCGCCGCGCCTGCAGCGCTCATCCAGATGCTCACGCCGGGCGGCGCGCTGCTCTTTGCCCGAAGGGAGCACGCGCAGGCCGGCGCGCGGGCGAAGGAACGATTGATTAAGCTTGATCGCAATGAGGACGGCGAACTGCGGGAGACCGATCTTGGCCCGTGTCGCCTGGGGCCGGCGATCCCCGGACTGGCGCAGGCGCTCTAAAACATCGTGACCGAATGCTGAAAATTTTCACGGCCGCGCGCGCTTTGCGTTCATCTTAAACGGCTCCTTAACCGCCGCGCTGTTACCCATAAAGCCGTTCAATGTTGCGTTCGGGTGGGTCGCGTCATGGTTACCAAGCATCATATTGCTTATTCCCGCGCCGCAGTGCGGTTCTTGGCGGCCGTTGGCGTCGCCGCCCTTGTCGCCGGCTGCTCCGACGCCTCTCGTTTCGGAGGCGACACCTTCTCCGATCCCTTCTCCGACCCCTTCTCAGGATCGGCCAAGACCGCCTCGCTCGGCGTCGACCGGGCGCCTGTTGGCGCGATCGCCGACGCGCCGGCGCAGAGCCCGCCCTCCACGACGGTGGAAACCCGTCCATTGCCTGCCCCCTCGGCCAGCGCGTCCGCTCAGAGCGGCGGCGCTTCCATGGCGCGGACTTCTACGCCAGCGGCGCAGCCGTCGCCGACGCGCGTTGCAGCCGCCGGCGCCAGCGGCCACTGGAGCGCCGAAGGCGGCACGCCGATCGTTGTCGCCCAGGGCGAGACCGCGGCACTGCTCGCCACCCGCTACGGCGTGCCCCCCGACGCGCTGCTGCGGGCCAATGGCTTTAACGTCGCGTCCCAGGTTCAGCCGGGCTCGCGTCTGGTGATTCCGGTCTATCGCGCCGGCGCCGCTCCCGTCATGGTGACGCGCGTCCCCGCCGGTCCGGCGAAAGCGGCAGCCGCCGTCCCAGCCGCGACCAAGCCGATCGCCGCGAAGCCTGCGCCGCTGGCGAAGTCCGTGGCCGACGTCAAGCCGGTGGAACAGGCGAAGCCGGTGCGCAAGACCGAAGCCGAACCGACGAAAACCAAGCCGATCGAAAAGTCGAAGGTGGCAGCCAAGACTTTGCCGGAGAAGACGCTCGTCAAAGCAGAGCCGCGCATCGCCGCGACGACGCCGGCGCGCGCCGTCAAAACTGAGCGGATCGCCCGTGGGCCGTCCTCTCCCGAGGCGTCGGAAGCAGAGTCCAAGATCGCGGACGCGCGCAGCAAGCCCGTTGTCGCCGAAACGCCGAAAGAAACGCCCAGCGCCCGTAAGGTCGATACGACCGCGACCGCCTCCATTCCCCCGGCGAATGACGCGAAAGCGGTGGCGTCCGACGAAGGTCGGCCCGAGTTTCGCTGGCCCGCCCGCGGCCGCATCATTCAGGGCTTCACATCGGGCGGCAACGACGGGATCAACATCGCGGTGCCTGAGGGAACGCAGGTCAAGGCGGCCGAAGGCGGGGTCGTCGCCTACGCCGGGAGTGAGCTCAAGGGCTACGGCAATCTCGTGCTCATTCGGCATCCCAACGGCTTCGTTTCGGCCTACGCCCACAATGGCGAACTCGACGTCAAGCGCGGCGATCAGGTCAAGCGTGGTCAGACGATCGCCAAATCCGGCCAGTCGGGCAATGTCGGCTCGCCGCAGCTTCACTTCGAACTGCGCAAGGGTTCGACGCCCGTCGATCCCACCCGCTATCTGGCGGGGTTGTAGGCGTCGACGCAAGAACGCTCCAGCGTCCGCGAGACACGAAGGCGCTGGAGACTTCGGGGCGGCGGGTCCAAAGAAAGGCCCGCCGTTCTCGTCTTTTGGCGCCTCACGGCCGATCAAAATGCTATATGGCGCGGGTCGTAACCGGAGATCCCGCGCCAGTGAAGCATCGTCTCGCTTTCGTTTTCCTGTTCGCCGCCACGCCGGCTTTCGCGGTTGATCCAACCGGCGTCCCGCAGTGCGACGCGCTGCTCAAGCGCTATGAGGCCTGCTCGGGACAACTGCCGCCGTCTCAGGTCCATGCTGCGCAAAAAGAGCTGCTCGATGGCGCGGTCGGCATTCGCTCCGCGGCGACCGATCCAGCCAAGCGGCCGGATCTCGAACGCTATTGCGCCGATCGGTTCGAATTGATGAAACGCGCAAGCGACATCAAGGACTGCATGTCAAAGCCATGAGCGAAGCGCGAGCGTCGATGTAATCTTTGCCCCGCATTTCGGTTAGGCGCGACGCCGCGCGTTCGAATTCGCGGGCTTCGGCGCCGTAGTCCGCGCGGTAGAGTTCGGAAGGCTCCGCCGCGGCGGAAACGACCAGCAGGATGCGCGCATCGTACAGAACGTCGACCAGCGTGATGAAGCGGCGCGCTTCGTTCCGCTGTTCTGGCGCCAAGGCCGGAACGTCTTCGACGATCACCGCGTCGAATCTCTCAGCGATCGCTATATAATCCGCCGCTGACAGCGGTTGACCGCAGAGCGCCGCGAAGCTTAGACGCGCGACGCGGCCCGCCGTTTGCGGGATCTCGATGCGGCGTCGCTTGACTTCAATTGTCGCAGACCTTTCCCCCGCGTCGCCGGCGAGCGTTGCATAGAGCGCGTCAATCGCTGATCTCGCGCGAGAGTCGGCGGGCGTGAAATAGACCTGCCCGAGATCTTCGCGCCGTTGCCGATAGTCGTTCGGCGCGTCGAGACGCAGGACGTCCATTCGCTCCTGCAACATGGCGATAAAGGGCAGGAACAGATCGCGATTGCGGCCGCCTTCGTAAAGCCGCGAAGGCTCGACGTTGGACGTCGCGACAATGACGACGCCCGACGCCAGCAGTGATGAAAAAAGCCGTGCGACGATCGAAGCGTCCGCGACGTCGTGCACGGCGAACTCGTCAAAGCAGAGCACGCGGGTTTCTTGCGCGATTTCCTGCGCCACGCAGCTCACCGGATCGGCGTCGCCACGATGCGGCTTCTGACGCAGGCGATGCAGTCGATCGTGCACGTCCGCCATGAAGGCGTGAAAATGCGCGCGACGCTTCTTTTCGACAGGAAGCGCGCCGAAGAACAGGTTCATCAGGAAGGTTTTGCCGCGCCCGACCGATCCCCAGAGGTAGAGGCCGCGCGCCGGCTGCGCCCGAGGGCGAAAGGTCGCAAGGAGCGCTTGCGTCACACTGGCGCTTTTCGGCCTGCGGCCTGCGAGAGCGTCGGCGAGCGTTTGAAGCTTCTCGATCGCCGCGCGCTGCGACGCGTCGCGCTCCAACGCGCCGTGCGCGACGAGCGCGTCATATTTCTCGACGATGCTCTGCGCGCGCGAAATCATACGCGCCGCATCCTGCCGCTCGCCTCCGCGAGCGCGCCGGGGCGGAGTTCGCAATAGAGCAGGCGCTCCGGGTCCACGGGACCAGGCATCGTGATTTTGCCCTGCGGCACAGGCGCGAATCCCAGCCGCGCATAATATTCCTCGTCGCCGACGAGCAAGACGAGCCCATGTCCGGCGTCGCGCGCCGCGTCGAGCGAATATTTGACGAGCGTCTCGCCGACGCGCTGCTGGCGAAACGCCGGCTCGACAGTCAACGGACCAAGCAAAAGCGCGGGCGTTGACCCGACGAGGATGGGCGTCATGCGGTTCGCGCCGACAAGCAGCGTCCCGATCCGCGCGACAAAAGACAGCGAGCGGTCGGGCTCAACGCCTTCGCGCAAGCGATAGGCTGTACGCGCATATCTGCCCGGACCGAACGCGCGTTCGTCGAGCTTTTCGAGATGCGCGTCGTCTGCGGCCGTCAGCGGCGCAAATTTTACGGCGAGATCGATCATATTGTGGCTTGACCCTGGGCGCAGGCCATATCACGCGCCGTCCGCGCGGCAAAACCTCTCGTTGCGCCGCGACAAGCCCTCATGCGACGCTATGGGCGGAGAGAGGCCAATGGCGGAGTATCGCTTGCGCCGGGCAAGCATTGAGGACGCCCGATCCATCGCCGAAATTCACGCCAAGGCCTGGCGGGAGACCTACCTTGGGGTGATGCGCGCGGAGGCGCTGGCGTCCATCGATCTCGATGATTGGACGCGGCGCTGGCTGCAGCGGATCGGCTCGAGCGAAGGCGCTCAGGCGGTGTTCATCGCCTGCGAGGGCGAGACTCCGGTTGGTTTCGCCCGTTGCAGTCGCCTGTCCAATCCAAAGCTCGTTCCGCTTGGCTTCGAGGGCGAAATCGCGTCGATCTACCTGCTGCTGCGCGCCCAGCGCCGTGGACTAGGCAGGCGCTTGATGCAGCGGCTCGCGGCGCATCTGATTTCCGCCGGCTGTGCGAGCGCCGCCGTTTGGGTCTTGCGCGACTCGCCGAAGGCCCGCGGCTTTTATGAAGCGCTTGGCGCGGAGCCTGTCGGCGTCGAGGGCGTGTGGGACATCGAGGGCGTCGTCCTCCCCGACATCGCTTATGGCTGGCGTGATCTGCGCGCTTTGAGCGCCGGAGCCGGCTCCATCACGCGTTCACCAATAAGGTGAGACAGGCGTGTTCTCCAGCGCCTCGGACAGTCGCGCCCGCGTCCCTGCGGTCGTATCCGCTGGCAGAGCGTCGAGCGCGAAGAAGTCCGCCTCGGCGATTTCGCGATCGGGCGCGCGCGGCTCAGTGATGCGGAACGCGCGCGCGACGTAAAGCGCAACATGGTCCCGCACAGAGAAGCGGCGATTGAAATACATGCCGAATAGTTCAGGCGGTTCGTCCAGCAGGATGTTGGCTTCCTCGTGGAGTTCGCGCTTGAGCGCATCGACCAGAGTTTCACCGCTTTCGACGCCGCCGCCCGGCAAGTAAAAGCCCTTCACATAAGTGTGCCGGACCAGCAGCACGCGGTTTCTTGCGTCGATGACGAGGCCGCGCACGCCCAGGGTCATGGGACGCTGAAAGCGTGCGCCCAAAGCGATCAGCCGCGACGCAAAACGCGTACGCGTCGATGGCGCTGCGCGTCCTTCTTCAGGCTTCGTCAAAACCGCCTCCGATCGCCCGAAACTATGGCAAATGACGCCCGAAAGCACTAGTGTCGCTGACCCATCCCGATGAGGAAAGCGCCGCGCAGCGCGCCCGGCCGTCAGAGAGGATTCTTGAACTTCCGGCTCGCCCATCTTTCCGATGCGCATATCGGCCCAATTCCTCGGCCCAATCTCGCGGAGCTCCTTGGCAAGCGCGTCACGGGCTATGTGAACTGGCTTTATAAACGCGGCGATCAGCACGATATGAGCGTGCTCGGCAAGATCGTCGCGGATATCAAAGCGCAGGCGCCCGACCATGTCGTCATGACCGGGGATATCGTCAACATCGGACTTCCTGGCGAAATCGCGCTCGCCAAAGACTGGCTCGCCTCACTGGGCGCGCCTGGCGACGTGAGCTTCACGCCCGGAAATCACGACGCTTATGTGGCGAGCGTGACCGATCTTGTTCACGAGGTTTTCGCGCCTTGGACGACGGGCGAGGGAGACGGCGCCGGTTTTCCCTATTTGCGCCGGCGCGGCGGCGTCGCGCTGATCGGTCTCGACACCGGCGTGCCGACGGCGCCTTTCGTCGCTTCCGGCCGGCTCGGGGCGACTCAGCTGGCGGCGCTCGCGGATCTGCTGGAACGCGCGAAGGCGCAAGGACTTGCGCGCGTCGTTTGCCTTCACCACCCGCCGCATGTCGGCGGCGCCCGACGGCTGCGCGGGCTCGAAGACGCGGCGGCATTCGAAAGCGTCATCGCGTGTCATGGCGCTGAGCTCGTTCTGCATGGGCATAATCACAAGCCCAGTCTGCATCGTCTGTCAGGTCCGGGCGCCGGGACGCCGGTCGTGGGCGTCGCGTCGGCGTCGGCGCGGCCGGGCGGGCACTACCCAGGCGCCGCCTATAATCTTTACCTGATCGAGCGCGACGGCGACGGCGTTAGGATTTCGCTGCGCAGGCGTGGATTGAACGACGCTGGCGAGGTCGTTGAGCTCGAGTCCGTTCAGCTATGAAAGCGTAGAGCGCGGCTCGCGAAAAAGTGGGAACCGTTTTTTCGCGTTGAGCGCGCTCTAAACTTTGGGAATCGATCAATTTATCTGCATTTGGGCTATTTCGCCCAAATGCAGCGTGATCTAGCCTGCGAAATAGGCGCGATAGATCCATGCCGCCAAGACCGCCAAGAATGCGAAAAAGGCGGCTGCGCCAAAAAATTCGGCGATGAACGCGGCGACGCGAGTCGTTTTTCCGGAGAGGGATTTGTCGTTTTCGCGCGCGTTCGCCCTCTCGCGCGCGGCGGCGACCTTCACGCCAAGCGCCCGCGCCGCGCCGCCGCTCGCGTAATCGACCGCCAGCGCCTTTTCGCGCTCGATCAGGCGATGCGCGATGTAGCTGGTGATCGCTTCGACGAGGTCGTCGATGCTGTCGCTTTCGCGAAGCGTCACCCGGCCGTGGCGCGTATCCTGGAGAAAGCGATAGGTCCGCCTGTCGCGATCCATCTCGACGAAGCCGATCTGGTCGATGAACAGGCGCGGTCGCTCCGCGGGCGCAACGCCAACGTCGAAAATGTCGCAATCGCGCGGCAGCTGCGCCAAAACCGGCGACAGAGCCTCGCCGAGCATCTCCAGCCGGGCGATTTCCGCGGCGCGCAAATCGGAAATGGCGGCGGAGCGCTCCGCGTTCTCGAGGCGCGCGCGGCGCAGCGCGCCGGACAGACTGGCCATACGCTCGTCCAGCGAACCCGTAGGTCCCTTGCGGGCGACTCGCTCGCGCTCCACAAGAAGCGATAGACGCTCCGCGGGCGTTGTGGACGCGTGTGGCTGGTCGGCGTCGCGAGTGTCGGCTGGCGGCGCGGGCAGGGGCTCTTCCATGTCGTCCACTCGCTGTGGCCCTCGCTGCGCGGCCGGGGCATTAAAGCGTTGTGGACTATAGCGGCTCTCGGCGGCGCTGCGAAGCGCGAGCGCGAAGAAGGGAGGCGGGAGTCGACTTTTTCTCCCGGCTCCGGCAAGGGATTCCATACGATAGCCGCTGATTCCGGCCATTAACGTTAAAAAACGCCGGATTCAACAAAAGGCGCGGAGGAAATCCATGGCCGTCAATCGCGGCGAATCGGACGTCAACAGCGCATTGTTCGAGCGCATCATGATCGGCATGGGCTTCGCGGTCTTTGCGGCGCTGGAGGCGGCTGGCGGCGGCGAGCATGCGATCGTGGCCGGGTTTTTTGCCGGGGCGACGATTTTCGTGCTCCGCCGCTCCTCGGAAAGCGCGCGCCAAGCGGCCGACTTCGCCGTGGATTTCCTCGCTGTCGCGACTTTTACGCTGCTGTGCGACCGCGCCGGCCTGTTGTGGCGATCGCCGGAAACCTTCGCCGAACTCTTTCGGCTCTCGCCAGTCGGCGCGGCGACCGCCACCCTTCTCTACCTTGCCGGGGTCGTCACGCTGAGAGCGCGTTCGCGCATGGCGGTGCGCGCAGCCCTTTTCGTTTTGCCGTTGCAGTTCAGCCTGTTGATCGCTCTCGGCTCGCCGCCCGTCGCCCAGATCGGCGGCGCGCTGCTCCTTGGCCTCGACGTTCCGGAGGCCTTCAGAAAAATCGTCGGGCATACGCTGATCCTGTTTCTGCTCAACGAATCGATCGTCGTCGGCATCCCCCTCGCGCTCGGTCGTTTTCTGCCCCGACAATGGCGTCCGCATAGCATTCTGCTCGCCTCGGCCTTCGTCGCTTCGCTGACGCCCTATATCGCGACCTCGGTCTCGTATTTCGTCGCGCCTTATTTGCCCTATCCGGTGACGGCGGTGGTCGCGACGGTGGCGGCGGCGCTCGCGCAAGCAGGCTTATGGGGCCAAACCTATCTCGTGACCCAGGCGATGGCTGGCCTTTTGCGCGCGACGCCGTCCTTGCAGGTCGTGGTGTTCCATGATTGGCGGACCGGCGCCGAAAAGGGCGCCGTCTATGGCTTCGTGTTCATGGCGCTGCTGCTCGCGGTCGGACTGGTCGTGTCTTTTGCGCCCGCCGTCGCCGTCATTTCGGCCTCCGGCCCGATCGGCGGCGCGCTGATCGGCGCCGCGCTTTTTCCGCTCGCGCGCGCGATCGTGGAGAGCACCGATTCGACTCCGTCCTTCTTTGCGCGCGTCGAAGAGCTCTATCTGCATCCCTCCAACTATTTTCGCGGCGCGGTCGCTGGCGCGGCCATCGGATTGGCCCTGATGATTGGGCTTCCCGAGGCGAGTGGGAGCGGGCGGTTTCTCTTCGGCGCGGTCGCGGGAGCGCTCGCCTATGCCGGCGTCGATGCGGCGTTTGATTTCGCGGCGCTGACGCAAGGGCGCCGGCAGCATCTGCGCAGTTGGCGCGTCTATTCGCTGGGCGCGCTTCTCGGCGCGCTCGTCGCCGGCGCCGTCGCTTGGTATCTCGACGCGGGACAGGTCGAGAACATCACGGCGAAATTCTTCGCCTACACGTCGCTCGACTACGGCGCGGACGGACGCCCCATCACCGAATATGTCATTCGACCGCTCTTCTCGAAGTGGGGCGCGACGGATCTCGGCAGAGTCGACGGCGGCGTGAGGCTGCTGTTCGACGAGTCGCTCTCGGGCGTCATCCAATGGGTGTTCGCCGCGCCGCTCTTTTCGATCAATCTCTTCTTCCTTACGGCGCTCGTTCAGCGCAGCCTGCAGCCGCTTCGCCAACTCGCGAGCTGGCAAGGCCTCGACATGCTCATCGAAAACGCCGTGCGCGTTTTGCGCTGGGGCCTGTGGATGGCGCCGGTGATCTATTCCTTCCTGAAAGCTTCGCCCGACCCCGCCTGGTACAATCAGGACGGACTCATCCGCACCGGCGTCGCGAGCTGGATGAGCTACATCCTGCCGGACTCGGATTTTCGCGCCTGGAGCCTTGATATCTTCACCGCGCTTCTCGCCTATGACGCCCTGCGGGTGCTGATCTGGTTCGACCACATGGGCCTGCGCGTCGCGACGCTCGTCAATCTGTCCTTCGTCGGCGGCGACGTCGCCGATGAGAAAGCCGCGCGCTTTCTTGGAAAGGCGCAAACAAGCCGTGCGATCCCCGAAGGCATCCGTCGCTTTGGCACTTGGGCGCCGCTGCTGTTGCCCTTCTATATCCCGCGCGGCGCCGAATGGGACAAGGCGTGGAGCGCCGCCGAGCAGATGTCGCAGACGCGGCCGCCGTCCTACGCCTATCTTGTCAGCGGATATCTGATCTACGCCGGCATTGTCGCCTTCGGCCTTGTCCTCTTCCTTCTGGGACGGCTTGCGCGCGCGCAGAAAGTGACGATTGAAGGCATTACCGGGGCCGGTGGCGTGCCGGGCTCGCGGCCTTTGAAACTGACCAACGGGCTGATGATCAGCGAGTGGTTTCAGGACGGGCAGGGGGCCATGCGCGTTGAAGGCGTGGCGCGCGGCGGCCCTCCGATCGACTTGACGCGACGCCCGGACGATCACGCCCACCCGCGCGGACGTTTCCTTTTTCTGCGTGAAGACGGCGGCGAGCTATGGTCGATCGGCGAGGCGCCGACGCGTTGCAGAGCCACTCAGGCGTCGCTCACCGACGCCGGCGAGAACTGCCTGTTCTTCATGGCGGAGCGCAACGGATTCGCGATCGAAGCGAGCGTTTCGCTCGCCGCCGACGAAGCGGTCGAGATTACCCGACTGAAGATCGTCAATCTTGAGCAGCGCCATCGTAAATTGATGCTCGCATCGCTGCGTGAATGGGTGCTCAACGAGACCGGCGTCGAGCTTCGCGACGCCGCGTATAACGCGATTCACATCGGCACTTGGTACGTTCGATCGCTGAATGCGATTTTCGCCCAGAACCGTTTGCTTAAGGGCGGGGCGCGGCGCCAATCCGATCGCCGGCTGTCCCCGGAGATTGGCTTTCACGCCATCGGCGCCGGCGCTGACGCGAAGATCTCCGTCGTCGGCTATGAGGACGTGAAGTCGCGTTTCTATGGAATGGGGTCGACCTATGCGCCGGACAGCCTGCTTGGACTGGCGGCGCCACGTGATCCGAAGGACGAAGGTCTGCTCTATGGCTTCGAGCCCTGCGCCAGTCTGCGCGTCGAAGTCGAACTCGCGGCCGCCGGCGCGACGGAACTGATCATGGTCGACGGCTGGGCGCGCGACATGGGACGCGCGACGGATTCCATTGCACGGCATCTGGGGATCGCCCCCGTCGCGCCTGAGACGCTGAACAAGGCGTTGTCACGCCGCCGCGGGCTCATCCTGCCTCCCCCGCCCAAGAAGCCGCGCTACGCCTTTTCTCAAGACGGCCAAAGCGTCACGCTGGCGCCCGGGACTCCGCGTCCTTTCGGCCACGTCATCGCCAATGCCTTCGGACAGGGCGCAGTGCTCACGAATGACGGCGAGATTTTTTCCTTTCACGGCAATTCGCGACTGAACAGCTTCACCCCGTTTCGCATGGGCGAGGGGCGCATGGCGCCGGCCGGGCAAAGGATCTACGTCTATGATCTCGCCCGAACCGACGCGCACAGTCCGACCTTCGTTCCACTGCGCCGTCGCGACGCGGAATATCAGGTGACGTTTTCGCCGGGCGTCGCCGTCTATCGTTCCGAGCGTGATCATCTTCAGCTCGAGATGACGGTATTCGTCAGCCCCACGCAGCCGATCGAGTTCAAGATCTTAAAGATCCGCAACAAGACCGACCATGAGCGTCTGCTGCAGATCACGCCGTCAATGGAGATCGTATTGGCGGAAACGCCGAACGAAAGTCTCGGCGTGCTGGAATCGATCATCGACGAAAATGTGCATTCGATCTACTTCCGCAATCCTCGCAACAATTTCGTGCAAGGCTGGGCCTTTGTGACGACCTCGATACCGGCGGAATTCGCCGAGACGTCGCGTCGCCGCTTCTTGGGGCATGAGAGCCGCGACCCCTACCTGCCTTACATGGTCGAGCACGGCCATCCGGACGCGGGCGCGCCCGCGCATGAACGGAAAGTCGCCGCGTTCAGCGGCGCGATCGACGTGCCGGCGGGCGAAGAAGCCGTCGTCGTCGTGGCGCTCGGACAGACGACCACGATCGAAGACGCGAAGCGGCTCGCCGATTATGCGCGCGATCCCGACCACGCCTATGCCGAACTCGAGGCGAATGCGCGCGCATGGGACGATCAATTGTCCGTATTGCGCATCAAGACCAATCGTCCCGAGTTCGACCGCCTCGTCAACGACTGGCTGCCCTACCAATTGCTCGCCGCGCGCCTGTGGGGACGCACGGGTCCTTCACAACGTTCCGGCGCCACCGGCTATCGCGACCAGCTGCAGGACGTCATACCCCTCATCCATCTCGCGCCCGAGCGCGCCCGCGCTCAAATTCTGCTGCACGCCGCGCATCAATATATCGAGGGCGACGCCTGCAAATGGTGGCATCGCGCGCCCAATGGCGGCACGGGCCTCGCGGACCGCACGCATGCGTCGGATCCGCACTTGTGGTTGCCGTATGTGACGGTTCGCTATGTCCGCGGGAGTGGAGACTACGCCATCCTCGACGAGGTCGAGACCTTCCTCGAGGCGAGTCCTGTCCCGAAAGATCAGGAGGGCGAAGCCACCGTGCCGCTGACGTCGCGCGACAAGGATACGCTGCTCGGACACTGCGCGCGCGGCATCGACTGGACGCTCGACCGTTTCGGCGCGCATGGCCTGCCGCTGATGGGATCGGGCGACTGGGACGACGGCATGAATCTCGTCGGCGAGGAAGGCCGCGGCGAGAGCGTTTGGCTTGGCTTCTTCCTGCACGGCATCCTCCTCGACATCGCGCCGCTGTTCGAGGCGAAGGGCGACGCCGACCGCGCCGAGCGCTATCGCGAACGCGCCGCGAAGCTTCGGACCGCGCTGGAGAGCTGCTGGCGCGGCGATCGCTACATCCGCGCCTACGCCGATGATGGCAAGGAAGTCGCGCCGATGAGCGCGATGACGTCCTCATGGCCGACTCTGGCGCGGGCCGTCGACGCCGCGCGCGGCCGCGAGGCGATCGAGAACGCCTTGGCCGTTCTCGGTCTCGGCGATCGCGTATTGCTCGTCCATCCGCCTTTTGACGAACACTCGCAGCCTTATCCCGGGCGCAGCGCCGAATATCCGCCGGGCGTGCGGGAAAACGGCGGCCAGTATTCGCATGGCGTGTCCTGGTTCGTCGACGCGCTGGCCAAGCTCGCCGCGCAGGCGCAACAGGACGGCGACTCGCGCGCCGCCGACGAACTGTTTCGCAGGGCCTTTGAGACATGGCTCGCGATCTCGCCGATCTCCAAGCTCGCGACGCCTGCCGCCGCCGACATCTACGGGTTGCCGCCGCATCAGCAGCCGGCCGATGTCTATAATGGCGAGGGCTATGAAGGGCGAGGCGGGTGGAGCTGGTACACCGGCGCGGCGGCCCGCATGTTGTCGGCCGCATATGCGCTGCTTGGCCTGGAATTCGAGAACGGCGAGTTGCAGCCGCGCCCGGACGCCTTCCATCCCAAGGGCGACCTGCGGCTGGAGCGCGTGGTCTACCTTGGAAAGACGTTCGAAGCGGAGAAGCGTCGCCGCGTTTGGTAGCGTCCTGGAGGCGTGAGGGGATATGGCCGATCGCGTCGTCACGCTTAACGCCGGGTCGTCTTCGGTGAAATTCGCCCTGTTTGCGGCGGACGCCGACTGGCCGCGGCTGATCGTTTCTGGCGCGGTCGAAGGGCTCGGCGCGAAACCGCGCTTTCGCGCCGCCATTGTCGATGGAGAGATAAGCGACAGGCCGCTCGCCGCCAAACTCACGCACAGGCAGGCGATTGCAGCGATCTTCGAATGGATCGAAGACGCTTACCCGGCGGCGGCGGTAAGCGCGATCGGGCACAGAGTCGTGCATGGCGGGCTGCGCTTCGCCGCGCCGGTCATCGTGGATACGGAAGTGCTCGCGGAGTTGCGCCAACTCATTCCGCTGGCGCCGCTGCACCAGCCGCACAACCTTGCCGGAATCGAGGGCGCCAGGGACGCCTTTCCGCATGTGCCGCAGGTCGCGTGTTTCGATACGGCTTTCCACCGCGGACACGCCTTCGTCGACGACGCCTATGCGCTTCCCTATTCCTACTACGAGCGTGGGTTGCGCCGTTTCGGATTTCATGGGTTGTCGTACGAATATATCTCCCGGCGCCTCCGCGCGATCGATCCGATCCAGGCCGAAGGCGGCGTCATCGTCGCGCATCTTGGCAATGGCGCGTCGCTTTGCGCGATGAAGGGCGGGCGTTCGATCGCCACCAGCATGGGCTTCTCGGCGCTGGAAGGCCTGCCCATGGGCACCCGCTGCGGACAGATCGATCCCGGACTGCTGCTTTATTTGCTCCAGAGCGAGGGCATGACGCCCGAGGAGCTGTCGCATCTCCTTTATGAACGCTCCGGGCTCCTTGGCCTCTCCGGCGTCTCGCATGACATGCGCACGCTCGAGGCGTCCCAAGAACCCCGCGCCCAAGCCGCGATCGCCTATTTCATTCATCGCATAAAAGTGGAGATCGCGGCGCTCGCGGCGGCGATCGGCGGACTCGACGCGCTCGTATTTACGGCCGGAATTGGAGAGCATTCGCCGCGCGTGCGCGCCGGCGTGGTCGAGGGCCTCGGCTGGCTGGGGCTGACGCTCGACGCGGCGGCCAATGCGCGCAACGACCTGGTGATTTCGGCGCCCCAATCGCGCATCCCCGTGTTCGTGACGCCGACCGACGAGGAAGCGATGATTGCGCGCCACACGATTGAAACGGCAGGATTGACGGCTGCGGCCAGGTGATTGCGACGCGGCGCGCGGCGGTCGCTGCGGCAGGAGCAAATGGAATCGCTCTGGCCAATTCCAAAAGAAATTGCTGTTGCAGAAAAGGCACATCCGTCGCGAAACGGCGTAAACGCGCGGTCGAAGCGATAGGTTCGAATTGCGAAACGCCTCTCGCCTTGCTCATTTGCCCTCATTCTGGAGTTCTTCACGGCGAGGACAATGATGGCCCATAAATTCTTGACAGGCGCTGTTCTGGCGTTGGCGTTCGCAACGGGATCGGCGCTCGCCGCAGATTTGCCCTCCCTCAAGGCGCCGCCGGCCTATCTTCCGCCTCCGCCGCCGATGTGGAGCGGGTTCCATGCCGGTTTGAATGCGGGCGGCGCATGGAACGCAAGCACGGGGACCAACTTCGCTTCGGCGCCCTTTCTCATCAATGGCGCCGGCAATGTCCCGTGGGCGGCGGCTGCAGCCATCGCAGGGACGGGCAGCGTCGCGACGAATGGCGCCGGTTTCATCGGCGGCGGCCAACTCGGCTATGATCTGCAATTCAACGGCGCGTTTCTCGCTGGACTAGAAACGGACATCCAGGGCGTCGCCGGCTCAAACGGCGCCGCCGCCGTCGTGACGCTCGCGCCCACGCCGGCGCCGGGGCTCAACCTGCTGACGAGCGCTGCGAGCGGCAAGTCGCTTGATTTTCTCGGCACCGTGCGCGGTCGGCTCGGCTATCTCGTAACGCCGACATTGCTCGCTTATGCGACCGGCGGACTGGCTTACGGCCAGGCGACGTCCACCACGAGTTTTTTCCAACACGTGCCGAATGATTTCTCCGGTTTTTTGTTGCTCGGCGCCAGTCAGGGACGATTTTCGCAAACGCGGGTCGGTTGGACGGCCGGCGGCGGACTGGAATGGATGTTTTGGCCGCAATGGAGCGCCAAGATCGAATATCTCTTTTACGATCTCGGCGCCGCCGCCTATCCCGTCGCGATCACCACCGATTGGCAGATCACGAACCTGTTGTTCGCGAACGCCACTCAAGCGCGCACGCGCTTCGACGGTCATGTCGTCCGCGTCGGCCTGAACTACCACTTCAACTGGGGCGCCGCGCCTGTCGTCGCGAAATATTGATTACCTCAGCGGGAGGCGCAGCGTCTCCCACAAGGAATGACCGGGGCGGAGCTCCGCGCAGCATCTAACCTCGCAAGCCGAGAGGGGCCTCGTCATATGCTCACTTCAATCGCCGGTCGGTCGGTCATCGTCACCGGCGGCAGCCGGGGCATCGGCCGTGGCGTCGCGCGTGTTTTTGCAGCCAAGGGAGCGCAAGTGCTGGTGGTTGGCCGTGACCTCGTGCAGGCCGAGGCGACGGCGGCGGCGATTCGGGCGGAAGGGGGGCGCGCCAGCGGGTTTGCCGCCGATGTCGGCGCTCCGGCCGATGTCGAGCGGATGGCGGCCGCGGCGCTCGAGCGCCAGGGCGGCATCGACATTCTCTGCGCCAACGCCGGCGTCTTTCCGGCTGCCCGTCTGATGGAGATGACTCTGGAGCAATGGAACGAGGTGTTGTCCACCAACCTTGCCGGCGCCTTTCTGAGCGTGCGTGCCTGCGTGCCTGCGCTGGCGAGCAGCGGTCGGGGGCGGATCGTGCTCACCTCTTCCATCACCGGCCCGATCACCGGCTATCCCGGCTGGACGCATTACGCGGCGAGCAAGGCGGGACAACTCGGCTTCATGCGCACGGCGGCGCTCGAACTGACGCCGTTCGGAATCACCATCAACGCCGTGCTGCCGGGCAATGTGCGCACCGAAGGACTCGACGCGCTCGGCGAAGACTATTTGGCGCAGATGACGGCCTCGATCCCACAACGCCGGCTTGGGAGCGTCGAGGACATCGCCTACGCCGCGCTGTTTTTCGCCAGCGACGAAGCCGCTTATATCACCGGCCAAACGCTGGTGATCGATGGCGGACAGGTGTTGCCTGAGTCGCTGACGGCGCTGCAGGAGATGGGGCAGTGAGCGGCTTTGGCCGCAACGGGCCGCGGACTTGGTTGAGTTGATCGAAAGGCCATCCCAAGTATGCTGACAACTATGCTGACAGCGCGGTTTGGCAGACGAGGGGCTCCGGGTCGTCGCAAGAGAAGGCCCTGACCGGTGAAGCATTGCAGGGCGGCTTTGCGCGTTACTTTATGCATCCTCGCCGCAGAGGAATCCCGCAACGATCAATGGCCTCCAGCGCAAGCGCCTGTCCAATGGCGGATGCCTCGCGCGGCTTCGACTGCGCTATTGGTCTGGAAGCAGTTGCCGACGTGGTGCATGGCGGCGCCTGCATCCATCTCTGAGGGCGCCAGGGCGTAATAATCAGTATAGCGGGCTTGCGCTCGCGCCGCCCGGCTTGCGGCCGCAGTCGGCGCAATTGAGGCGCTCAGAACGGCGACGATTGCAAAGGCCAGGGTTGCTGGCTGAAGGATACCGCTTTTGTCCATTTCATTCCCCTGCATCAATGGAAGCCTGCCACTTCCGTGATCAATGTGAGCCTACTGAATAATCATGCTGCACAATAATTATTCACAAGCTTCTGCTGAGCTAAAGGGCCACGCGGGGAAAAAATGGTGGAGCCAGTGCTGGCGGGGCAGGTCATCCGAAGATCGGCAAATGACAGAAGACTTCGCCCAGTCAGACGCTTAGCGAGTGGCGGCGGGTTCGACTTCTTGGACGACTCTCGACTTCCGGCGTCATCGCCCTCGCGAGGGCGGTGGCGATCCCCTTGCCGATTCCCTGGGCGACAGCCTTTGCGACCCTCGCGCTAGCGGCGCAAAGGTCGGGAGTGCCGAAACACTCGATGGGGAGCGGCGAGTTGGTGGCGGCGTGTCATCGAATAGGATGATGCGCCACTTGAACTCTTTACGAGAAAAAATTGAGTTTATTGGTGCCGCTTGAGGGCACCTAACTAATGTGCGAGACTGTTTCAGGCTGTTTGCCTAAACCCAATAACTTTGCGGCTTATGAACGCATAGCGTCTTCCCTTGTCCGCCGTCGTATGTCATAATCCACGTCGATTTGTGGGACCAACCGTGGGACCGGTAGGGTGGGAAAGCTCACGGACAGGACGGCGCGGAGCGTAGGGCCGGGCAAGCATGCCGACGGCGACGGCCTCTATCTGGCCGTCTCGCCTGCCGGCGGCCGGAAATGGGTTCTGCGCTATCAGATGGACGGAAGGCGTCGGGACATGGGCCTCGGTCCCTATCCCGAAACATCGCTTGCCGCGGCGCGGATGGCGGCGCTCTCCGCCCGGACCAAAATCGCGCAGGGCGTTGACCCTCTGGCCGCGCGGGAAGAAGCCCGGAAGGCGTCGCGGCCGATCCCTACCTTTGCCGATATTGCTAAAGATGTGATCGCAGAGGCGCAGGCCAGGACGAGCAACGCCAAGGTCGCCTATCAGTGGGAACGCCACCTCGGGCCGGCCTATTGCGGGCCGCTGCTGGCAAGGCCGGTCAATGAGATTACGACGAGTGACGTGGCGGCGGTCCTCAAGCCCGTCTGGCGCAGCAAGCCGGAGGTCGCCCGCAAGCTCTATCCCGCCATCCGGCGCGTTTTCGAAAGCGCCCGCATCGTGCTTCGTGACCAGCACGGCCTTCCCATAGACAACCCGGCTCGGTGGGACGATCTTAAAGCGCTCGGGTTCAGCGCTCCGACGCAATTGTCGCGCGGCCGTCACCCGTCCTTGCCCTACGAGCAAATGGCGGCCTTCACAGCGGCGCTTCGCCAGCGAGACGCCATAGCGTCGCGGCTGCTCGAATTCCTGATCCTGACGAATGTGCGGACAGGCACGGCGCTCAATGCCGAATGGCGCGAGTTCGATTTGGACGCGCGCGTCTGGACGATCCCTCCCTCGAAGCTGAAGGACAAGAAACACCGCAAGGAGCCGTTCCGCATTCCTCTCGCGCCCCGCGCCGTCGAGCTACTGAAGGAATTGGAGGCCGTTCGGGTCTCGCGCTTCGTCTTTCCGAGCGCGACCGGCAAGCCCCTAAGCACTATGGCGATGCTGGTCCTGCTTAAGCGGATGAACAGCGGCGAGACGAAATGGATTGATCCCGCGAACGACGGCAAGCCGATCGTTCCGCACGGTTTCCGGGCGACGTTTCGGACGTGGTGCGAGGAGGTTGCGCGCTTTCCTCACGCCGTCGTCGAGGAGGCGATGGGCCATGTTGTCGGGACGAGCGTCGAGCGCGCCTATCGCCGGACGGACGTTCTGGAGCAACGCCGTCACCTGATGGAGCAATGGGCGGCGCATTGCGAGCCGCGCTCCGCCGACAATGTTCTCAAGTTTCAGAAATCGGGCGGAGGGACCGCCTGATAAGCGGCCGGGCGAGGCGCTGCCGCGCCAGACCCGGCCTTACCACAGCGCGAAGGATAGAGGTTCGCATCATGGCTACGCACAGCATTATCACAGGTTCGCCGACGCGGGCGCCGACCGACCCCCTAACAGGTGCGTCAGATTTCGTTGTCGAGGCAATCGCCGAGCTAAAGCGCCGGGAGCGCGCCGTCTGCCGAGCCAGCAACAAATTGGAAGACGCGTCGGAAAAGGGCGCCGAGAGACTAGGCCGCCGTCGACCCGTCGAGCTGATCGTCTGGCGCGACTATCACATCGGCGGAAGCGAAATTGATCGCATGCGGGAAAGGCTGCTTGCCGAGCCGGACGCGGATGCAGCGACGATCGAAGCCGAATACGCCGATGCGAAGAAACGCTACCGTGCGACCGCACGAGCCGCTCGGCAGTGGGACGAAAAGGCCGGTATCGGCGCTCTTGCACGCCAAGTCGACGAAGCATGGGAGCTCCTTAGAGAGGCTCGCGCGTGTCTTGCGCGGGCGGAGCCGACAACGCCGCAAGGCGCAGCGGCGCTCGTTTCCTACCTCTACCGGGAGATCGAGGGCCATGTAGACGAGTGGCAGCGCCGCGCACTTAAGACCCTGTCCGCCACTTTGAAGGGCTGGGAGGCTCGGTCATGAGCAACAAGCAAAGGAAATTAGAACTTGTCGAGCCCGCGCGCGAGCGCCTCATGGATAACACCCATTGCGACCAATTGTCGGACATGAAAAGCCGAATCTATGCGCTACATCTCGCCATCTGCGGCGTTCAGCACGATCTCCTCGATTCATCGGCCGGGCCGGCATTAATCCAGCTTTCCATGGATATCGCCGAGCAAATGGACGCGATATATGAGGCGTTCACTGCGGAGTTTAAACTGCGCCGCGTGGAGAAGGGTTTGGCATGAACGCTCCCGCAACCATCCCCCAGCTTTTCGTCCGCGTCTGGCGTATGAGACTCGCGCGCTCGGCGATGCGCGTCTCGCGGGCCTTCGATGATCTAGCCGAATGGCTCCTGCCCGAGGATTTGCGGCGAGGGCTGTGAGCGCCTACACTTTCAGCATGTCGGCGGTTAGGGATCTCGGACAGAAACGCCTCGATTGCGGGTTGGCGCGACGGGGCGTTTTTTTCTTGCCCATGAACATCACAATGAAGCGCATCATTCTAGCCAAGTTTGCTGCGCAAATTCCGACGGGACCAGACGAAGGACACTAATGAATACTCGCCACATTAAAGAGATTGACGGGTTGCGAGCGTTGGCAGTTGTTAGCGTAATCATTTTTCACTTCGACAAGACAGCTCTTCCCTTTGGTTACCTAGGCGTCGACGTTTTTTTTGCCATCTCTGGGTATGTCATCACCAGATCTATAATTTTGCAGATTGATTCTAATTCGTTCAGCTTGAATGTTTTTTTTATGCGCCGGATCAAGCGCCTTTTCCCGGCATTGGCGGTGATGGTGACGGCTTCCGTCCTCCTATGCGCAATGCTTATTCCTCGGAGTAATGGCGCAATAAAGACCGGTTTTGCCGCATTGTTCGGTATGTCTAACGTTGCTCTATGGGTGTCAGGACAAGACTATTTCGGGCTTTCGACCGAGTGGAATCCGCTCACACACACTTGGTCGCTGGGTGTTGAGGAGCAATTCTATCTTGCCTTCCCGATTTTGCTTCTGATGCTGTATCCAAAAAAACGCCTATTGTTGGCGATTCTTGTGACTATAGGCGCTATCAGTCTGGTCGCCTATATTTTCACTTGGGACAGATGGCCAATAGCGGCCTTTTATCTCCCCGTTTTCCGATTTTGGGAACTGCTCGCAGGAGCACTCGTCTATTTTTTAAGCCGGCATATTCCTCGCACCGCCGGAGAGACATATCGAAACGTCGCGCTTTATGCTGTGATGGCCGCAGTCATCCAGATCATGCTTTCGACACGTGTGGCGGAGAACGTTGCGACAGTCCTCTGCATACTGTCAGCCGGGACTCTACTCTTTTTATGTAGTCAGCTGGGGCGGCCTAATGCGTTGCTCGTTCATGAGACAACTCAGTTCGTCGGCAGGATTTCGTACTCGCTATATTTATGGCACTGGCCCGTCGCTGTTTTCGTCAAACTCGTGGCTCCCGTGGGATGGTCTCTTGCAGCCTATGTTCTTGCGACTACAACTTTGTCCATGGCGTCTTTTTACTTAATTGAACGACCGCTCCGAAATGCATCATGGAGCCTGACCCGCGAATCAGCGCTAGTGACATTTCCAACAATGACAGCGGTTGCGACCTCTATTGTCGCGCTCTTGTGGATAGCTCGTCCCGTTTTATTCAGAGGACCCGTCACTATGCTCGAGCGTTCCTTTCTCGAAAGCAACTCTTGCCATATGCCAGGTCCAGACGGCTTAAACACGTGCCTGAGAGCGGGAGCCCCGAATGGGTCGATATGGTTATTCGGCGATTCCCATGCTGGAAATTTTCTTCCTCCGCTCAGAGTCGTGAGCGAACGCGCCGGTCGTCGGTTGCAACATCTGACTGGGCGTTCGCTTTTCCTGTCTATGATCGATCAATGCGACAGCCGCACTTGTCCAGAAGGGGGCGCGGAAGAATTAATCGCCAGAATGGCGAAGGTAGGAGAGAGAAACGATATCGTCGTTTTGAGCTTCGCGAGAGATCGCCTATGGGCTGGAGACGAGATCGCTAATCGATTTTCGGCATCGCTCGAACGCTTTGTCGATCAAATGAATATCCTCGGGTTCAGAGTCTTCATTATAAATGATATCCCACGAGTATGCTCAAGCGAAGGAGAATATTTTTCTTCTGTTGTGCGCCGCGATGCATGTCTTGTAACTGCGATCGATTCGCGTAACGCGCGTCAACCATTGTCAAGAATTTACGAGAGAATCGAGAGAATTGGCCTAGCAAATGTGATCGATTTTCATGACGAGCTGTGTGAGCGGCTCACCAACGGGATACTTATGTGCAGTAATTGGAAGAGCGGTCAGCTTCTATATATAGATGCATCGCCACATTTGACCTCTGATGCGAGTTTGAGGCTTGCTGATGTTTTGCTTGAAAATCTACGGCTCGATTTGGATGCTTCAGGTGTTGGTAATACAGAGCTTGAGACCAGATTGAAGGGGCACTAGACCGTCTGCGCTATAATACCGGTTTAGTCTACTGGCTAAATTTAGCCGAAACGCTAATGAACCGCGTCAATGATCGAAGAGGCCACCCGCTTGATGCTATCCCATGATTGAACGCCGAGGAATGCGAGCGTCACCAGTCCGATCACCGCGGCCTTCCATATCCGCGACCGGGGAAGGCGACGGGCAGAACGAGCCTGAAGAAATTGCCGAGGATGCCATGGAGCTATTGGGCAAGGGCAGCGGGGCCTCATCCTCTCGGCGAGGCCGCAGACCATTCTGATTTCCAGCGCCGCACCGCGCTGGCCGAAGGCGCGAAGGCGCGAAGCCCTACCGCTTGCGTGATTCATCGCCCGCCCCCACATTGTCGACCGACAGGGATAGGCCGGCCAGCTGACAAGCCGAGAAAGCATCGCTCGGTTTCCCTGCGCTCAATTTCGATGCGCGCGAGATGCAGCGCGATGGGTGGATTGAATCAATTATCTGGACGCGCAAGGGCGACGAGCAGTCATGATCGCTTTGGTCTCCCAATTCGGACGACGATTTTAGATGTCTCGGGGGAGAGCGCCGAGCAACGAGCCGCAAGAATAGCGGCAACCGAGGCGTTTGCCCGCGAGGCCGCCTTGGCGGTGCTTTACCAAGTCGGAAGGAAAGAGGCTCTCCGTCTGTTTACGAAAGCCTTAGAAGATCCAAAGCTAGGTAAGCGGCCCGAGAAAGAATTTAACGACCGCCTGCTGGCCGAACATGATCGTCAGATAGCCAACGGCGTGAAGCCGCATAAGGCTGTGTCGGAGGTAGCGAAGCTGATCGTCCCTCCACATGAAGACGATGAGGCTATTAAGAGGCGCATCCGTCGTTTGCGAGTGGATCGCGAGAAAGAGCGCGCGAAGACGGAGCAGGAGCGCGCCAGAAAAGAGTTGGAGAGGGAAAAAAGGATTGCTGCGGGCGCTTATCGCGGGACGTTCTTAGGTAGGGCTCTAAGCGAGCCAAAAACGGACAAATAGGAAAAGTCGCAACCTGTCCGTGACGAGTCCGTCCGCCTACCGCCATCATCCATCCGTAGCCGCACCAAACCAGACGCGGCGAAGGAGTTGCGGATGGAATCAAGACCGGAAACCACTGACCGACAGGCCGGCATTGCGGCCTACGGGGCGCTAGACGCTTTCAAGCCGCGCGCTCGACGTATCAACGACGCATGCGCAGCCCTCGGCGTCAGCCGCTCGCATCTCTACAACCTGGCGGGCGAAGGAAAACTCCGCCTCGTTCGGATTGGCAATCGGACGGTTGTTCCCGAGTCTGAAATCGACCGCCTGCTCGGGGAGGTCGCTTGAACCATGGCCTCCAAAACATCGAACCCGGCCACGCGGGCTGACGCGGGCCGGGCTCGGGAATACATCGCTGTGGCGGCGAGTGTTCCTGAGTCTAATCAAGCCCGCTCAAACTTTCAACCGATCTCCGTCGCCGACGACGCTGTAGTCGCCGATTTAACGGCGCGTCGCATCGCGTGGATGATCGCTCGTCATGGCGTTGCCGAGCCGATGGCGCGTGTTCTGGCCGATCTCGCCTTCACGACAGTGGAGGCAAGGCAATGAGCGCCCGTCTAAGCCCTGAGCGCGATCAGCGCTTGCTCGCGCTTGATTTCATTGCCGAGCTTGGCGATCAGCTTGTCATCACCGGAGCCGCAATCGCCGCTGCCGCGAGCGCCGAAAACGTCGGCGTTATCGAGGTTGCGCTGCGCCAGGCGCGCGCCGTGGTCGTGGACGCGATTGGCGAATTCAAATCGCTCCCGCCCCAAGAAGACGGGGGCGCGCTATGACAATCCAAACGACGGACAGTCTCCGCGCTTCCGCGCTATTTCGAGGAGCGCAAGAGGAATATCGACGCGAGCATGAGGTGTCGGCGCCGCGTTCTGGCGCTTACGATCCACCCGGCGAGTTGCTGCGCGTGTCGCTGCCGGAGCCGGAAGCCGCGGGGGGCTTCGTTCCCGCCTATACAAAAGGGCTCCTGGCGCTTACCGGCGCTGAATTGCTGAAGCGCGAATTTCCTGCGCGTGAGTTTCTGATGTCGCCATGGTTGCCGTCGAAGGGCCTGGCGATGATCTTCGCCGAGCGCGGGATAGGAAAGACCTGGGTTGGACTGAATATCGCCCATGCCACGGCCGGAGGCGGTTCATTTCTCCGCTGGCGCGCGCCCTGTCCCAAGCGCGTCGTCTATATCGACGGCGAAATGCCGGCGGCGATGATCAAAGATCGATACGCCACGATCGTCGCCGGCGCAGACTTCGACGCGCCCGAGGATAATTTCCGGCTCGTAGCCGCCGACCTTCAACAGGACGGGTTGCCGGACCTGGCCGATCCTGGAGCGCAGCGCTTCTACGCCGCCGAGATCGCCGACGCCGACCTTATCGTCGTCGACAATCTTTCGACCGTGTGTCAGGCGCTCCGGGAGAATGAAGCAGACTCCTGGGGACCTGTGCAGGCGTGGGCGCTACGTCAACGCGCCGCCGGCAAATCGGTCGTGCTGATTCATCATGCCGGCAAGGGCGGTGGTCAGCGAGGAACGTCGCGCAAGGAAGACGTTCTAGACAGCGTGATCTCACTCAAGCGGCCTGTCGACTATGACGCCTCCGAAGGTGCGCGCTTCGAGGTTCACTTCACGAAGTCGAGAGGCTTCTTCGGCGACGACGCTGCGCCATTCGAGGCGCGACTGATCGAAGACCGATGGGAGACCGGCGAGATTGTCGTCGACGACAGCGCCGAGACCATCCGCACGCTGAAAGAGGGTGGCGCGAGCGTGCGAGAGATCGCCGACCGGCTCGGCATGTCCAAGTCGTCGGTCGATCGGAAGCTGAAAGGAGGTCGCGAATGAGCCTCCGCGAGCTGGCCAAAAAGCATCTGGCGAAGACCGCCTGTCCCATACTGTCCCAGCCGGGACAGTATGGGGGTGTCCCAGCGGGACATAACGGCTCAAACCCATATTCTTCTAGGGGTTCAGCTGTCCCACGCTCTGTCCCAAGTGGGACAGCAAATCGGGACGCTGAGACAGTCTGTCCCGCTGGGACAATGCGGGACGGTGGGACAAATAGGACGCTTGGGACAGTTGGGACAAGTGGGACAGTTGGGACAAGGAGCCCGATTTATGATCCCGCCCGCCTTCAGCGCGAAGCCGATAGCCGGAACGCTGCAGCCGCACGGGATGGGATAACCGACCGCTTCTGCCGCTGCGGCCATTTGGCGGAATTCGCCTGGCTCGGCGATGACGGTCGCGACGTGTGGATATGCGGCGAGTGTCTGCCGGTAAGGGGGCGCGCATGAACCGCCGCCGCCTCCCAAATCGCCGCGCGGGCGATACCATCGGCTTTGAATTTCGCGGCGCTGCCTATACCGCGACCTTCTCCCGCTTCCCCGATGGCCAACTGGCTGAAGTCTTCATTGATTGCCAAGCCAAGGGGGGCACGCCGCTAGATAGCGACGCCAAGGATGTTGCTGTCGCTTTGTCGCTCGCCCTGCAATTCGGGACACCCGCTGAGGCCATCCGCAGCGCGCTAACTCGCGAGGCCGATGGAACGCCCGTAGGCATTGCGGGGGCAGTTCTTGATCTTATCGAAGGTGGCGGCCAATGAACGTCATCGGAATCGACATAGGCGCGAAAGGCGCGCTGGCGCTGCTCTCGCCCGATGGCGAGCTGCTCGAAGTCGCCGACATGCCAATCCTGCGCGACGGCCTCGCCAATCGTCCGAACGTGAACGCGCCGCTTCTGGCGAGCATCGTTCGCCGCTGGCAGGCGTCGCAGGCCTTTGTCGAATACGTCGGCGCGCGCCCCAAGGAAGGCGCTACAGGGGCTTTCGCCTTTGGGAGGTCTAAAGGCGTCATCGAAGGCGTTTGCGCCGCTATTGAGCTTCCTGTGGCCTTCCTGACGCCGCCAGTGTGGAAACGCGCGGTGGGCATTCCGCCGGGCAAGGATGGCGCAAAGGACGCGGCGCGCTCGGAAGCCATCCGGCGATGGCCGGGCCATGCCGAATTGTTCGCGCGCGTCAAAGACGATGGGAGGGCGGAAGCGGCGCTGATCGGGCTCGCTGGCTTATTGCGGGAAGCGAGGGTCGCGGCATGATTGAGGAAGACCACGTCCTGCGCCCGTTCGACGCCTCCGAAACGATCCCCGTCAGCATCGCGGCGACAATCGCGGGCGTAAAGCCGAGAACGATTCAGCACTGGTGCGTCGTCTATCGCATCGGCCGCCGGATCGCGAATGGCCCATGGCGAGTTTCGCGTCCCGCGCTTCAAATGCTGCTTGACGATGATGGCGAGGCGCTGCGCCTCTATCACGCTGGAGACCGAACGAGCGAACGCGTGCGCCAGTATTTTCGGCGAGCGCAGACAAAAACTCCGCAAAGTCCGCAAAACCCGCAAGCACTGCATGGCGACTAAGAATCGACGCGCCTATGATTCCGTTCATGTCTTCGCCCAACACAAACCAAACCGCCATAGCGCTTGCCTGCGTGATGGACGCCGCCCTGTCAGCGATCGACCCGAGCGGCGTGTCTTTGCGTCGGGCGTGCCGCCACCTGAATGACGGCCTTCGGTTCGCCGAGCAAAACGGCGAAGCCAACAATGCCGCCGCCGAGATCGTGCGCGGATTGATCGCAAACCTAGAGGAAATGGAGACATTAAATTGACTGACACGCCCGCCTTGCTTCAACGCCGCTTCGCCCTCGCGGAGCATATGCGCGCCATTTACTTCGTGACGGTCGAAGAAAGCATAAAGCCCGAGGATATGTTGCGTCCCGATTTCTGGCGGCACGTCGCCTCGCAACTAAAGCCGTATGACCTGATCGAAGTCGCCGTCGATTCCTGCGAGTGGCGTATGGAGCTTCTGGTCTGCGATGTCTGGCATTGTGGCGTTCGCGCCGTCGAGCTGAGCCGCTTCGATATGACTGGCCAAGAGGAAGAGGATCAGAGCGTGGGCGATGATCTTCGCGTCAAATGGCGCGGTCCCGTCAACAAGTGGTGCGTCGTCCGCACTTCCGATGGCGTCATTCTCAGAGCCGGTCTCGAGACCAAGAATGTGGCGCTGGAAAATCTTTCGGCTCTCGCAATCGAGCGGGCGCCCATAGGGAATTGAAATGCCAGTTCTGGAGAACCCCCGCCACGAAATCTTCGCCCGAGAGATCGCCAAGGGCGCCTCTCAGCGCGAAGCATATGCGAACGCCGGTTATGAGGGCGACGAGCGCTCCATGGACGCGAACGCCGCCCGGCTGATAGCTGACGATAGGGTTGCGATAAGGGTCCAGGAAATCCAAGCGGCAGCGGCCAAGCGCGCCGAGATCACGATAGAGCGCACCCTGCTTGAACTGGCCAAGATCGGCTACGCCGACATTCGGAAAGCCGTCCGATGGGGCGAAGGAATCGCCATTAAGGACGCTGAAGGCAATGAGGCCATCGGCAACGGCGTCGCCATGCTGGATAGCGCCGAGATCGACAACGACACGGCTGCGGCGATTGCGGAGGTCGCGCAGACTCGCGACGGTATAAAGATCAAGTTCCACGACAAGCTCGGCGCGCTGGAAAAGATCGGCAAGCATCTCGGCATGTTCGTCGACCGCCATGAGCACTCCGGGAAGGATGGCGGTCCTATTGAGACTGTCGATCTTTCTCCGCTAGAGGCGGCAAGGCGAATTGCATTCGCCTGGGCGAAGGGCGAGCGGGAGTTGGATGGGAAATGAGCGGGCTTGAAATTGCGGCGGCCGGCGCCGGTGTGGCGGGAACGCTGCTCGGCGGCTATGGCGAGTATAAATCAGGGATGGACAGCGCAGCGGCCATCGACGCCTCGCGTCCGTATGATCTGATCAACGCCACCAATCGCGCGCAGGGATTGAAATACGCTGCGGACACGGCGCTCGCCGGGTCGCAGCGCCAGGCGCAGGCGCGGTCGCAGGATAAGGAGCTGTTGCTGTCCAAATCGCGGGCGCTCGCTGCAGCTTCCGGCGGCGGGGCGCAAGATACGAGCGTCATCAACCAAGAGGCGCTCATCGAGCGGCAAGGCGAATTCTACAAGGCGTTGGAGATGTTCGGCGGACTGGAGCAGTCCAACCAGCTCAATTACGAGTCTCAGAACGCCTTGCTGGAAGGCGTGAACACTTACAACGCCAAGGGCGTCGCGGCCAGCCGTGCGCGCAGTGCCGCGCGGATGCAGGCGGTAGGGACGCTTTTGCAGGGCGCCGGTTCAGAGATCGACAGGTATAATAACAACCGGAGACGGTTTCCAACCTTTGACAAGGAGATTTCCTTCTCAGAAGCGAACTTGCGCGGCGCTGCGGTTGAGGCGGAATATGCGCACCGTGATCTTGAGCGCGAAAACGCGCGCTTGCGCCGGCGTTCGCTCCGGGGTCTGGGTGGGCGGTATTCGTCAATATACGATTGGGAAGACTAAAGGTGGCGAAGCCGAAAAAGCGGCCCTCGCCGTTCGAGAGCGCCGAATCCAAGGAAGCATTCCGGCAAGCGCTGCGATCCGCCTTCGCAGCGAACCGGGCGCTTCTCGACTTCACCGAAAGCGTCCTACACGACCACCCCATCATTGAACCTCTGGACGCGATCCAGAGGGCCGCTGCGGCAGCGCACGATGCTGAAGCGGCCTGGGCCTACTTCCTGCGGCTCTCCCACAAGAGCTTTCCCGACAAGGTGAGTCTTAACTGAGCGGCGAGCCGATGCGCTGAAGACAAAGCGTCTGCCTCCCATGAGATCGGCGGCTACAATCTCGGCGTTATGAGGCGCGCGCTGTTCGGCGCCGGCACGCCGAGGGAGGCCGCAAACGTCAGATTTGCGTTCCTGGTCATCATTCCAGCCGCCGACATGATCGCATTCGTGATCCTCGCCGCGTCCGACGCGGAGACGGCGGCGCTGATCGTCGCCGTAACATGCGAAGCCGACTGATCAAATCGCGACATTTTCACCAGCTGTTAGATCAGAGTGGCTAGCTCAGTTTTTAGCGGCGTCGCACGGGAACGTTTCCTTGAGCGCTTCCACAGCAATCGTGGGGACAGGGTATGAGCCAGACGCACTATGTCGGCCCATGTATTCTGATAGAACATCTACTAGAGTCTTCCCGCTCATCGGTAACTTCCCGGGGGCGCAGTAAACATGTCCGCCAGTGCTCGAATATACCTCCGCGTCCATTGCTATGATGCCCATCACCATCCCGGTCGCATATCCCTGCACCAATTTGTTATTGTCGTAGGCTTGAACCAGTTGTTCTGTGGTGAGCGGCCCGGCCGGCCACCCTTGCACTGGAAACATAGACAGAACTGCGGCCAGCAAGCCAACGAGTAAGTTCTTCAAGGCAACGCCCATCGCGTGAGGGGGCGGGATCGTCACAGTTCCTGAACCGGCATTCGCCAGATGGGCTGATGTTTCGAGGTAAATCTGCTCCGACTAACGGGTTCTGGCAAGCTTGCTGCGCCGACGCCCTGCGGGTAGGCGAATGCCGCGCCGAGCGCCGAAACCCTGTGATGTGTGGGACTGCTTGTGGGACTAGCAAATATCGCTTTGCGCAACTATTTGAAATATTGTGGTCAAATCCAGATGACTGGTGCCGCTTGAGGGATTCGAACCCCAGACCCCCTCATTACGAATGAGAAAAACAACGTCGTTTTGCGCCTTCTCCTGCTTCCTATCATTATATAAGCGCTGAAAATCCGTGGCTGTCAACCGTCTCTTGCTTTCTCTTACATTCCTGGAATATATCTCAGTCGCTTATATAGCGCTTATATTTCATGCCGTGAGACGGTCGGGGGATGGCTCGTCAAAAGATCAGCAAGCGCACGGTCGACGCGCTCACATGGCGCCCGCCAGGGCCGCCGCAACAGTTCCTCTGGGACACGGCGTTGCTCGGCTTCGGCGTCTATGTGCTGGCCTCGGGCCAGAAGACCTACGTCTGCCAGTTCCGGCGTGACGGGCGCTCGCACCGCGTGAAGATCGGCCCGCATGGCCCGCTAACGCCCGAGCAAGCGCGCGCCGAGGCCGCGCGCATCCTGGGGCGCGTCGCTCACGGCGAAGACCCAGCGGCCGAAAAGCGCGTGCGCCGCGCCGCGCTGACCGTCAATGCAATCGCCGATGAATGGCTCGCCGAACATATCGAGCCGCTCCGGAAGCTGAACACCATCTCGGAATATCGGCGCATCGTCGACATTCATATCCGCCCGCGGCTTGGGCGGGCCATCATGCGCGATTTGAAGCGCGCGGACCTCGCCGCGCTCCGCGCCGAGCTGCGCGAGACACCAACCATGGCGAACAAGGCGCTTGCCGTCTTCGGAAGCCTTTGGGCTTACGCGGCTAAGACGGGCCATGTCGACGCCGACGCAAACCCCGTTCGGGGAGTAGAGCGCTATCGCGAACAAGCCCGCGAGCGCTTCCTGACGGTCGAAGAGCTGGCGCGCATTGGCGAGGCCCTGCGGCTTGCCGAGACGGAAGGCTTGCCGTGGGCCGTAGACGAAACGAAGCCGGGGGCGAAACACGCGCCGAGGGAATTGAACCGTCGACGCATTCTTGATCCTTTCGCCGTCGCCGCAATCCGGCTCTTAATCCTCACCGGCGCACGGCTGCGCGAGATATTGCACGCCCAATGGTCGCAAGTGGATTTACAGCGCGGAGTCATCTTTTTGCCGGACAGCAAGACGGGCAAGAAGCCGATCTATCTCTCGGCGGCCGCGCAGGCGGTCCTGGTGCGGCTGCCGCGTATCGAGAACAATCCGCATATCATCGTCGGCGGAAAAGACGGCGCGCCACGGGCAGACCTCAAGAAGCCTTGGGCGGCCGTTTGCGCAGCTGCCGGGCTCGAAGGCGTGCGACTTCATGACTTGCGCCATAGCTTCGCGAGTTTCGGGGCAGGGGCGTCGCTCGGCCTTCCGATCATTGGGAAGTTGCTCGGGCATTCACAGCCGCAGACGACGGCGCGCTACGCACATCTCGATCAGGAACCGTTGCGACGCGCCGTGGACGCGATCGGGGCGACGATCAGCGCGGCGATGGACGGGAAAGCGGGCGGCGACGTTGTGCCGTTGAAGAAACCACGGGGCAACGCCAAGTAACGAGCTGCGTAGGGATAGGGCGACGGCCCAACAAGGCGAGAATGCATCGCTTGCTTTCCCTACGCTCAATTTCGGTGCGCGCGAGATGCAGCGGTTATGAAAATTGCCGGCCCCCTTGATCCGCGTCCGTTGACTGCTCTTGCTTATGGCGCACCACCTTCCAAACAAGGGACGGAAGGATTCGTTGGGGGCGTGACCATAAGGGCAGGTTACTCCATCGCAGAAGCAGCTTCGCTGCTCGGTTATTCGAATGATGAATTGCAGTCATACATATCGTTCACGCGAATGGTGGAGTGCTTTGCGGCTTGGGGGACGACTAACGGTGAGAGTTGGCATCGCCCGATTAGACGGCGTCGTTGGCTCGAAGCTCACAATGTCGAGACGTCGGAATTAATCGAAAAAACGACCCGGGTTCATTGGCTAAATGTTCGGTTGATCCCGCCTATTGTCGCGCCAAATGTGCACGAGTTTGTTGATGGCCTGACGTTCAAGGAGGCCTTTTGGCGCATAGTAATTTCTGAGCCAGAAACGGGAGTCGCTTATAATGAAGCGCTCAGTGTCGCGCCAAGCGTGGGGAAATTCGTCAGGAGTCTCTGTATTTACGGACCAGATCATATACTGAAGATTCCTGGGACGCTGTCGGCGTCTTCGCTGTCGCCGTCCCTCCTTCCGCGGCAATGTTCGAATTACCTAAGCGCCGCTTGTGCAGAGGCGGAGGAGGAGGATGTTCGACTTGGCATTTATCCAAATTTAATAGGGCGAAACACGACCGTGCTGCTAGTGCTGTTGGGTGCCGGAGAAATTCTGTCCGCTGGCTTTTACAAGGGGGATACTCGGGAGCGAATTCCGATTGACCCCGTGCTGTGGACGCGCTCTGAGTATGCGATCGATCTTCGAAAAGGTGACCTCGTCAACGCAGAGACGGGCGAGACCGAATGGAGCGGGATCATGCTCCTCGCGCCAAAGATCGATGTCAATAATGGTGCTGAAGAGAATCATCAACGCCTGATGACTTATTCCGCGGTGCAAAAAATCAATGGTGCCGGCGGCGGCAAAAAAAGTGGAGCAGCAAGGAAAGAGAACAGGTCATGGGTGCCGCACGCGCGTGAACTGGCAGTCGCGATTACCGATCCTGAGAAACGCAAGAATAAGTCGACCCTGGCGAAGGAGATTTGTGACAGTTGGAAACTGGAAGAACCACCGTCGCCGACTACTCGAACACTTGAGAATTTTGTCGACGAGCTAATTGAGGATGGCGCGTTGGCGCCGTTCGATACGAAACGAAGCCGCTTCGCTTCCGAAACGAAGCCGCTTCAGCGTGGTGACACGCGCTAATTTAGTCGATTTATAGGATGCGGATTGCGAGACGTTCTCGCAACCTTCTAGAGAAGGATCGTCCGCAGATGAGCACGGTTGTGCGCTATCTTCGCCGACGCGCGGCGGCTGACTACCTCATTCGAAAATACGGCTTCGGCTCATATCAGACGCTCTGCAAGGGCGCCGTAACGGGCCTCGGCCCGGTCTACCAGCGCGCAGGTCGGATCGTCGTCTATACCGAGGAAGCTCTCGACCGCTGGGCGCAGAGCAAGCTCGGCGAGCCGCAGACCAGCACCTCCGACGCGAGGGCCGCGTGACGCATGGCCCACACAGCAAAGAACCCGGACGCGGGCGGCGTCCGGGCTCGGAATAGTGATCAGTCTGGCAAGGCGATCGCTTCTGAGAAAACCAAATCCGCTCCCGAAAATCAAGGGAAATCACTCCCGCCAAAGGCGACGCTCGTTCGCCGATGGCCAGGGCTGAAGGTCAATCGATTTTCAGGGCGCTGGCGCGACGACGCGACCGGCGCCAGGGGCGACAGCATCGAGTCGTTGCTGACCTTCCTCAGTGAGGGTGCGCAATGACGATGATCCTCGGAATCGACATTGGCGCGAAAGGCGCGCTGGCGCTGCTCTCGCCGACCGGCGAACTGATCGAAGTCGCCGACATGCCAATTCTGCGCGACGGCCCCGCCAATCGCGCGAATGTCAACGCGCCGCTTCTGGCAAGCGTCGTCTACCGCTGGCAGGCGTCGCAGGCTTTCGTTGAATATGTCGGCGCGCGGCCCAAGGAAGGCCCTACAGGGGCTTTTGCCTTCGGGAGGTCAAAGGGCGTCATCGAAGGCGTTTGCGCCGCCGCCGGACTTCCTGTGACCTTCTTGACCCCGCCGACGTGGAAGCGCCTTATCGGCATTCCGCCGGGCAAAGATGGCGCAAAGGACGCGGCCCGCTCGGAAGCCATCCGACGATGGCCCAGCAAGGCTGAGTTGTTCGCGCGCGTCAAAGACGATGGGCGCGCCGAAGCGGCGCTGATCGGGCTCGCCGGTATGATGCGGGAGGCGCGAAAATGAACGCGCCCGTGTCCTTTCCAATCCCGAGCGCCGCGCGACAGTGCCGCGCGCATATCGCCGAGCTTGCCGGCGTGATCGGCGCCAACGCCGAAATCATCGAACGCTACGCCGAGCTGGGCGACGATGTTGGGCTCGAATATCAATTGCGCCGCCTTGTCCTGCACGTGAAGGCCGCAACCGCAACATTCCGCGATCTTGCTGCAATCGAAAACGCGCGCCGAGCGGAAAGCGAGGCCGCATGAGCGATCGATCGCATGTCGACGAAGCCGTAGGCGAACGGCGCCGCGAAACGCGCCTGCGCCCGCCTGGCGCGAGCTATGAGCCTATTTACGACGACGCGCCACTGCCCGTTGAACCAACTGGCATATACGAGCCGCCAGGCGAGTTGATCCATGTCGCGAATGGACACGCCGCTCCAGTCGTCCCGCTCACATTCAAAACCGCCGCGACATTTGCCGGCGAATATGTGCCGCTCGCCTATACGATCGAACCGCTTATGCGGTCGGCATCGATCTATGCGCTCACAGCGCGCACCGGCGCTGGGAAAACAGGCTTTCTCGTCATCGCCATGCTGGCCGTTGCGACAGGGCGCGCAGACATTCTTGGCCGCGAAGTTCACCGCGGGCGCGTCGCCTATCTCGCCTGCGAAAATCCCGACGACATTCGCATGCGGCTCATGATCGCCGCCTATCTCCTAAACATCGATCTAAGCGCGCTCGGCGACGCCATCATCATTTTGGATCGCCGCGAGAAACCCGAGGCCGTTCACGCCGCCCTGGCAAAGCTCGCCGAGCAAGAGCCATTCGCACTCGTCATCGTCGATACGCTCGCGGCATTCTTTGATGGCGACAACATCAATGACGCGGTGCAGGGCGGGCAGTTCATGCGTCGCCTGCGACCGCTGACGCAGATCGCCGGCCAGCCGTCCGTTGTTGTGGCTGCGCACCCCGTCAAGAACGCTTCCGAAGATAATCTTGTGCCCTATGGCTCGGGCGCGATCCTCAACGAAATCGACGGCAATCTCACCCTCTGGAAAAAGCCAGATACCGGAATCGTATCGCTGCACTGGCAGGGCAAGCTGCGTGGCCTGGAGTTCGAGCCCGCGCCGTTCCGGTTCGAGGTGACAGGCTGCCCTGAAATCTTGGACGCCAAGGGCCGCGAGGTTCACCTGCCAACGATGCGACCGGCGTCCGAGCAATCAGCCGACGATCGAGAGCGCCAGGAAATGGACACCGACAAAGCGCTCTTGCAGGCCATGCTCGCCGAGCCGAACGCGACGCAACAGCAATGGGCGGATGCCATCGGCCGCGCCAAGAGCATCGTGAACAGGAAGCTGCAGAGGCTCTCTCGCGACAAGCTCGTGGAATCGACGCTTGGCAAGTGGAGTGTCACCCCAAGGGGCCAAAAGGCGCTGGAAAAAGCGGCATGAGGGACACCGAAATCCGTCGTTCGCACCCTGCGAACAAACTGCCTTTTTTGTTCGCACCATTCGCTGCAAACAAAGGTGCGAACGCGAACGCTTATAACCAATTGAAAAATGAAGCGTTCGCATGTGAACAACAGGCCGTTCGCAGCCCCTGCTTGTTCCGCTGTTCGCATCTCTCTCTCTCTAAGGAGAGAGATGCAGCGAACGGGGCGAACGCTCGATGGGGGAGAGTCGAGTGACGGCTCACCTTTCGACCCGCTTTCGCGTCGGCAAGAAATTTACCGTCGAGATGACTTTCAACGGCGCGATGATCCGCAGCGAGTGGTCGCCCGACATTCCCCGCCGGCTGAAGCAGAGCGAGATCGCCGAATATCGGCGCGGGCGCGACGCCTTCTTCGCTGAACTGGCGAAGGCACGAGGCATCAGCGTTATGGCCATTGAGCCGAGCGCGCGTGAAACGCGCTTGCATATCTTCCGCAACGACGACGCGGCTGAAACGCGAGGCCGCGCATGACAGGCATGAGCCGCACCCCTCTCGCGGGTCCTCCCGGCGATGCAGCCTATACGGGTAATGCGGGGGCTTGGGGGATCCGTAGGTGCAAGGGTCAAAAACGTGTTCGCGGAGATGAAAGGCGAGTCGAAAAATGAGCACTAAAGCAGCGCTGGAGGGTCTTAGTTTTCGCGAATTCGGGCGTCGTGACGGCTGCTCGGAAGCTTTGGTTCGGCGCAGGGTCCGGGCCGGCTATCTGCCGACGCTTCCGAACGGACGAATTTCGGCGGCCTATGTCGGGACGGCATGGCGCGCGAGCGCTAGCCCAGGCGCGAGGCCGGTTTCGAGTGTGCGCGGCGTCCGTCTCGAAAACGAGACGCCAGAAGAGGCCGCGGAGCGGATTGTTTTTCGCGAAGGTAGGGTTTTCGAAACAGAAGACGAGGCGAAGCGCCACAAGCAAAGTTTCCTCGCCCTGCTTCGCGAGCTTGAATACGACCGCAAGTCCGGATTTGTCGTCGAGATCGCAGATTCACTTCAGCAGCTTGTGGCTGAGTATTCGGTCCTTCGCACGCGCCTGCTAGCAATTCCCAATAAAGTTGCGCCGCGCGCTGCGCTGCTTTCAAGCCAAAAAGCGATCGAGGCTTTAGTCAAGAGCGCGGTCGACGAAGCGCTCGAGGCGCTGACGGCGGACAACTCGGAGCAAAATTCAGCCGTCGTCGCGGCCCGCGCTCGCGCGCGCAAAGCCTCCCGCAGCTCGAAATAGTCCGCAATGACGCCGGCCGCCCTTCTCCGCAAAGCCGAAGAGCACGAGTGTTGGGCCGCCGAGCTGCGTCGCCGCGCGGCTGAGATGGCGGCACAAGAGCGCGAGGATGCGATCGTCGCGGCGCTCGGCCTTTACGACGGCGAGTTGTGGACGCGGGCCAAGGCGCTCGCCGTCGACTTGAAGTCATACGCGGCGAATGGCTGGCGCCGCGAATTTGCTCTCGACGAACTGCCGGACAGCACTCCCTCGAAGCGGCGCGCGTGGCACAGGATTTTGCGCAGTCGCGGCGGCGAACCGATCGGCGATCGCCAGATGTTCAACATCGCCAAATTGAAATCAGGCGCGGTTGCGATTTCAACGGGCGACATGTGATTCTCAAATCACCGACAGAAAATGAGCGGGTGAAACATGGGTGTTTTTAGTTTTCTCCAGCCGCCAAAGAAGGGCGCGCCGGCGACACAGATTGCGGCGCTTGAAGAATCGCTCGACAAACTGCGCGGCGAGCACAAAAGCGTCCAGGCCATAGTTGAAAACCATGGCCAGAAACGCACCGAAATGTTGCTGTCGGATGCGAGCGACGCCGATATCGTCGAACTCGACAAGGCTGCCGATCTTGCGCGCATTCGCCTGGAGCGGCTCGAGCTTGCCGAATTGGAGCTGACCGATCGCCTTGAACGCGCGCGCGACAAGGACGCGCGCGATCGTGTCGCCAGCGAACACGAGCGCGCTGCCGCGGCTATCGAGGAAAAGGCAAAAGCCTTGGAAGGCCCAATCAATGCGCTCGCCGTCGCCTTCGCCGAACTTGTCAAAGCGATCCCGGCGGAGACTTTCTTACGGAAATATTCCGACCGCCACACGATGGCGCAACCGGCCAGTCCGGACGATGTTGCGCGGGCGATCCTCGGTAATGCGCTGTACGTCGCTGCACCGTCGATCTTTGAGACGCAGAAATGTCGCTCAGCATTTGCGCCCTATGGCGCGGGCGTCGAGCGCGCTCTCCATGTGAGCACGTTCAGCAATGGCTTGATGACGCCATACAACAAGGGGCTCATCGGCGAAGAGTGCGCCATTCATCCGGCCCCCGTCGCGGCCGATCAGCTTATCGTCGCGCCGCTTCGCGAGAGGGCCAGGACGTTGCGCGATGGCGTCGCCGAACGCCTGGAAGCGGCGGAATAAGTTACGTCGGCGTCGCTCATCCGCCGATGGTCGGGCGCGCCGGCTTTAGATGATCCTTTCGTCGGCGCGCCCCTTTCACAACAGAAGGAACCAATCGATGACGACGATAGACGACGATGCGATCGCAGCAGCCGCGCGCCTCGCTTGCTCCGAAGGGCAAGCCAAGAAAGCTGGCGCGCGCGCTGGATTACTCGGCGAGAGCACGCCGCAGGGCTTTGACCGCTGGCCTTCCAAGGCGAAAGCGGCTTATTGCGAGAGCTACGAGCGCGGACGCCATTGCCGCCGCGTCGCCGAGGGCAAGGAACGCATCGCCGCGGCCGCGCCGAGTATCCCGGCGTATGCGGCGACGCGAGAGCAGATCGCCGCAGAGTATCAGCGCCGCGCAGACCTTCAGCGCGAGTTTTTATCCGAGGCCGACTTCGTCGCCTACGTGATGGCCGAGCGTGGCGATCGGTCATAGAGGGTTCAATTCCGCAAGGCCGCCGAGCGTCGCTACTCCGACGATATCTGGCCGCTCTACTAAGGCTCGCGTGAAATGGCATCGATCGATCTCGGCAACGTCTGGAATACCGCTCATTGGTCGCCAACCCCGCTCGACCTAACAGACCTCGCCGCCGTTCACGATCTGACGACAGCGATATTCCTTGCGCAAGTTCGCGAAACGCTCGGCTCAACTGTTGTGCTGTTCGAATGGAAGACTGGCGGCTCTTTGGTGACGCCGACGAATTCCATCGTCTACGACAATACTGAGAAAACTCTCGCGCTCAATTCGCTGTCTCCCGCGTCGCTTTCCGCCTTCCCCGCCGGCGGGAATTTCTGGTTGGAAATCGGCTTCTATCTCGCCGCTGCGCCGACAGACTTTCGCAGGATCGGAACTGGGCCATTCCCGGTCAATAATGGAGTTGTGCGCTGATGGGCGTGAAGCTTTACACCGCGCCGAACAGCGCGATCACCGGCGTCGATGTGCTCGCGAAAGTCACGCAGCAGGTGAATGCTGCAGCTCAAATTGTTTCTTTAGTTAGCCGATCACCACTTATTGCAACGCCAAATGGTCCTGTGCTATCGCCAACTGGCGGAGAAACATTGACGGCTTTTGGCCACCCAATTGTTATCCAAGATATTGCTTATTATTATTATATGTATCTCCACGGAACGTCGTGGGCGATCGGTCGCGCTTATAGCACCGATGGGTCGCTTGACTGCCAAGCCGGCCTCACCAAGGACGCGGCGAATAACCCGATCCTCGTTAAGGGCGCAGCTGGAACTTGGTATGATTATGGCGTCGGCGTTCCTGTGCCATTTCACGACCCGACCGACGGATCAATCAAGATGTTCTTCCGGGGATCAAAGACCACCGGAGAGGACCGCGCTGGGCTGGCCGTGCTCGACAGCGACGGGCTTAACCCGGCTCTGGTTCCTAGCACAGTTGCGGGCGTCACGGGCGACGGTTGCGTAATAGATCGCGGCTTCCTTCCAGGCGGGACCGAGGACATTGAAGCTTACGGCATTATATTGGATCGCAGCACTGGCATTTGGTATGTGTCAATAGACGAGCCCGGCGGCGTCAACCGGGGCACCGGGGTTGCTTACGGAACCGATCTCTCGAACCTGACCAAATACGCCTCTAACCCACTGTGGACCGGCGGTCGATATTGCCGGTTCATGTTCAAATATGGCGGCAAATATTATAGCCTTCTGTCGCACTACATCGGCGGCGGCGTCGGCGGCACGAGCACGTCTTCCGAGGTTGAGCTGTGGGAGTGTGATGACCTTCTGTTTTCCCCATCCAACCCGAAGCGGAGAAATTTAGGAAACGCGGTTTCTGCATCCGGGGATACGGGGATTGCCGACGGCACCAACTGGCTGGCCTTCGGGCAAGACACGCCGGCTCTTTGGACTGATGATGTTTATCGTGACACCTTTGAGCTTACAAATGATGATCTGGTGTTGTTCCTCTCCGGGAGCCCAACATCAAGTCACGCCAACTTTTATACCGGCGTTTTGGTTTCATCACATAGCGCTATCGGGCTCGCGCAGCCTCAGCAGGCAGGGCTTGCGCCGCATGGCTTCAACGTCCTCGGGAAGCTCGGCGTTGGTAGGCTCGCGCCTGAATATTCCATCGATGTTACCGGGGCAAGCGCAGAGACAAATATCCTGACTCTTGCCGCCGTGGAGCCTATTCAAAGGCTCAAGAACACTAACGCAACAGTCGGCAACTACGAGGGCATCGTTTTTACAAACTCGAGTGACTTCGTCGTCGCGGCGATTTTCGGCATCAACCAAGCGGGTGGGACGGGCGATCTTGCGTTAGTGACGCGCTCAGCGACGCGCAATGAGGTCATGCGACTGACGGCCGGACAAAATATCGGCATCAGAACTTCAACATTCGGAACTAGCGCGCTTGGAGTCATCGGCATTGCAAATGGCACAGCGCCGTCAACGTCACCGGCCAATATGGGCCAGCTCTATGTTGAGGCCGGCGCGCTGAAATATCGTGGGTCGAGCGGCACGATCACTCAACTGGGGGCGGCATAAAATGGGCGACTGTTCGCGGGATGGCATTTCTGTTGTGTTCAGTAAAGAGGAGATTGCAGTGGCAATTTCCTTATTCGATATCGCAGTGAAGGCGCACATCTGGAGTGCGGGGCTGTCCGGCGCGCAGTTGATGGACAATGCTTTGCACCTCGCACAGAGATTCGAAGGCGCCATTAAGGAGGCTGAAAAGCCAAAGACATTTGTGAAAGCCGCTGATCGCGATTGAGCACATAGCCGGGGGGATTATAAATGCTTCGCTTGGTTTATCCCTTACGTCTCCCGCAGTGCTTCGCGGCGGATGGCCGAAATCGAGGCCAGCGGGCAGGGGAGCGCTTAGGGTAAGCAGCGGCGCTCCACGCAGGGATAATTGTTCAAATTGCATCGGGACATGAATTAGGAGATTGCTCCGCCAACGCGAGAAGCGTCGCGCTACGTTTCGCCAGCGTTTCTCTGTAGTCCTGTGCTTCAATGTCCATGAAGAACGATGCTTCCGGCGCAAGCTTCCTCACGGCCGACTCAACGTCCTCCAATTTGGCTCGGAAGAACTCCTTCCGATAGTTTCGGACGTTAACGCGTGACGGTTCAAATTCGGTATGCAGCGATCTTTCAAGAGACGGCGCGTCGTCACTATAAATGATTGCGTGGACGTCAAAAACGAACGGGACACTGGCGTCACCAAGTTCACGAATTCGGTCGGCGGGATCAAGACGCCGCGTCAGGCCGATTTTTATGACGTCCTCTCCGAACGATCCTATGTTGGAGATGATGTAAACATAACCGGAGCGCGTTTTTTCGGCCATTGCTTGAGCCCGAACCACCCGAGCATGCGCCTCAGCGAGATCCCGCTCGAGCATCGCAATTTGATCGTGGAACGCGTCGAGTTGCGTTCCAACGATGCTCCTAGCCTCAGCCTTGGCCTTTTCGAGAAGCTTTTTGTAGCGTGCTTCTTCCTCTTCTGCGTCTTCGACGTCGTTGAGCAATTTCTGCTCTTCGCGCGCCAATCTCGCTGCTTCGGCGCGCTCCTCGCGCTCTGCCTTTAGTTTCTCGCGACGCTCGTGAGTTAGATACAACTCCAGCAGCTTGAGTTGAGCATATTCAGGACTGATGGAGATTGCATTTGAGGCGTTTAAATTATCGATTTTAGTTTGAGCGTTCAGTATTCGCTTTTCCATCGCATTGACATTGTTCCACCGGGCGTTCGCAATTGCCGCGTCGCACTCATTGTTGAAAGCGCGCAGCGTGAGGCGGATGTTTCGATTGGTCATCGTTTGACCTTTTGATGCGCTGCCGTCCACAGCCCACGTGGTAGCGCAAGTTACAGCAATCTTGGCAGACACCATGAGCTTTTGCTCTTCACGGTTCGCCAATATGGCTTTCTTGTAATCCTCGCTGTCCGTGTAGTCGAAGTGCGGCTCGTATATGCCCATCTCCGCAAACGCTAATTTCTCGTCGAAAATGGCAACCTGCTGAACTAGCTGATCGTAAACTGCGCGTCGGTCGAGATACGATGAGCGCAGCGATTCGATTTCCGACTCTCGACGCTTCACCTCGCCATCAAGGCGCTCGATTTCTGAGTCGAGATCTGTGATAGGCTTCAGTCGAGCCACGATATTCTCGATCCGAGAGGTGAACCGATCAGTCTCTGTGCGACGTAGTCTTTTCGCGCTAGAAAGTTTGATCGCCAAATACACAAGCAAGCAGGTGATGGCGATTGTCAGCGCTCCTAGACCAATGGAGACATATTGCCATGTTTGCAATGCTCCACCCTGAAGTGCTGCGCGCGATAAAAAATGATCGATGCTAATACGCATCTTAGTTCGCCATCAGCTTGTTGCGCCCGCACGGAACGACTGCGGAGCGACCCGGAGGTTCATCAGGCGTGTTTCGCGAGACGGGCGGCGGCGCCAATCGTCGCCCCCAAGAATGCTCCCACTGCGCTTCCGATCACGCCGAACAGTGAACCAACCAAGGCGCCAACCGCTGCGCCGACTGCGGCCCCGGAAATGGCGGAAATCTCGCTCTCGGTGCGTGCTGTCATCGGTCATTCTCCCGGTTGAATAAAAAGGGCGCAGTCGTCACAATCCCAGATCATAGGCGGGCGGCAATGGTAAGCAACCGCATGACGTTCGGGAATAAGCCGTCGTGACGCAGCTCGCAGCCCCGTTTGCCTCGGCGCGCTTCAGAACTATTTGACCGGCGTCGCCCATTGTAGCGACGTTTGCAGCGACCTCGCCCGCGGTTCACAGCCTCGGGCCTTTTTTCAGGTTCACGCCCAAGGTCCCGCTGCTCAGACCTTGCAAATGGAGCGTCGCCGCTCGGACGTGCGCTTGCGCGGCTTTTTTGGTCTTGCGTGGCCTTGGCGCTATCGTCCCGCCTATGTGCGGACGCTTCACGCAGCATCTGTCCTGGAAGAGCTTTTCTCCGGGGCTCCGTTAGCGGTTGGCCTTGTCGAAGGCTTCAAGCGGGGGCATGCTGATATTTGATACGCCGACCACAGGGCAAATGACCGCTCAGATGGGCAAGGGCGCACACAGAGGCCGGCTTCGATTCAAGAGTACTGAGCTTCGGGAGGAACTCCATGGAATCGAATGAAACGACTGCGCTCGAACAGTCTCGCGAATTTACCGAAGTCGTAGGCCTGTTCGACTCGCTTGATAAGCTGCAATCCGCCATTGACTATTTGATGACTCATGGATTCGATCGATCCGAAATCAGCCTGCTCACCGAAGACGCGAAGACGCGCGAAAAGATTGGATCGAAACGCTCGGTCGAAATCGAGGACAGCGATGAAGCTCCTCGCATTTCCTACATCGAAGCCGAGTCGCTTAATGAAGGCAAAGCTGCGCTCATCGGCCTGCTCTTCTATGTTGGCGCCATTGCTGGCGCGATCGCCGTTTGGACCGTCTACGGAAGTTTCGCCGAGGCGATCGTTGCGGGCATTGGCGCTGGTATGGCCGCCAGCCTGGTTGGCGTGGGCGTCGGCGCATTCGTTCGACGTCGTCAGCGCAATTGGGTGCAGGCGCAATTAGCGCGCGGCGGGCTGTTGCTGTGGGCGCGAACCCGGACCGAAGAACATGAACGCGCCGCCATGTCTGCCATGCAGAACAATGGAGGCCACGACGTGCATGTTCATAGGCTGGCGGCATAGGCCTGACGATCCAGACTGATCGCTGCTGACCCTGTTACACCTAATGAAACTCAAATTCTCCGGCGGGTGAGGGGTATTTCTATCGACGCTCATGAACGCATTAACGCCGACAAAGCTCGTCGAATGTCCCT
>NZ_JADNQY010000022.1:0-227181 GCF_015709545.1 Methylocystis sp. H4A | reverse complement strand
GTCTCCTGAACGATCAGCGCCAGGCTCGCATAGCCCTTGCGCATGTCGGTCTGGCCGGTGACGAGCCAGACCCGTGCGTCCGCCGAGACCGGGATCATCGCCGCAACGCCTTGACCACGCGCGCCAAGGCCGACGCGTCGACATCCGCGCCGACCACGATTCTCTCGCCCATGGAAAGCATGATCTCCATTCGGCCGATGGTCCCGGGCGCCGATGAAAGCGCCATGGCCGGCGTCGACGTGATCGTCACCGGTAAAACCGCAGGCTGCTCGCTCGCATCGCCGGCCGCGAACCGCCGCCGCCAAGTGAACAGCAGATTCGCGTTGAGGCCATAGCGCCGCGCGACCTCCGCCACCGACGCTCCTTCCTCCAAGCTCTCCGCGACAATGCGGCGCTTCGCGTCGTTCTTCCAATAGCGCCGCCGGCCCCCGGAACCCGCAGCCTCGTCTTTTTCCGCCTCGGTCATCGGAGATAGTGTCCATCATCGATAGTGGACACGATCCCCGCGCCACGCGCACGACTATCGCCGCCGTCAGCCCCAATCGCCAGACGGCCCTCGGCGGAGGCTTACCGCGGTTCTGGCGTCGAACTTGGTCAAGATTACGCCAATTGGCCGCGATCGCGCCTGCGCCAATCGTTTTAGAGCGGTGCGCACTCCGCTGGTGCGCGCCTGCCCGCCGGCGACTACGAATAACGTCGCGCTCGCTATGTTGGAGAGGACAAGCGTATCCGCCATCCCCGCAACCGGCGGACCGTCGATGACGATAAGGTCAAAAGCTTGTCCGCAGGCAGTCAGAAGCGACGCGAAGCGAGGCCCATTGAGCAGTTCCACCGGATTTGGCGGGATAGGGCCGGCAGTAAGGTAATAAAATTTTGAACCTTCAACTATTTCATTCTCATCGTGCCGAATAGCGTCACGCATTTCGCAGTTGCGCGTGAGAAAGTTCGACAGACCGATGCCGTTATCGAGGCCGAGTGTCTTGTGCAGAGAGGGGCGGCGAAGGTCGGCGTCGATCAGCAACACCTTGAGGCCAGTTGCGGCAAATTGCCGCGCGACGCCCTGAGCCGTGCTCGACTTGCCTTCCGAAGGCGCCGCGCTTGTGATCAGTAACGATTTTGGTAGACCGGCTTCGGTCGAAAACTGGAGCGCTGTGCATGTCGAGCGATAGGCTTCGGCGATGGCGGACCGCCGATCGGCGAATTGCGCCGCAAGTTGGTCAGGGTTCTTAACCAAAGGAATGACGCCAAGGATCGGCAATCCAGTTGCCTGCTCCGCCTCCACCATTGAATAGATTTTGTCGTCGAAATGTTCGCGCGCAAAAGCGATGCCTATGCCGCACATTAGCCCGAGCGCCAATGCGAGCGCCAATGATCTGGTTTTCTTAGGAGCACTTGGATTCTCCGGCAGTTCTGCCGCGTCCACAATGAATACATTGTTTGACCCCGCGCCGCTCGCCACATCGACTTCCTTGTAGCGCTGCAACAGATTTTCGTAAAGCGCGCGCGTTGTATCGACTTCGCGTCGTAACTGATTATACTGAATGCTGCGTTTTTGAAGACTGAGCGTCTCGTTGCGTAGATCCTCTACTCTTCGCTTCATTTCGTTTTCTTGATTAAGTGACGCTTCATATGCTGATTTGAGCGAATTTTTAATCGTTTTGATCTCAAAGCTGAGTTGGCGAGCAATCTCTTTCAGACGGTTCCGCAGCTTCACCATGTCCGGGTAGTCTGAACGGAACATCTCAGATTTTTCTTGTAGTTCCGTCGACAACTCGTTGCTTCGCGCGCGAAGCTCTTCAATGCCCTTATTGGTCAATATTTGGGGAAGATCGAAACCTGTCGCGCTCTCCACCTGGCGCCATTGCTGTTCATTTTTGATCCGCTCCGCCACGATGCCGCCAAGGGCTGAATTCGCAGCGGCGAGATTGTTCTCGGCGATCGACGCCTTATCCGCCGTAACGACGATCCGCTCTTTTTCTGCGAAAGAAAGCTGCGTCTTCTCAGCCTCTTCCAGACGACGCTTGAGCTGTTGCAACTGATCTTCGAGGAATAATTTCGCCGAAGCATTAGCCTGAAACCGTTTGTCGAGACTCGCCGCGATGAAGCCTTCGCCAAAGGCGTTAGCAACTCTCTGCGCTCGCATCGGATCGGTGTCGGTGAAGCTGATATCCACCAACCGTGAGCCCGGCACGGGCTTTACCTCGCGGGAGCTCATGATCGCCCCCACAGCTTGGCGTTCTAGCTCTAGGTGCTCGGCGGGCGAAGGCTCTGAAGCGTCCTCAGCTCTGGTGTCCATCGAACTGCTTTTGTTTTTCAAATCTCGTGAATAATGGCTGAGCGCCGCCACGCGCTCCGCAAGGCTGCGGCTGAGCAGCAACTCATATTGCGTTTTGTAGAATTCGATATCGCTGCCCTCTGCCGGCATCACATTGCCGCTTTCAACGATTTTGGCGACGTTACGATCAATTTGCAGCCGAATCGTCGCTGTGTAGAGCCGCGTCGCAAGCAACACCTGCAATAGCCCGAGCACGAAAAACACGCCCGTCACCGTGACAATGAGCAGCTTGTGCTTGTTAATAATCCGTAGATAATTACGTAAATCAATACCCGCTTCTACTGGCGACGCGTCGTAATAGTAGCCACTACTTTCGCGAGACGGATCAATCGCATTTATAGGGTAGGATCGACGCTCCGCCACCGACTGGCTCGCAGGTTCGTCTTCCGGCAAAAATTGATCTTCGTGATCGTCCGTCATGTTTTTTCTACTGGCTTTTTTCTTCTACTGGCTTTCGGGACCTTCTCTCAGGCGTCAAAATAGTAAAGTCATGGGGCTCGCAAGCGGGGTCAGCCTGAGGATAGTCTGCAGCCCATGTTTCGCGGCGGAGTCGTCGACGACAATGACGTCGCCCGCAAATACGCTAGGATCCGGGCTTCCATCGCGAATAGTGTCAAGATCATAGCGTATCACAGTCGGGGCTTCGCCGACCGTGCGAAAGATCACGGCGTTGCTCGACGAAACCGTCCGATCCAGACCGCCTGCTTTTGCGAGCACCTGCATAAGCGTTTCACGCCCGCGTAACGGAAAAACGCCGGGGGTTTTCACGGCGCCTTCGACAGTGACGCGTTGGCTGTTATATTCCTTCACGAAGACCGTGACTTGCGCTGACTTCGTATAGCGGGTGTTGAGACGCGCGGCGATTTCGCGCTCGAGCTGCGAGGGGCTCTTGCCGGCGGCGGTCATCTGACCAGCTAGAGGCAAATTGAGCGTGCCGTCTTCAGCGACCTGCAATGTCTTGGAGAGGTCCGGCGCCTGGAACACCGCGACATCCAAGACGTCCTGCGGTCCGACCAGATAGCCAGACGCGCCCGGAGTCGAGTTCGCCACAAATTTGGTTGCCGTCCGCGTAATTTCCGCCTGGTCGTGGTTCGCGGGTCTTGAAAAGCTCGCCGGATCGCCCGCTGTGTCCGCACAGGCGCTTAAAAGCGCGAGGGACGTGAGGCCTGAAAGGATGAGCCCCCATCTTCCGCAATCGCTGCAGTCGCCGCGCACGCCCACTCGAAGTTCCTCGCGCGGGCCGCCCGTTTCTCGCTCTCTCCTTGATGAAAAAATCGAAAAACTCATTGTTGGTTCCATGCCCAAACGCGTCAAAAGCCCCACTTAGCGTTAGCTCAGCCTTCGTGGAGTGAATTCAGCGGCGACCGTGCATCTAAACTACGGCGGAAGTTTGCCTTTCCGATGCCTTGGCAGTCGATAGGGATTGAATTGGCCAATTGCAAATATGCAAAATATTGCAGCGGCGGACAATTGAGTTCATTGTTGATTCAAGGCTGAGGCGTTCTCGCCTCTGGCGTTGTGGAAGACGAAGTTTTTTGGAACGATGCAAGAGCGCTCACCGCCCTTTGAATCCGCCGTGGAACCGTTTTCAAAGCTCTTTCTCAGCACACGGTGCGAAGCCTGTGATGATGGACGGTCGCGACGTCCCGACGCCAACTAGCCTGCCGTGATGCGCATGCGTTTGCCGCGCGGCATACCTTTCGCGAGCGGACTCAATCGCGATGATCATGGGCGAATTTTGCGATGCTCTCGACAGGGTTCCTGCAAATCATCCCTTACGGGCCGTCCAACGCGGAAAATATTTCACGTCCTCTTTCTCTGCACCGGCGACAAGGCCTCGATTAGTTGCTGGAGAGTCGTTTGCACCTGTTCTTGAAACGGCAAATCTCTTCAGGCGGATTTGCGCCGTGCGGGCATCGAACCATGGGCATGGGTCGTCAATAACAGCGCGGCTGCGGCGCGTCCGCGCTCGCCCCTCTTCAAGCGCCCAAAGCCGCCCGCCTCGGCAGCTATGTGGAAACGCCCGTCGGCGGGGAAGTCGTGCGCGCCTTCGTCCCCATCCCCTGCAGCCAAGCCCGGGAACCGACCTCTGTCCCTTCTCGGTCGCCCGAGCGCCGTGGAGCGGGCGCTGGTCCGGCTCGATGGCGCTTCGGTCCTGCTGCCGCGGCGGGAGCTTTTTCTCCTCTATATGTATGTGCGCAAGGAGGCCGTTCTTTCCTCCGAATCGAGGGCACGTCGTCGACCCTCGCCGACCTCCTACGGTTCGAGACTGAGGCGCAATCCGGCCAGCCCATGGACGACATTCGAGAAGTCTCGAACTAATGGCGCGGCTATCGCCCTCTCGAAGACGAACCGGAGCCACGCCCCCTTCTGACGCCTCATCTTGGCGCTCGAAGCGCCGTCGAGTTGATTGCGTAAGGACTGACGCTCACCGAACGTCGCAACGCTTTCGAATTCTATCGCGACCATCCCGGCGAGCTCTATACGTCCCAGATCGGTTCCGCCTGGCGTACGCGCTCCGGTTCAAAGGTCAATCACCGCGCCCTCACCGCTGCGATTCGACAGTCGGGACTTCCTCAACGCCAAGAAGCTGGCTGAGACGCAATTGCTTTTGGCCAGCGGACATCGGATCGCCTTCGCCGGCGGAGTTGATTGCAATGATCATCTGCGATGCTCTCGATAAGGTCCACGTCAAGCATCCTAGAGAGACGCACGGATCGCGCCTGCTCGGCGGATAATCCCAAAGTTCCCCATGTCGCGCTCAAGCGGACTGGAGCCGTCACAATCAGTTTGCGCCCTTTAAACGCATTGATGTGTTGCTCGAAACGGCACCGATCGGCGTGATCGCCTTCCCCGGCTCGTGGATTGTCGAGAAGCTCGCCGACAAGGCGCGCAAGATGGGAATTCCGGTCTGGCGGTTTGACGTTGCACCGCCGTGAGCGCCGTCAATTGCGGGTAGCGGGTCTTTCTTGCGCTGCCTTAGGAATTGTGGAGCGCGCGAGAGTTGCCGGCCGGCAACGTTTGTCGCGCAGCAATTTATTTGTTTACGAATCGGGTCGATCACAACTGGATGTTCCGTTCGACGCCGGCGTTGAACCATCCCGCAATCCGCAGACCGGCTTCTTGGTAAAAGCGTATGACGTCCCCTGACAGGTTCGAGCTGCTACATTCTTCAGTACCGAGAACGCGCCTCAAGCAAGGTCTCTGGCGCGAGCTGCTCGGCCTGGACGAGCCTCTTCACGGTCGCGTTCTCGTCGCGCCAGCGCATCGCCTGTTGCAAAATGCGATCATTTACCTTCTCGCCGCCCTGGACCGCGAACAAGAACGTGTCCACCACGATCTTGAGATCCAGCCATAGCGAGGCATGATGGATGTACCAAATGTCCAGCGCATCTTTTTCGTCAGGCGTCACGATTGTTCCGCCGTTGAGCTGCGCCCATCCAGTAATGCCTGGCCGCGCCAAGAGGCGCCGACGCGGATCGCTCGGCTGGTCGTGAGGGAGGAGCGGACGTGGGCCAATGAGCGACATATCGCCAATCAGCACGTTCAACAGTTGTGGAATTTCATCGAGTCGCGCGGCGCGGATTGCACGGCCAATTCTGGAGAGACGCTGGTCTTCCGGAATCTTTCTGCCTTGCCGATCGTAAGGCGCGTGGTACGTGCGGAACTTGTAGAGGAGAAACCTACGCCCATTTTGGCCGATTCTCTGTTGCCAAAAAATGATTGGCGCTCCGACATCGACGAGAACCAAATATGCGGCCATTAACGTCAGCGGCATAAGCGCTAGGAGCAGTGCGCCGGCTCCTACGAGATCGATAACACGCTTCAACTTGAAATAACCGCCGAGTTTCATCGCGTCATCGGCATCGCTACGCCAGGCACCGGAAGCGCGAACGATCGAAGGCGCTAAATTCAACGCCTCGGAGATTCGCGTAAACTTAAGCCCTCGCTCCCCACATTGCTCGCTCACCCTCTCTAAAGAGTCATCGGACAAACTCGTAACGTCATCCGAGAGCCAGACCTCATCGATCTCAATGCCGTGTACGCCATATTCGTCCACGATGGCTTCGAAATCTTCGACCAGTCCAACGATCTTTACCCCAGCGATAGCGCGTCCGATTAAAGCGTCCCGCGGATCAAGTGCGGCGACGACCTGGGTCGTCCGCGGACGCTGATGCTCCAGCAACTTTATCGTCAACGCCGAAAAGCGATCGGCTCCAATCAGGACGATGCGGCGTAAGTCTTGCGGCGTTGCAATGGCGCAGCGCTTTGCTTTGTGCGCATTGAGATTCTGATGATAAACTCTCGCGATCGCCCGATCGACAATCAAGCCAGCGCCCAGGACCAGTCCGCAAATGAGCGGCGTAGAGCGCGGCACGCCATCGAGGCGAGTCAAAACGAACAGGAAAAGGCTGCTGGAAGCGACCGTCGCTGCGACAGCGCCACAAACGGCGAAAGCGTCGTGAACGGAAAACAGATGGTTCATTCCATCGCTGATCCGGAACACTAAGAAGGCGGGGATCGCACAGATGATTGTGACAAGCACATATAGATAGCTCGCAGGAATGCCTTCCGTTAAATCGCGAGCGTCGAGAAAGTTCGGATCGCGCAGCGCCAAAGCGATGATTGGGGCTGTAATCGCCCAGAAAACATCAAGCGGCGCCAGTTTCGAAAAGCCTGCCTTAGACGTGGGAACGTGCATGCGCATGATAAGCTTTCCGTCAAATATGCAACTTTATCGCTCACTTAATATGCCTCAATTGCGGCAAAACGGTGCACGCCGATCGAACCGCCTGATCCATTTATGATCCCGATTGGTTACCGGTAAGCGAATTTCTAATGCGCTCTGACGCCCAAGTGGCGCCTTTGCATCGCCGCCCCAGCAGCAAGCCCTTGAGGGGAGAGGTAGGCGGCGCAGGGAAGAGATCAGCGGCGCTGTCCATAAGCCCAGGCACGGGCGCTGTTGGACGGACGCGGCGGCGTCGCACATAGTTAAAGTCAGACGCGTCACGATCGTCACATTCACTGCCCGGCGGGGGCGCTCTCTTACATTCGTGCGCGCAATCCGCCGGGGCGCGGCGCAGGTCTCATAGACCTCGGGCGACTAACGCCCTGTTAAGCGTGATCGGAGGCCTTACGATTGCGCGGCGTTGAGTCGCAACGACCGACGAGATCTCTAACGCGAGGCGAACTCACGGTCCGCTTCTACGTGGGCGACCCGGCGTCTCTGAAGCTCTGGCGGCCCCAAAAATAAATGCCCACGCACAAAAAGCGGCCGCCAACCACAACGCCATGACCGGATGGCCAAGTGCAAAAATCCGGAGAACGATAGCCGCTACAGCCGCAAGCGCTGACGCCACGAAAGCGAGCCTGCCGACGTCCAGCGTCCTGCCTCGTGGAAAGGCGGGCCTTGTCGTGAGGAGGAACCTTTCTGCGAGCGCCATTTTCTTCTTTCCTTGTCGGCCTCTTGCGAGCGGCTCCCGCGTCAATCGGAGCGCATATACGACACGCAACTTGTGCCTCACTGAAAACGCGCAACAGGCCTCAAGGTTCCCGCTGCGATCCAGGGGCAGGCGCTATGCCCAAGAACATGACTAATGAAGCCGTTCGCGAAACAATCGCTGTCGCGTTTGAACGTCGCGGAGCGGACGCCTTATCGAGGCCTACCCCAATCAGCGCAGGTTCGACTGCACGACGGCAATCCCGTTATTGCGCTGCACTCGGTCGAGGGCCTCAGGCGCGGGAAGCCTGGCAGCATGCGGATATTGAGCGGAATTGGCCGGCCGGCGCCGTGCGAAAGCTTCCGAAAATGCGAGAAAGTCGCCCACTTGGGCCGGGACCGACATTTAATTGCGGGGGCAATCCAAGCCCTGCTGCATTTCAAGAAGCGGGGTCCACGTCATAGCTCCGTTGCCTGCGGCAGCAACGCTAGCAGTCACGGGGAAAACCATTGCTGCGCACGCGAAATTGCTATAGCTTGACCATTGTTCACCTATTTTTTGCGCTGCGGTGCTGGACGGCTGCGAAGCCTCTCCTATGGGCAGCGCAATGCCGCCAAGGTCGCGCCTGTGCCAACCGGAACCGCAGTGGCAATTCCAACCAAAGAAGATTTTCGCGCTAGAATACATACTGTCGTAAAAACATTTACCCCTGGAACACCTGTTTCTTCCCTAGCAGAACTGGTTGGCCGCGAAGCCAGCTTACGTGAACTGCTCAATATCGTTGCGAGTCCGGGAGAGCATGCATTCATCGCCAGCGCACGAGGAACCGGCAAAACGTCGTTGGTCAGCTGCTTTTTAGACTGTGCGAGCGGAGCAGCCCCTCAAATCACATGCGTTCGCACGAACTGTGAAAACTCAAGTTTTAAGGCAATCTGGAGTAAGGTTTTAAGAAGAATCCTAGCACGTCTGGGAATGGCGTCGACGCAATTTGATAAGGTAGATATCTCGGATCTTGACGTGGAATTCGAATTGGTCAGCGTGAAAACGCCATTATTGATTGTATTAGATGACTTTGATGAAATATTAAATCATACAGAGCTCGCACAGTTTGCTACATTGATGAAGGTAGTCTCCGACAATGCTATGGACATTAGCTTTATAATGGTTGGTTCGCCGGGAGCCGCAACACTCTTCAAGAGAACCTACATACTTATTCAAAGACATTTGCGAATAATTACCTTGAACAGGCTTCAACCAGTAAAAGCACAGGAAATCCTGGTGAGTCGCTGGCGACGGTGCGGACTCGAGATAATGGACGATGCTATGTCCCTCGCTGTGGAACTAAGTTGCGGGCTCCCTTATTACTGCCAGGTAATCGGCAAGTATGCCGCTCTATTGGCTTTGTCTCAGAACAGAAGTGTAATAACCGTAGCAGACGTTGCCGGAGCTTCGAGTCACATGGACGAACATATCCTTTTAATGAGCGCAATCAGCTCAAAAACAGGCCTTGAACAAACGTAGTGATTAGAGCGGATTCATTTTATAACGGCCCGTAACGAGCGGCATTGAAAAATTTACGCACTCGCTTGGGCGAAAGCCAGAAACAAGGCGCGAATCTATCGCAGGGCGTCGACGGCTCGCCCCGACGTGGGTGGCTTGGACCCCGTCGGCTCCGGTCGGCGTGATTCTTGTTTCATAGCCCATCTCTGAACGCAAAACTTCGTACAGGTCGCAATAATGCCGAAACGGCGGATATCGAGAGCTTCTTAAGCGAATTCGCCCTAACATCGGGCGTGATTTGGCTTGCGCTAAATGCTCAGGCTGAATTGCTCGTCGCGCCCCGATTGCTCTTCACTGAGAGACGATAGCGTTACGCCCAACAGCCGGATTCCCATTGTCGCCGGGAACAGGGGACCGAGCAGAGCGAAGACGAGCTGAGCAAGTTCCGCTTGTGTTGCAATCGACGCGGCGCCCGTGCGGCTGCGCGTGATCTGGCGGAAATCGGCATATTTCACCTTCAATGTGACGGTGCGCCCACGTATTCCCGCGCTCTCGGAGTAGCGCCAGACTTTTTCGATGATCGGCTGGAGCGCGGCGCGCGCCGCTGCGATGGAGAAGAGATCCTCGACAAAGGTGTTTTCGGCGCCCATCGACTTGCGCACGCGGTCAGGGCGGACCGGCCTGTCGTCGACGCCCCGCGAAATCCAATAGTGGTACGGCCCCGATTTCCCGAAATGGTGCTGAAGGAAAGCAAGCGTCTGCGCTCTGAGGTCGAGCCCGGTTTCGATCCCAAGCCGGTTCATCTTCGTCGTCGTTGCCGGCCCGACGCCATGGAATTTCCCGACCTGAAGGGCCCCGACAAAGGCAGGCCCCATCTTCGGCGTGAGGACGAAGAGGCCGTCGGGCTTCCTGTAATCGGAGGCGAGCTTGGCCAGGAATTTGTTATAGGAAACACCCGCCGAAGCGGTAAGGCCGGTCTCAGTGTGAATTCTTGCCCGTATGTCCTCGGCGATCTGTGTCGCGGAGGCGATCCTCTTTAGGTTCTCGGTCACATCGAGATAGGCCTCGTCCAGCGACAGCGGCTCGATGATCGGCGTGTATTCGGCGAAAATCGAACGAATCTGCCGCGACACATCCTTGTAGACGTCGAAGCGCGGCTTCATAAAAATAAGCTCGGGGCAGTTTCGCTTCGCGGTGACCGACGGCATGGCGGAGCGCACGCCGAACTTTCGCGCTTCGTAGCTTGCCGCCGCAACGACGCCGCGCTCCCGCGATCCGCCGACGGCGACCGGCTTGCCGCGCAGCTCCGGATTGTCGCGCTGTTCGACGGAGGCGTAGAAGGCGTCCATATCGATGTGGATGATCTTGCGTTGCTGAGGAGGTGCGACGGCGATGTCGCTATCTCGCCTTTCGACGTTGCTCTTTTCCGAGTCTAAAATTTCGTTCGGCGTCAGCATGATCGTCAGGCCGCGAGGCCTCCCTCGTCTTTCTTCCCGCCCCTCGCAACAATCCCGAGAGCGTCATCGGCAAGCGGTCGCTAGGCCTGACCGCGTCGTCGAGAGGCATTGTCATCCAGAGGTCGATTTCCTCGCGCGTCGTCAAGATAACGGGCCACGCCCTTGGGTGAATCGAACCAACCACATTGTTCGGCACGGTGGCTAGAAAAGCAAAGACGTCACGCGCAACGCAGGAACGACGCGCGGCTTTGGCGGTTCGTAATTTGAATCCATCAGGGGCTGGATAGATCGCGTTCTGCAAGATCCAACCCACACGCAGCGGATCGCTTCTGTTCGCCAGGGGGTTCGAGCGCTCTGCAAGAGCCGTCCAATCCAATGAGCCACTGGGAATGTTTCTCATCTAAAGACTGAACCATATAGGCAGTCAGGCGTGGCCTCCGCGCTCAACGGGCATCCAGGTTGCGTTGAAGGAAGACATGCGTAAGACGAGGGAGGTCACAATGTCCGAACACAAAGCCACGATCAAATGGGCGCGCAATGGCGCCGATTTCGGCTACAAGAATTACAGCCGCGACCATATCTGGCGGTTCGATAGCGGCGTCGAGACGCCAGCTTCCGCCGCGCCCGCCTATCTGGGCAATCCACAGCGCGTCGATCCAGAGGCGGCTTTTGTCGCGGCGCTGTCGAGCTGCCATATGCTGACCTTTCTGGCGCTGGCGTCGAACAAGGGCTTCGTTGTCGACAGCTATCAGGACAACGCCGTCGGGCGCCTTGAAAAGAACGCCAGCGGCAAGCTCGCCCTCACGCACATCGAATTGCGCCCGAGAATTATTTGCAGTGGGGACAAGCAGCCGACGCAGGCAGATCTCGAATGGCTACACGATAAGGCGCACCGAGAATGCTTCATTGCCAACTCCGTGACGACAGAAGTCAAGGTCATACCCGTTGAATGACAGGATCGTTACCCCGACGGCGTGAACGCATCCGATCGGATGTTTTTCATGCTGGCTCCGCGCATGAAGAAATCACGCTTCAACCGTTTCACCAGATTTTCGCCGCCACATAGAAAAATTGCGCTGTCCTTGACGTCTTGCTCGGCGTGCAGGGCTGTCGCCGCAACGTCTCCTCCGGCCGGAGCATCTGGATCAAGCAGGCATGGTCGGTAGTCGACATGCGCCCGCGTCCGGCTCAGCGCTTTCAGCTCTTCATCAAGATAGAGACCGTCACGGCTGCGTGCGCCGTGGTAAAGACGGATTGGACCGAGATGGCCCCGCTTCAGAGCGTCTCGCAACACGCCATAGAGTGGCGCGAGACCCGTACCGGCGCCGATCAGCAGCAGACGCTGATCCTGGTGAACGCCTTCGTAAAAACATGTCCCGGACGGACCCGCGACATGCAAGCGGTCGCCCGGCTTGAATTCTCCAAGCCGTCGGCTCATTCGGCCATTTTCATGCAGTCGGATATGCATCTCAAGAAATGGATCGTCCTCGGGATGGCTCGCGAGCGAGTAATGACGTCTTAAATCGCCATCCGCGACAAGTTCGAGGAACTGACCTGGCCGATACGCAAAATCATCTGCGTCGACACGCAGTCGGATCACATCCGGCGCGAGCGGCTCAATCGCTCGAATGACTGCATCCCGACGCGCTCCGACATCGTCCGGCCGCGTAATCGTCAGCGGCGACGTCGGCAAACAGACACAGGGAAGAAAAAAGCCGAGCGCCTTCTGACCCTCTGTCAAGCCAACTTGAGACTCTGGCGGAGGAACGCCTTCGACCACGCGATGCAGACACGTCTGACAATTGCCGGACCGGCACGACGAAGGCGCGTCGATGCCGGCGCGCTCCAGCGCTTCAAGCACAGTTTCACCTGGCCTGAGTTCGACCGAACGATCCTCGAACGTCAGCATCGGATCAACGGTTCAATACGTCATCACGAACGGAATTTGCAATCGCCGCGACTTCCTTAACCTCTTTTTCCGGCACGCCAAGGTCACGGAGCGTGTAGTTCAGATTTTCGATTACCGCGTCGACATGCGAATCATTGAGGCCCTTCGCAACAAGACGCTTGTGCGCATTGCGCATGTCGGCTCCCGTGTAATTATTTGGGCCCCCAAACGCCATGGTCAGGAATGATTTCTGTTTGGCGATTTGCTGATCGATGTCGACGCCATCAAAAAACTGCGCGATGCGACCGTCCGCAAGAACCTTGCGATAAAAAAGCTCAACTGCCGCATTAACGGCGTTCTCGCCCCCGAGGCGCTCGTAGAGATTTGACATGCCTTGCGTTCTCCCTTTTGCCGACCTTAGCGAGCCAACTTTTTCGGCTCGGACGTCTCTTAGACGCCGCGGCGTGGAGAATCTTACCTGGACCGGCGAGATTTTTTCGCTCGGAGAAATGCCTCCCGCAGGAAATTCAAATCATATAAGAAAAGCGTGACGAAATTCGTTCTGTCGCCGCTGACTCGATCGATAAGCCCGGGGACGAGCGCCCGCTCACGCGCGATCCGCTGCCTTTTCGGCGCGCACAAGCGCCAGCAATCCGAGATACACCTCTTCGCATTCGGAACATTGATGCATGTGGTGACGAACCTCGGGGAGGGTGGCGGCGGCGTCCAAGCCGGAGGCTTCCAACTCGGCGTAGCGCGGTAGACTATCGAAATAATCCGTACACGACATCTCTTCCCCGCTTTTGGCGGCGAAGATCGTATCGAGCAGGCGGGCAAATTCCTTTTGTTTCATTCCTAGCTTCCGGACTCAACCGTATTTGAGACGCTCTGAGACGGGAAAATCTTACCATCATCGCTGAGATAAGTTTTGCGCTGGGGCGAGTCGAACGTAGCTATGATATCCTGATGCGTAACGCCTTCGGAAAGTAGCGCGGCCTTGAGGCGTTTTCGTGCATCATGAATAAGCTTGTAGATGCTATTGCGATTGCCGCCGAGCCACTCGGCGACAAGATCAAGCGGCATGCCCTGAAAAGCGTGAGCAACAAGCGCTTTTCGCTGGAGTGGCGTCAAAGAACTCTCGATAAGGCGGACCAACAAAGCCCACGCTTGTCGCCGTTCCAGACTACGCTCGGGTTCTGGAGCATCAGTCGGCCAGACCGGCATATCTTCGCCAAGACGCGCACGATTCACTGCCGCCTTCCGCCAGCGCCGTCGCCGAAGCTCCCCAAGAGTGACGCGAACAGCGATCGAATAGGCCCACGTCGTAAATTTGCTCTCGCCACGAAATTGTTCGAGTTTCGACTGGATGAGGATAATGGCCTCCTGGGCGCAGTCCTCCGCCGTTTGATGCAAATCTTGGCCGAGCCATGAACCTCCGGGCGTTTCATTTCGCGAGAGAAATTTGATGATCGCACCGAGCAAAAGCTCACGCAGCTCAGCCAGCGCAACGGCCTGACTCTGATCGCCTGCCCGTAGGGCCAATAACCACTCGGAGTTTGATCGTTCTCTCATTTCGCGGTACGCGTGTCAGACGGGAAAACGGCTTGCACGCAAAGGTTAGCATCAACATCGAAGCGACGCTATCCATCGAGCCTTCGATGTTTGGAGGGCCCTCTCCGGTCGGAAGAGATTTGGATCGGTGCGAGGCTAAAGCGCACAACGATATCGCGGGTGTAGACAGTGCGTAGCTTATGCGAGGAGACGAGCGCACCGCGCGCTTTCTAGAGCACGCGCAGCCCTCTAAGCACCGGTATTTAAGGCGAGCTACTCTCTGAGCGCCGGACGTAAACTCCCCAGCTTCAGAGGCGCCTCTGCAGACTTGTGCAGGCTTGCTGATCCGATCCACGCGAGACGCATGCAGTTGGTGCGCCATGGCGCCGACGCTATCTATACGAACTTGGGCTGCTCCCGACGTAAGCAGGCCAATTTGAGCCATGGCGACCATGCACGAGCGCTCCATTGTCGTGTTCGGCGGAACCGGGTTTCTCGGTCGCCGCGTCGTTTGGCGCCTCCGCAAGGCTGGGTTTTTTGTTCGGGTTGCGTCGAGGCATCCGGATCGGGCTCATAGCCTGTTTGGTTTTGATGATCCGCAACTTCGCTCGATCGAAGCCAACATTCACGATGAGCAGTCAATCGCCGATGCGCTTGCTGGCGCTTACGGCGTTGTGAATGCGGTAAGCCTATACGTCGAGCATGGCCGCGAGACTTTTCATTCTGTGCACGTTGAGGCTGCTCAACGATTAGCCGATCAGGCGCGTCGAGCCCAAGTTGAGCAGCTCGCGCACGTCTCGGGAATCGGCTCCGATGCCGGCTCATCATCGCTCTACATCCGCAAGCGTGGCGAAGGCGAATTGGCGGTTCGCGCCGCGTTCGCAGATACAATTTTCATTCGCCCGGCGGTGATGTTCGGACCTGACGATTCATTTCTCACCTCCATCCTCAAACTCCTCGGCCGGCTTCCAATCTATCCGATGTTCGGGCGCGGTCGCACGAGACTGCAGCCCGCGTATGTGGAAGATGTGGCGGAAGCAATCGCTCGGGCGCTGGATCGGAAGGACGTGCATGCGATCACCTTCGAGTTTGGCGGACCTCGCGTCTACTCGTATGAAGAATTGCTCAGGGTCATCGCCCGCGAAGCCAGCCTTAAGCCTATGTTCGTTCCTATCCCGTTTGCCGTTTGGCGCACGCTGGCGTGGTTCGCGGAAATGCTCCCGAGCCCGCCCATCACCCGCAATCAAGTGGAGCTGATGCAGGTCGACACTGTGTGGTCGCCAGAGATGCCAGGATTTGAAGATCTCGGAATTTCGCCGCGCTCGGTCGAGGAAATACTCCAGGAGATATTACGAGATCAGTGATCAAGGAGGTTCTTCGGCAGATCCGTCTTCGAAAATGGTCGCCGGCATCGCGCGCCATCTTGGCGGAAGGAGAAGTTCTGGACGTCTTGATCCAGACGAAGAAGCGGAATAAGGCGTCGGCACGACCGGACGAAGCCCCGAGGCGGATGGCCGATTGGCCTCTGAATGAGCGAATGATCGCCTGGGATATGCAAACGGGCTCCTCGGCGAATATAACGATGCGCAAGATCAGCTATGGAATGCTCGGAGTGCCTGATGACGGTAGTTGTGAAAGACAGCAATGGCGTTGAACTCAAGGACGGCGATTCCGTGACCTTGATAAAGGACTTGAAGGTTAAGGGCTCGTCCGTCGTCCTGAAACGCGGCGCCTTGATCAAAAATATCCGGCTCACGGATGATCCGGCCGAGATCGATTGCCGCGCTGAGAAAGTAAAAGGGCTCGTGCTGCGGACGGAGTTCGTCAGAAAAGCCTAGCCGCCATCGACTGGCGCGCAGGACGAGCGGACCCATCGAAATTCTCGACCTGCGCGCCAAGCGATTTCGCAAGGAGCCCGGTTGTTCATTAAGAGACTTTGGTCGCCGGCAGTAGAACGGCTCTTCCTGGAACGAACGTCCTCGCCCGGTTCGGAGCAAAAGCCATATTCTTGTGCGTATCGCAATAAATGGCCTCTGGCGCGCACGCGCAGCCACAGAACCGGAACGAGTCGAAATGGTGCGGATCGCCGATCGGCCAGCGGCACCTTCCATTTCGGATCTGCATGAACTGAATAGGAGCCGATGCGACCAATGGCCTCAAATTCCCGCTTTGCCTTTGATTGCAAATGTGTTGGCGGTCGGAGTCTTGCTTTGCGATCGAATTGGCGGGCGCGGGCTGGTTAGTCTCCTTCTTCAGCTTGGTCATTTCGGTTTCGTAGCCCTTTCGCTAGTTGGAGATTAATATCGATGCGGCGCGCGAGCGCGGCGCGGCCGGCAAAAGCTCATGAATAGTGCGCTGCCCCCTATCGGGAGTGGCGGAGAGGGTGACGTGCCGGCGTGCAGGCGGCGACCATCACACGCCCGCCCCTGGTTGTCCAATTTCCGTTGGCCGAGCGTGCAAAGATCGTCGTCCGCCGCGTCAAAGCTATTGTGGCGCGGCGCTGGCCGCTTTTGCGCCACGGTATGAGCGTCATCGCAACCTGCTGGCTAATAGGAGAACGGCGGCATCTCAATTTTTCTTTCGGGATCCAGTTCGGCTTGTCTCAGTCGCAGGGAATTAACGACGACGCTGACTGATGACAGCGCCATCGCCGCGGCGGCGATCGTCGGCGATAAGAGTAGCCCGAAGATCGGATAGAGCGCGCCAGCCGCAATGGGCACGCCCGCGGCATTATAAATGAATGCAAAGAACAGATTCTCGCGGATGTTGCGCATCGTTGTCTTGGAGAGGCGCCGGCCACGCACGATGCCTCCGAGATCGCCCTTCAGCAAAGTCACGCCCGCGCTTTCGATCGCGACATCGGTTCCGGTTCCCATGGCGATGCCGACATCGGCGGCGGCCAAGGCAGGGGCGTCATTCACGCCGTCTCCCGCCATGGCGACGATTCGACCCGCCTCGCGCAAGCGGGTCACGACCTTGCTCTTGTCCTCCGGGAGGATCTCAGCTTCGATCTCGCCGATCCCCAAGCGTTTGGCGACGGCGCGCGCCGTTGTCCAGTTATCGCCGGTCAGCATCACCACGGCGACGCCATCGTCGCGCAGCGATTGCAGCGCAGCTTCCGTCGTCGCTTTGATTGGGTCGGCGATAGCGATGACGCCAGCAATCTTTCCGTTGATCGCCACGAAGATCGCTGTCGCGCCGTCTTCCCGCAGGCGTTCAGCGTCGCTATCGAGCGGCGTCGCATCGACGCCGAGCTCCACGAGGTATCGACGATTGCCGATCGCGACCGCATTGCCTTCGACCCGGCCGATGACGCCCTTGCCCACGGGGGAATCGAAATCCGTCGCGCCCTTGAGCGCGAGCCCGCGCTCGGCTGCCGCCTGAACGATCGCCAACGCCAGCGGATGCTCGCTGGCGCGTTCAAGACTCGCCGCCGTCGCCAATAGATCGTTCTCTGCTATGCCCGCAACGACGCGGATGGCCGTGACGCGCGGCTTGCCTTCGGTGAGCGTCCCGGTCTTGTCCACCACCAGCGTGTCTATTTTTTCCAAGCGCTCCAGCGCCTCGGCGCTTTTTATCAGCACGCCCGACTGCGCGCCGCGTCCCACGCCGACCATGATCGACATCGGCGTCGCAAGACCGAGCGCGCAGGGGCAGGCGATGATGAGAACGGAGACCGCCGCAACAAGCCCATACGTCATGCGGGGTTCCGGTCCCCAGATCGCCCAGGCAAGAAATGCAAGAACGGCGATGAGAATGACGACGGGCACGAACCATCCCGCCACTTGATCGGCGAGGCGTTGTATTGGCGCGCGGCTTCTCTGCGCCGATGCGACCATCTCGACAATCCTCGAGAGCACGGTGTCGTGGCCAACCTTCTCGGCGCGCATCACAAAGCCGCCAGTCTGATTGAGCGTGCCGCCAATGACGTTGTCGCCTGCAGTCTTGGTCACCGGCATGGATTCGCCGGTGACCATGGACTCATCGACCGAACTGCGGCCCTCGACGAGTTCGCCGTCCACAGGAACCTTTTCTCCTGGACGGACGCGCAGGCGCTCGCCGACCTTCACAAGATCCAGCACAATCTCTTCGTCGGATCCGTCAGCGTTAATCCGAGTCGCCATTTTTGGCGCGAGATCGAGGAGCGCGCGTATGGCGCCGCCGGTCTGTTCCCGCGCGCGCAATTCAAGGACTTGTCCAAGCAGAACAAGGACCGTGATCACCGCCGCCGCCTCGAAATAGATCGGGACAGAGCCGTCGATGTTGCGAAATGCAGGTGGAAAAAGAGACGGCGCGAATGTTGCGGCGACGCTGTAAATCCAGGCGACGCCAGTTCCCATGGCGATGAGGGTGAACATATTCAGATTGCGTGTCACGAGCGACTGCGCGCCTCGAACAAAAAACGGCCAGCCAGCCCAGAGCACGACCGGGGTCGCCAAGATGAGCTGAAGCCAGTTCGACGCCTGCGGCGCTAGCAAGTGATGCAGATTGAATAAATGACCGCCCATCTCCAAGACCAGCACCGGCGCCGCCAACGCCAGCCCGATCCAGAACCGCCTTGTCATATCTACGAGTTCGGCGTTCGGTTCGGCTTCATTTGAAGCGACCAGGGGCTCGAGCGTCATGCCGCAGATCGGACAATTGCCGGGGCCGATCTGGCGAATCTGCGGATGCATCGGGCAGGTGTAGATGATGTTCGACGCGTGCGGATCGCCGTGAGCCGCATCTTCGGTCGCAGCGTCGTCGCGGGCCGATCTCGATTCCTCATGCGAGGCGTGATCATGCCGATGCTCGTGGCCCACGCGGGTCATCCTTCTTTTGCGCCATCAGAACGGCATCCTAATCGATCTCGGCGTCCCTTGCGCATCGTCGACCGTCGTCGCCCGCTCGGCAATACGGCCGCCGCGCCCCCAAAAACGGCGGTTCCTTCGGTCACGGCAACGCCTCCGTCGACCGCGGCGCTGAGCTCAAGATGGCAGGCGCGACCAGCGCGAATAAGCGCGCCTTTTCGATGAGGCGCTAAAAAAGGACTGCCGACTGGCGCGATCCGAGAGTCCCGCCGCCCGCGCCGCGGAAACGCAAATCGACGGCGAGCAACAAATCGACGCGCACGCAGCCCTGTTGGCGCGCAATTTTGGCGCGTAGCTCAACAGTAAATTGGAACGCCGCGACAGTTCTGCCAGCGCATACGCGTCTTGCGCCGCGCGCGCGTAACCATGCGCGACGCTCGAAGGCCAATCCGGAACGCTCGGGCGCGGCCGGCGTCCAGTCGCATTACGCATTGACGGATGCGCGATCGTCGTCGCCAAAAGAGGAAGCGGCGCCTCCCACGCGAGGCACCGCGCCAACACAAGCGGAAATTCCGTAGTTTGCGACCGGATCTAAACTCCCACAAGGCGGGGCCTGACCGAGTTCACGCCGCCTCGGTGACTGCTCTCACTTCAAGGTGCACGCCAGTTCGGTTTTGCAGCGCATTGATGACCGCAAACAGATTCGTCACTGTCGGATTTCCGTTGGGCCCGAACATGCGCATCAGACTTTTCGGCGGCGTCTGCGTGATTTCCGCCAGGGCCTCGAATCCGATCGTCGCGTTGATATAGTCGCGCAAGATCGATCGGCCGGCGCCGATCTCTCCCGCGAGGAGAAGTTGCACGGCCTCCTGAAACAGAGCCTGCCGAAACGCCGCGTCATTCGTCGCCCGCGCTTGCACAGTCTCCTTGAAACTCCGGGTCAGCGCCATCACGTCACCCTCACCTATTTTTTTGCCTTCGCCTTACGCGCTTTGTAGTTTCGCCAATGCGCCAAAGCATCGGCGATGTCGTCGCTCTGACGGCGCTTCGTGCCGCCTCCCAGCAAAATCACCAGCGCCTTGCCATCCCTTCCAAAATAGACCCGATAGCCGGGACCGCGATTGATTTTTAGTTCGGACGCGCCCTCGCCGATTGGTTCGACTTTCGAGGCGTTTCCATCAGCCAGCCGCGCCAAACCAACAGTGATGATCGCTGCGGCCTGGGGATCGAGGGCGTTGAACCACTCCGCGAAGGGGCTCGCGCCTTTCTCGGTAAGGTATTCTTCAATCTCTATGAGAGGTATCATATACGTTACCAAATTGGAAGCGGAGCGATGGAATGTCGAGGCGCGCCACCGCCACCATTGCTCAGCCCTCGCCGTCGGCAATTTTAGCTCTGAGATTTTAGCTCTGAGGATGCGTATCCTGTTGCCCCTCGACGGACTCAGAGAACGGCGGCAACTGGCCATAGGTGGCGGCGGCGGTCAGCGCCTGCGCGGCGATGTCGCCCGACCGGGTCAAAGATCGGCGGGCGACGCCTTCCCTTCCGCGGCCATTGGGCCAAGCTCGATGATTTTGACCAGCGCATCGGAAAGGATGGCGAGCTGGGTCATCGTATCGGTCATGGCGTCCGCGCTCCTTCGATCCCCGACGATAATCGCCAATTTCACGGCAAGGAAATCCTCCGGCAAGATTGATCATCCCGCTTGCCGCCGTTCACGCGCGGCCTTTGGGCCTTGCCGCGCAGCAGCGCCATCAGCACAGGTCCGAGCGAAAACTCCCCTGCCCGCGCCTTAACGGACAGAACCCGCAAATAGCCGCCAGCGGATTTGATTTCTTCGCCCCTCTGCGAGATCGCGGCCCCTCTGCGATCGAAGCCCAAAGGCCGAAGCTTGACTGCCAGTCCTGCGCCTTCGTCACAAATCTTGACCTGCGAGGCGGGCGAACTAGCTGCCTGCTGGGCGGCGAGGCGGAAGCCTTTAAGAGGAACGATCCATCATGCACATGATCCCGAAGGAAATGCAGGCCTGCATCGACGCCTGCCTGAACTGCTATCAGATGTGCTTCGGCATGGCGATGACCCATTGCCTTGAGAAAGGCGGCGAGCATGTGAAGCCCAAACATTTCCAGGCGATGATCGCCTGCGCCGATATGTGCCGCAACAGCACGCAAATGATGCTGATGAATTCACCGCTGGCGAAACAGATGTGCGCGCTCTGCGCCGAGGCTTGCGAAGCCTGCGCCAAGGAGTGCGATCCGATTCCCGACATGAAGGAATGCGCCGACGAATGCCGTCGCTGCGCCGAGGAATGCCGCAGGATGTCCGGACGCAAGATGGCCGCATAAATCCGCGCGGAACAGCTTGCAATCAGCTTGGCGGCTATTTGCCGCCAAGCCCCAAAATATAGCTCGCCAGCGAGTCGATCTCTTCGCGGGCGAGAATGATGTTGGGCATGTTCTTGTGCGAAGAGCGCAGAAAAACTTTGAGCGACAGTTCCGTCGCCGAAGGCATCTTCGCCACATCGATAAATCGCGGCGCCTTGGGATCCGGGCTCTTGGCCTCTGCGTCGGGTCCAACGGCATGGCATGAGGCGCATTCGGCTTTGGCGATCCGCGCGCCGGTCGTCGGATCCGCGCTCGCGGCCATCGCCGGCGCCGCAATGAAGACCAAGCCTAAAGACAGCGCTATCCTCATTGCCTTACTCCTCGCCGTTGAGATCCTCGGGACGTGGCTGCAACATGATATTATAGCCGGCGTCGACAAGATGAACTTCGCCCGTCACGCCGCCCGACAGCTCCGACAGCAAATAAAGCGCCGAGCCGCCGATTTCATCAAGCGTGATCATCCGACGCAATGGACAATGCTTTTTTTGAAACGCGCCCATCGCCCGCGCGCCCGTGATGCCGGCGCCCGCCATGGTGCGCACCGGGCCGGGCGACAGCGCATTGACGCGAATGCCGCGATCGCCGAAATCGGCGGCAAGATAGCGCACCGATGAATCGAGCGCCGCCTTCGCGACGCCCATGACGTTGTAATTCGGCATGACATGCGTGCCGCCGCCGAAACTGACCGTCAGCAGCGATCCGCCGTTCTTCATCAGCGTGGCGGCGCGGCGCGCGGCTTCGGTGAAGGAAAAACAGGAAATGACAAGCGTGCGAATGAAATTCTCGCGCGAGGTGTCGGCGTAGAGTCCCTTCAATTCGCTTTTGTCGGAATAGGCGATGGAGTGGACGAGAAAATCCATATCGCCCCAGTCGTGTTCGAGACGCGCGAACACCTGATCCACCGTTGAAATATCCTCGGCGTCGCACGGCAGCACAAGGTTCGACCCGAGCTCCTGCGCGAGCGGCTTGACGCGCTTGCCGAGCGCCTCGCCCTGATAGGTGAATGCGAGCGTCGCGCCGTGGCGCGCAAGAACGCGCGCGACGCCATAGGCGATGGAATGATCATTGGCGACGCCCATGATGAGGCCGCGCTTACCCTGCATGAGACCGGTTGAAACTGTCATATGGCGATTGTCATCATAGGAGAGATCGAAAGTTTGGGCCTAAGCCCTATCGGAGACGCAGACAGCAAAGAAGAACGACGCTGTGGGCCGTATCGGCGATACCTCTAGCCACGAGCGCCGCTCGTTCGCAATCCATCCGCTGGAAGAATCGCCTTCTCCTAAACGCCGGCTGGATGTCTCGACGTCCATGGCCGGAACAAGCCCGGCCATGACTATCGCGAGGGATCGGCGTCAGGCGTCTGGATGCTTGAACACCAATGTCGCATTGGTGCCGCCGAAGCCGAATGAGTTGGACAGCACCGCGCCAAGCTTCACATTGTCGCGGCGCGCCCGCATGATGGGCATGTCGGCGAAATCGGGGTCGAGTTCCTCGATATTGGCGCTTTCGCAGATGAAGCCGTTCTGCATCATCAACAAGGAATAGATCGCCTCCTGCACGCCCGTCGCGCCGAGCGAATGGCCGGTCAGGGATTTGGTCGCGGCGATCGGCGGGCATTTGTCGCCGACGCCGAACACTTCGCGCAGCGCCTCGATTTCCTTGGCGTCGCCGACCGGGGTCGCCGTGGCGTGGGGGTTGATGTAGTCGATCGGGCACTTCACCGTCGCGAGCGCCTGCTGCATGCAGCGCACCGCGCCCTCGCCCGAGGGCGCCACCATGTCATGGCCGTCGGAGGTCGCCCCATAGCCGGCGACTTCGGCGTAGATCTTCGCGCCGCGCGCCTTGGCGTGTTCGAATTCTTCGAGCACCAGCACGCCGGCGCCGCCGGCGATGACGAATCCGTCGCGATTCTTGTCATAGGCGCGCGAGGCCGTCGCCGGCCGATCATTGTAGGAGGAGGACATGGCGCCCATCGCGTCGAAGAGGACCGACAGCTCCCACTCCAGCTCTTCGCAACCGCCCGCGAACATCATGTCCTGCTTGCCATACTGAATCAGTTCGTAGGCGTTGCCGATGCAGTGATTGGACGTGGCGCAGGCCGACGAGATCGAATAGTTGACGCCCTTGATCTTGAACCAGACCGCAAGCGTCGCCGAGGCGGTCGAAGACATGCATTTGGGCACGGCGAAGGGACCGACGCGCTTGGGTCCCTTGGTGCGGGTGATGTCGGCGGATTCGACAAGCGTGTGGGTCGAGGGGCCGCCGGACCCCATGATGATTCCGGTGCGCGCGTTGGAGATTTCCGCTTCGGTCAGGCCGGCGTCGGCGATCGCCTGATCCATGGCGACGTGGTTCCACGCCGTGCCCGTCGCATGGAAGCGCATGGCGCGGCGGTCGACGAGCGTCGAGGGGTCGAGCGACGGCATTCCGTACACCTGCGAACGGAAGCCGAGTTCGGCGTATTTCTCGGCGCGGGCGATGCCCGACTTCGCCTCGCGCAGCGAAGCGATCACTTCCTGGGTGGTGTTGCCGATCGACGACACAATCCCCATGCCGGTGACGACGACTCGTCTCATTGTCCAACTCCTTGGCGGCGCTTTCCCGCGCCTTGCTGTGCGCTTCAGGCGGCGGCCGGCGCCTCGGCCTTGGCGAGCCCAACCTTCAAATCCTTCGCCTCATAGATGCGCTCTCCGTCGGCGGCGACCCAGCCGTCGGCGATGCCGAGCACAAGCTTGCCCTTGAAGACGCGCTTAAAGTCGATCCCGTAGGTCACCTTTTTGACGGTCGGGCGAACCTGCCCGCTGAATTTCACCTCGCCGACGCCCAGCGCCATGCCGCGTCCCGGATTGTCGAGCCAGGCGAGATAGAAGCCGACCATCTGCCATAGAGCGTCGAGGCCAAGGCAGCCCGGCATTACGGGATTGCCCTTGAAATGGCAGTCGAAGAACCAAAGGCTCGGTTTAATGTCGAGTTCGGCGCGCATGTAGCCTTTGCCGTGCTCGCCGCCGTCTTCGAAGATCTCGGTGATCCGGTCGAACATCAGCATCGGCGGCAGCGGCAGCTGGGCATTGCCCGGGCCGAACAGCTTTTCCTCGCCGCATGCCAGTAAATCCTCGTAGCCGAATGAGGAGCGCCTTTCGCCCATCGTCCTTTGTTCCTCGCGTTGGAGCCTTTGAAGGCCCATTCTTCCCCAAGCGCCCTAAAGGGCGCGCCCTTATCTTTTTGGCGCCGGCGGCGGCGCCGCTCTTATCCGCTTTTGGGCGAAGCGATCCGTAACATAGCCTCGCCCGGGCCGGAAGCGCCGTCGCAAGCGGGATCGCAACAGCCGGGCGGCGTTGAATTTCCCGCCATTCCCCCTATGATGCCATGTAGAAAACCGCGAGAGTGGAAAACCGCGAGCCGCTGCAATGGACGCCGAGCCGAATTCGACCGTTCCGCCAGACTGTGCGCCGCGCAAGCGCGTCGCAGAGTTGCTGGCCGACGCCGGGCTGCGGCCGACCCGTCAGCGGCTGTCGCTCGGCGAGTTGCTGTTTGGACAGAGCGGCGATCGTCATGTGACGGCGGAGCGGCTCTATGAAGAGGCGCTCGCCGCCAATCTCTCCGTATCCCTCGCGACCGTATACAATGCGCTCCACCAGTTCACCCAGGCAGGCTTGCTGCGGGAGATCGCCGTCGACGGCGCCCGGGTGTATTTCGACACCAATACCGCCGATCACCATCATTTTCTTCTCGAAGACGACGGAGAGCTATACGACATCGCCGGCGCGAATGTCTCGGTCTCCGATCTTCCCGAGCCGCCCGACGGTTTGCGCGTCGCACGCGTAGATGTCGTGGTGCGTCTTCGCCGCGCCTAAGCCCGCCCTATATTCCGGGAGACGACACATTTCGAAGCAGCTCGACGTCGCCGCAGGGCCGTCGAGACCTCTTCGAAAACCAGGGCGGGGCGGGAGCAATGTCGCAGCGGGCGACCAAACAGGAATCCGAGATCACCTACGCGCAGTTCAAGGCGCTCGCCAATTCCATACCGAATCTTGCCTGGATGGCGCGACCGGATGGCTGGGTGTTTTGGTACAATGACCGGTGGTACGAATATACCGGCGCGACTCCCGAGGAGATGGCGGGATGGGGTTGGCAATCGGTACATCATCCGGACGTGCTGCCCAAGATGCTGGAGCGCTGGACGCATGCGATCCAGCACGGCGAATTTTTCCAAATGATCTTTCCGCTCAGAGGCGCCGACGGGTTCTACCGGCCGTTTCTGACGCGCATCGAACCGCTGCGCGAGAACGGCGCGGTCGTCGGCTGGTTCGGCACGAACACCGACGTCACCGAACAGGAACGCGACCGCGAACGCCTGCAGCTTCTGATCCACGAGCTCAACCATCGCGTCAAGAATACGCTTGCGACGGTTCACTCGATCGCTCTGCATTCGTTGCGCGAGTTGAAGCAGAATTCGGTGGAGCTCTTTGAGAATCGTCTGCTGGCGCTCGCCGCCGTGCATGACGTGCTGACCCGCGAAAACTGGACGAAGGCGCAGGTCGACGAACTCGTGCGTACTGCGATCGCCCCGGCGGGCCAGGAGAATTTCGACGTTTCAGGAGCGCCTGTCGACGTCTGCCCGCGCATCGCGGCGGCCCTGGCGATGACGCTGCATGAATTGTGCACGAACGCCGTCAGACACGGATCGCTCTCGGCGCCGAGCGGACGAGTCGCCGTCGAGTGGAGCATTGACGCCAAAGGACGCACGCCTAAGCTCCATCTCGTCTGGCGCGAATACGGCGGACCGCCGATCTCGCCCCCATCGGTCAAAGGATTTGGCATGCGCCTGATCGAGAAAACGCTGGCGTCCGAAGCGGGCGCGCGGATCGCGGTCGAATTCCCCTCCGAAGGATTTCGCTGCGAGATGGACATTCCTCTTGGCGTGGAAGTGCTCAAATGAACACGCCTCGCGTCCTGATCGTCGAAGACGAGGCCGTGATCGCCATGGCGCTCGAAATGTTTCTCGAGGAGCTTGGCGCGCAAGTCGTCGCCACCGCGGGCAATGTGCAGGAGGCGCTGCAAAAGGCGACGAGCGAAGATTTCGATATCGCCTTTCTCGACGTCAACCTCAATGGCCAGAAGGCTCATGTTCTCCCCGGCGTTCTGGAGCGCCGGCATAAGCCCTTCGCCTTCGTGACCGGTTACGGCGAACAGGGCGTGCTTGAGGCGCATGCCGATGCGCCGGTCGTCGCCAAGCCCTTCAGTCGGGACGCCGTTTCGACGGCGTTGGAGAAACTCAAGAGCCGCCTGCCGGGCGGTCCATCCGGCTGACTATTCAAATTTCTCGCCCGGATAGACGCCCCAGAGATTTTCCTGCTCCATATAGCCGTCAAAGCCCTTGCCGGCGATGCGGCACCATTTGCCGTCGCAGCTGCGCAAATTGCCGATGACGCCGGGGCCGAGCTTGGCCGCGGGCGTCGAATGATCGGCGGCGACGAGCAGTTGCGGCTCCTTTTTCCACGGCGCAACCAAGGCGGTGCGCCGTCCAGAGAGCAGCGAGTGCAGCACCCAGCCTTCGGCGCCTTCGGAATCGCGGATCTTGCGCCAGGTTTCGAATTCGGCGGTGATCTCGACGGGGAGCGCAGCGCGTTCGTAGATCCACAGAGTCGGATGTTCCTTGCTCGGCCCCTCGCGAACATTGACCCGATCCGATTTGAGGCTGACGTAGCGGGGCAAGGGCAGGCCGCTCACCGGGCCCTTCTGCGGCTCCTGAGCGTCGGCGTGCGCTGCGCAAAAAAGCGCACATACGAGCGCGGCGAAAGCCGCGCGGCGACGCTTTTGGAAAAGTTCCTGAGCGTTTGAGAAAGCGGCCGAAATTGGCGCAGATTCTGTATTTATTCGCGACATGATGGACTGATCGCTCGCTTGTCTTTGGCCCGTCATCTGCTAGGAAGTCGAATGCGTCCGCCGAGGAGGCGTATTGGTTTTGTCGCTGACCGTCGTTAAGACCCGGTTGAAGCCGGCGAAACTCGCCGGCGTCTTTTCATCCGCTGCGGCGACGCGGCGCAGATCATAGCGCAATCGCAGAAACGCTGCTGCAACACAACATGAACGCGGAGGCACGACCAGGGATATGCCGAAAAAGAAGCCGCTCGTTGTCGTGTCGCGCCGGCTGCCCGATGTCATCGAAACCCGCATGTGCGAGTTGTTCGACACGCGCCTCAACGAAAGCGACAAGCCGCTCACTCATGACGAACTCGTCGAGGCCATGCGCACGGCCGACGTGCTGGTGCCGACCATCACCGACCGTATCGATTCCCATCTGATCGCCCAGGCCGGCGAGCAAATGAAGCTGATCGCCAATTTCGGCAATGGCGTCGACAATATCGACGTCGCCTCGGCGCTCGATCGCTCCATCACCGTCACCAACACGCCCGGCGTTCTGACCGAAGATACCGCCGACATGACGATGGCGCTGATCCTTTCGGTGGCGCGTCGTCTCGTCGAAGGCGCGAGCGCCATTCCCGACGGCGCTTGGGCGGGCTGGTCGCCGACCTGGATGCTCGGCCACCGGATCACCGGCAAGAGGCTCGGCATCGTCGGCATGGGCCGGATCGGCCAAGCCTTGGCGCGTCGGGCGAAAAGCTTTGGACTTTCAATCCATTACCATAATCGTCGGCGAGTCTCGGCCGATCTCGAAGAGCAATTGGAGGCGACCTATTGGGAGTCGCTCGATCAGATGCTGGCGCGAGTCGACGTCGTGTCGATCCACTGTCCGCATACGCCGGCGACCTATCATCTTCTCTCCGCGCGCAGACTGGCGCATCTGCGTTCCCACGCGATTCTGATCAATACCGCGCGCGGCGAAATCGTCGATGAGAACGCGTTGGTGCGCATGCTTGAAGCGGATGAAATGGCCGGCGCCGGGCTCGACGTCTTCGAGCACGAACCCGCCGTCTCTCCCAAATTATTGAAGCTCGCCAAGGCCGGGAAAGTCACGCTGCTCCCGCATATGGGCTCGGCGACCATCGAAAGCCGCATCGATATGGGCGAGAAAGTGATCATCAACATCAAAACCTTCATGGACGGCCACCGGCCGCCTGACCGCGTCCTGCCGAGCATGCTATAAGGCGCTGCGCCGCGGGCCCGGGACCGACTGGCGCGAGTCGCCTTATGGGGAGGATGATTGACGCGATGAACAGGATTTTGCTCGCCTTAGCCGCCTCGCTCTGCGCCATTGCGCTCGCCGCGCCAGCCGTCGCCAAGAGCCGCGCAAAACCGCCTCAGGGCGCAGAGCAGAAGCAGCCGGAAGACGAAAACAAGGAGACGGGCGGCATTCCGCGCTATCAGCCGTTCCCGCACAATCAGAACTTCGTGCTCAAGGAGATCAACGGCAAAGCGCCGCCGGTGGAGATGTGGATCTCCATCGACTCAACCGGCCGCGCCAACGGTTTTTCGGGCTGCAAGAACTGGTCCGGCATCTTCATCATCGGCCCCAACCGGCTCGGACCGCGCACCATGCCGGCGGTCAACGAACGCAAATGTGAAGGCCCGCTTGCCGCCTTCGAGCGCGACTATTGGGCGGTCCTGCTCTCGGGCCCCTATTGGGACACGAAGGGCGACGACCTCATCCTGAAGGGCGCGCAGGGCGGCGTGCTGCATTTCCAGCGCTCGCTGTAAAGCTGGCGCGACAGCGACCCGACGCTCGCGCGTTGAGCGAGATTCCCGAATAGGCTCCCAAAATTCGGACCGCGACTCTGGCGTCCCGATCAGGCCTTCGGCCTGTCGGGATTGAGCGGCGATGCGCCGGCGATTATTTCACCGGCGACGCGAGCAGCGGACAGGGCGCCTCGTGCAGCACGCGCTGCGTCGTCGAGCCGCGCAGCGCCTCCAGCAGGCCCTTTCGGCCACGCGTCGGCATGGCGATCATGTCGGCCTTGATCTCCTGCGCGTAAGCGAGAATGGTTTCGACGACGGGGCCGCGGCGCAACTCGATATGCGGCAGCAGCCCTTCAAAAAGCGGCAGATCTTCGCCGACATGCAGCAGCATGACGTCGGCGGCCGGGTTGAGACAATGCGCGACTGCGGCGACGTGGCGGAAGGCGGCGAGCGGCGAGACCGTCGCCTCGACCGGCATCAGCACCGTATTGAGCGAGACGGCGCCCGTCTCCCGGTCGACGAAGCCTTTCTGGTCCTCGCGCAGGAACAACGCCGGCACATGCGTCTCGCGCGCCGTTTCCTCGGCGACCGAACTGGCGAGCAGACGCTCCAGAGCGCTGCGCGGCCGGGTCATCATCACAAGAAGATCGCACAGGTGCCGCTCGACGTAGGCGGTGACGCCGACGACGGCCGATTCCGATTCGACCGACGCCTTGACGATTTTGACGCCGAGCTGTTCGGCCGCCTCGGCGCGCGTCGCGGTCGGCGAGATCATCTTCCAGCGCGCCAGCATTTCGCGTACCTGGGGAAAGCGATCCCAATCGTCCTCCTCAGTCTCGGGCGCTTCGATATGCAGAATGTGCAACATGCTCTTGCAGGCCACGGCGATGCGCAGCGCATGTGCGAAAGCGTCCTGGCTTGCGAAGGAGAGATCGGTGGGATGGACGATTGATTTGGGCGTGTCGCCATTCATCTGCGTTTGCTCCTCTATCCCCTCGCAAAACTATACGCGCCCGCGCGCGTGGCAATGATCCGCTTCGCCGCAGGTTAAATTTGTTCCTTAAGCGCCTTTTGGACCTCTTCGACCAGTTCGGCTTCCGGCACGGCGAATTGGGCGGGACGAAGCGCCTTCCACTGCTCGTTGGTGGCGATATTGGCGGCGGCCTTCGCGCCGGCGACGAGATCCTTGATGGTGACCTCACCGCGCGCTTTTTCGTCGGAGCCCTGGATGATCGCAAGCGGGCTGTTGCGCCGATCGGCGTATTTCATCTGCGCCTTCATGCCCGAAGCGCCGAGATAGATTTCGGCGGCGACGCCAGCGTTGCGCAGCTGCGCCGCCATCCGCTGATAGTCGGCGAGCCTCTCGCGATCGAGGACCAGCACCACCACTGGGCCGACATGCGGACGCGCTGAGACGATCGGGCTGCCGATCAGCTTCAAGGCCGCGAAAAGCCTCGAAACGCCGATCGAGAAGCCGGTCGCGGGCGTGTTCTCCGATCTGAAACGCCCCACGAGGCCGTCGTAACGGCCACCGCCGCCGACCGAGCCGAAACGCACGGCATTGCCCTTCTCGTCGCGGGTCTCGAAGGTCAGATCGGCCTCGAAAACAGGGCCCGTGTAATATTCGAGGCCGCGCACGACGGAAGGGTCGACGCGGATGCGATCCGGCCCAAAGCCCGCGTCGCGCGCGAGATCCTCGATTTCCAGAAGCTCCTCCGCGCCCTGGGCGCCGACCTCGCTCTTGCCGAGCAGGCCGAAGAGATCGAAAGCCGGCGCGCCGTCCCGATATTGTCCCCCGAGGCTGAAGGACAGGATCGTGTCGATCGCCGGCAGAGGGAGCCCCGCGCCCTTGGTGAAATCCCCGCTGTCGTCCTTGCGGCCCTCGCCAAGCAACTGCCGGACGCCGTCGGGGCCCAGCCGGTCGAGCTTATCGATGGCGCGCAGCACGACGAGGCGGCGGCCCGCGTTCTCTTCGCCGGCAAGGCCGATCGACTGCATCACGCCGTCGAGCACCTTGCGGCTGTTGATCTTGATGACGTAGTCGCCGCGCGCGATCCCCAGGCGCTCCATGGCGTCCGCGGCCATCATGCAGATCTCGGCGTCGGCGGCCGGCGAGGCGGAGCCGACCGTATCGGCGTCGAACTGCATGAACTGGCGAAACCGCCCCGGCCCCGGCTTCTCGTTGCGATAGACCGGGCCGACCCGATAGGAGCGGTAAGGCTTTGGCAGCCGGTCGAAATTCTGCGCGACGAAACGCGCCAGCGGCGCGGTCAGATCGTAGCGCAGCGACAGCCACTGCTCGTCGTCGTCCTGAAAGGAGAAGACGCCCTCATTTGGCCGATCCTGGTCGGGCAGGAACTTGCCGAGCGCGTCCGTGTATTCGATCGCCGGCGTCTCGAGCGCCTCGAAGCCGTAGAGCTCGTAGACCTCGCGGATGACGTCGAGCATCCGGGCCGTGGCGGCGAGTTCGCCGGCCTCGCGGTCGGCGAGCCCGCGCGGCGTGCGCGCTTCAACTTTGGTTTTGATTTCTTCTTTTGACATTCAGACCTGTTCCGATGCGCGCGCCACCCTCCCCTCGAGGGGGAGGGTCGCGCCGAAGGCGCGGGGTGGGGTGAGCGCCCGCGATCGGGGAATCCACCCCCTCCCGCGCGGCTACGCCGCGCGACCTCCCCCCCTCAAGGGGGAGGTGGGCCGCCTTCCTAGCATTTTCCCAGTCGGAAGGAAGCGCCGCGCCTTCCGGCCAGAATCGCAAATGCGCGGCGCAGCGACGGCAATCCGAACTGCCGAAGCCGGCGATCGGGATTGGCAGATCGGCGAGCGCGGCGTTGAGGGCGCATTCGTCGCCGCCTTCGACGATGTAGGCGCCGAGCAGGCTCGCCCCAGCGGTGAGCTGGTCGATATGCCAATGCATGCGCTTGTTTTTCCGCATGTGCCGCGCCAGTCGCGCCCGCATTCCGCCCGGGCCTCGCGCCGAGCCGCAATAGAGATAATCGCCGACGGGAAGCGTCGCTGAGATTTTCCCGACGCGAATGTCGAGCGGCGCGTCGAGACGCAACGCCAGCGCATAGCCGCCGGGCGTCGACGGCGCGTCGGCGACGGAGGCGACAAAATTCATCGGCGTACTCAATGAAAAATCCCGAGCGCCACCCTCTCCCAAAGCGAGAGGGTTGGCGCGCGCCGCTGTTCGCGCGGGAGCGGCCAATTCTTGTTGGGGAGAAGACTTCCCCGCAAGCGCGGTGCGCGCGCCTTAGGCGATCATCACCCGCGCCGCGGCCTTTTCGTCGCCCAGGAGCTCCAGCGCCTTGCCGACGATCGCCTTGCTGTCGAGCATCGCCTTGGCGATCATCAGCTCATGCTTGTCATGATCGATGTAGGCGTCCGGCAGGGTCATGCTGCGGAATTTGAACGCGCCGCGCACGCCGTCCAGCATCCCATCTTCGGAGAGCGCCTGAAAGACCTGGGAGCCAAAACCGCCGATGGATCCTTCTTCGACGACGATAAGCGCCTCGTGATTGGCGGCGAGCCGGCGCAGCAGGTCACGGTCGATGGGCTTGGCGAAGCGGGCGTCGGCGACGGTGGTCGACACGCCGTAACTTTCGAGCTCCGCCGCCGCCTTCATCGAGTCGGCGAGCCGCGTGCCGAGCGAGAGGATCGCGACCTTCGAACCCTCACGCAAGATACGGCCCTTGCCGATCTCGAGAATTTCGCCGCGTTCCGGCAGGTCGACGCCGAGCCCCTCGCCGCGCGGATAGCGGAAGGCGCTCGGGCCGTCGTCATAGGCGGCCGACGTCGCCACCATATGCATCAACTCGCCCTCGTCGGAGGGCGCCATGATGACGAAACCCGGCAGGCAGCCGAGATAGGCCAGATCGAAAGCGCCGGCGTGCGTCGGACCGTCGGCGCCGACGAGGCCGGCGCGATCGATGGCGAAGCGCACCGGCAGGTTCTGGATCGCCACGTCGTGAACGACCTGATCGTAGCCGCGCTGCAGGAAGGTCGAATACAGCGCGCAGAAGGGCTTATAGCCCTCGCAGGCGAGGCCGGCCGCAAAAGTGACGGCGTGTTGCTCGGCGATGGCCACGTCGAAGGTGCGATGCGGGAAGGCCTTGCCGAAAATATCGAGGCCGGTGCCCGATGGCATCGCCGCCGTGATGGCGACGATCTTGTCGTCATGTTCGGCTTCGGCGACCAGCGCCTTGGCGAAAATATTCGTATAGGTCGGCGCATTGGCCTTGGGCTTGATCTGGATGCCGGTCGCGACGTCGAATTTATTGACGGCGTGGCATTTGTCGGCCGATTCCTCCGCCGGCCCAAATCCCTTGCCCTTCTGCGTGACGACGTGAACCAGGACAGGCCCGTCGTCCTTGTCGCGGACGTTCTTGAGCACGGGCAGCAAATGGTCGAGATTGTGGCCGTCGATCGGCCCGACATAATAGAAGCCGAGTTCCTCGAACATCGTGCCGCCGGTGATGAAGCTGCGCGAGAACTCCTCGGCCTTGCGGGCTTTGTCGTAGATGAAGCGCGGCAAATGGCTGGCGAGCTGTTTGGCGGCCTCGCGGATCGAGCGGTAGGCGCCGCCCGAAACCAGACGGGCGAGATAGGCGGACATGGCGCCCGTCGGCGGGGCGATCGACATGTCATTGTCGTTCAGAATGACGATCAGGCGAGAGTGCAGCGCCCCGGCGTTGTTCAGCGCCTCATAGGCCATGCCGGCCGACATCGAGCTGTCGCCGATCACCGCCACGACGTGATTGTCGCCGTCGCCGAGATCCCGCGCCACGGCCATGCCGAGTCCCGCTGAGATCGACGTCGAGGAATGGCCGGCGCCGAAGGCGTCATATTCGCTTTCGGCGCGCTTGGTGAAGCCGGACAGTCCGCCGCCCATGCGCAGCGTGCGGATGCGGTCGCGCCTGCCGGTGAGGATCTTGTGCGGATAGGTCTGGTGGCCGACGTCCCAGATCACCTTGTCCCGCGGCGTGTCGAAAACATAGTGCAGGGCGACCGTCAGCTCGACGACGCCAAGGCCCGCGCCAAGATGGCCGCCGGTCACGGACACGGCGTCGATCGTCTCGCGCCGCAAATCCTCCGCGACCTGCTTGAGCTCGTGGGGACGGAGCTTGCGCAGATCTTTGGGGGAGGCGATGCGATCGAGAAGGGGTGTTTTGGATGTCGTCAATGTCTCTACTCTGCTCGTCAACAACAAGCGCCAGAAATCCGAGCATTACCCGTTAATAAGAAGCCCGGCAAACGCGCCGCAGCATCCATTTCGATTCAGTCGGTGAGTGTTGCCCAGATGCAACGCCGGACGCTGCGGGATCCGGACCTAGTAGGGGAGGAAGCTCTCCATGCCGGAGCCGAAGGAGGGCTCTTCGTAAATCGGGCGCGATCGCCGCGTCACGCGTGGACGCTCCGCCTCCTGGCGCTCCGCCTCCTGGCGACCGGCCGCGCGGCGGGCGCCGCCGGTGATTTCGATCGTCGCCCCGTATTTTTCGACCCAATCGAAGAGCTGCCGCGCGTTCGGAACCGCGAGCCGCACGCAGCCGTGGGAGAGCGGACGGCCCAAACCGCGCTCATAGCTCCCGTGGATGGCGAGGCCGCGCGGCGAGAAGAACATCGCGTAGGGCATCGGCGCCTGATCATATTCGTCGGAATGATGATCGGCCTCCATGCGCATGACGCTGTAAGTCCCGGACGGCGTTTCATATCCTGGTCGTCCGCTGGAGATTTTCCAGTTGACGGTCTCGCCCTGCGGCGTGACCGCCTCGAGCCTTTGCGCGGCAAGGTCGATGCGGACGCGCACCGCGGCGCCTGCAGGGGCCGCCGTGAATAAAACAGCCGCAGCAAGAGCTGCGAATAAACGCGGAACGCTGACCATGCTTGACCTAAACACGCAGACGCCAAATCGTAAAGGCGCGCCGATGGAAGGCCCGGCTTTTGGCGCTTTTCGGTTAATTTGGCTCCTTCGAGCGCCGCGTCCAGCGCAGCTGAGTTGTGGTCACGTCGACGGCAATCATTAACTCCCTGCCCCGTTCCAATTTGGAACAGCAGAGCTCGTGCTCTTACGGGTGACGCGTCCCAAAGCGCCTGCGCGGGCCGCCGGACTTTCCCTCGCCCGCAAAGAAGCCGATCTTCGTCACGCCTGCGCCCTCGCCTTTTTTTGCTTCATCGCTATAGTGCGCCGGCTCTCCCTGGGACGAATCGCCGTGACGCCTCCATTGCCGCTCCTCACCCGCCGCCCCTTGGCGGTTCTTGCGCTGGCGCTCGTCGCCGCGAGCCTGGGCGCTTGCGGCCGGCGCGGGCCTGTGGAGCTGCCGCCCGAAACTCAGGCGCGCGGGGCGATTCTGCGGGCGGAGGCGGAAGCGAGAGCGGCGCGCGGGGCGCCCCGGCCGGCGGCCGGCGATCCTGAAACCTCTCTCCCGCCGCCGCCGATTCCGGGCACCATCGGCAATCGACCGCCGGAGCAATATCCCTTCCCGCTCGACCCGCTGCTGTAAGCCGATGCATCTTTTCGACTATCGAAACGGCGCGCTCCACGCCGAGGAGGTCGCCGTGGCGACGCTCGCCGATGAGGTGGGCACGCCCTTCTATTGCTATTCGGCGGCGACGATCCGACGCCACTATCGGGTTTTTTCGCAGGCCTTCGCCGGTCTCGACGCCCTGGTCTGCTACGCCGTGAAGGCCAACTCCAATCAGGCCGTGCTGCGTCTCCTCGCACGCGAGGGCGCAGGAATGGACGTGGTCTCCGGCGGAGAGCTGGCGCGGGCGCTCGCCGCCGGCGTCGCGCCTGAAAAAATCACCTTTTCCGGCGTCGGCAAGACGCGTGAGGAGATCGTGGCGGCGCTTGACGCCGGAATCTTCTGTTTCAACGTCGAGTCCGAGCCCGAGCTCGAAGCCCTGTCGCAAGCGGCGGTCGCTCTCGGGCGTGCGGCGCGCGTGTCGCTCCGCGTCAATCCGGACGTCGACGCCCGCACCCATAAGAAGATCTCCACCGGCCTCGCCGAAAACAAATTCGGCGTGCCGCTGTCGCGGGCGCGGGAGGTCTACGCCTTCGCCGCCAAGCTCAAGGGAATCGAACTCGCCGGCGCCGATATGCATATCGGCTCCCAGCTCACCGACCTCGCGCCCTTCGACGAGGCCTTTTCGCTGCTCGCCGAACTCGTGCGCGACCTGCGCGCCGACGGGCACGATATCTCGCATGTCGATCTCGGCGGCGGGTTGGGGATTCCCTATCACGACGGCGACGATCCGCAGTCCTACCATCCCGACAAATACGCCGAGATCGTGCGCCGCCATTTCGGCGGACTCGGCTGCAGACTGGTGCTGGAGCCGGGACGGCTCATCGTCGGCAACGCCGGCATACTCGTCACGCGCGTCATCTATGTGAAGCATGGCGACGCCAAGACCTTCGTGATCGTCGACGCCGGCATGAACGATCTCATCCGTCCGACGCTCTACGACGCCTGGCACGACATCATCCCGGTGCGCCAGAGCGCCGATCGGCCAAAGATCGTCGCCGACGTCGTCGGACCCGTGTGCGAAACGGGCGACTATCTTGCGCATGGACGCGAGATTGCGGAGCCGCGCGCCGGCGAATTGCTCTGCGTGCTGACGGCCGGCGCCTATGGCGCCGTGCAGTCGGGCGCCTACAACACAAGGCCTCTTATCCCGGAAGTCCTGGTTGACGGCGACCGCTTCGCGGTGATCCGTCCCCGCCCAAGCGTCGCCGCGCTCATTGCGCAGGATCATGTGCCGGCGTGGCTCTCGTAGCGCGCGCCTATGGTTTGCGATCGTAAAAGCTTACGAAATCATTCGTCGAGAGCGTTGCGACAACATTCGAATCGTCGTCGAGAATTTCATAGAGCGGGCCTTCACGATCATAGATGGTGAACAACACGACGACGTCCTGATCGCCGCCGCCTTCTCGATGCGGCTCGTCCGCGGGAGGACTAACGGTGTAACTGCCCGCCGGCCGGACGTCTTTGAGTTCGCCGTTCGCGTGATAGAGCCGATGTTCTCCCTGAATGACGAATGTCTTGTTGAGCGCGCAATGTCGGTGAAGCACGATCCGCTGATTGGCCGAAAGCTTGAACAGCACATGGAGGACGTTTCGATCGTCGATATCCAGGACCGAAAAAAGCAGATGATCGATTCCATCGAGGCGCTTCCATGGAATATTGCCGTCGTTGAAGGTAAACTGCGACATGATGCGCTCTCTCTCATCGGTGAAGGCGCGCCAATATGACAGTCGACGCAGCGGCGCGAGAAGGACGCTGGCCTGAAGGGGCTTGGGCAATTTTCCTGACGTCATCCCCGGACACCGCGGCGGCGCACGAAAGCTCCGCGCGCGACAATGACCAAGCCCTTGTATGGAATTTCGAATTGGGGCAGCCTTGAGCGCGGGCAGCCAGGAACCTTGAAAAAACGCGCTGAATCGTCTTTCGCTTTCCAATCCGCAGGGAGAAACGCCGATGTTGTTTGCAATCTATTATGAGATGACGCCCGAACGTCGCGACGAGGTTCTCAAGCGCTTTCAGAAATTCGGCGACGCCGCGCCAAAGGGTATGAAAGTCGTCGGAAACTGGCTTTCCGTCACGCTGCTCGAGGGTTGGAGCATCGTCGAAGCCAACGACATCGCCGATCTCGGCAAGCTCTTCCAATCCTGGACAGACCTCAACGTCAATCACATCACGCCGGTCTTCGACGAAGACGCCGCGCACAGATTCCTCTCAGCCAACAAGAAATAACAGACACGCTGCGGAGGGCGCCCGCTCGCCGAGGGCTACGACGGGAAGGCCGCGACGCAGGGCGCCGAGCGGCTGCCGCCGGTTAATACGACAATTCTCCATGAGCGCGGCGATAGTCGCGATACCATTCCACGAGCGCCGCGACTCCCTCATCGAGCGACGTATGCGGGCGATAGCCGGTCAACCGCTCTAAGAGATCGGCGCTGGCGAAGGTGCGCGGCACGTCTCCGGGCTGCATGTCGAGATAGTTGCGCTTGGCCTTTTTGCCGAGCGCTCGTTCGATCGTCTCGATAAAGTCGAGAAGCTGCACCGGCGCGCCGCGACCAATATTGACGATACGAAACGGCGCCACGGGCGACACGCTATCGTCGCTTGAATCGCGCTCGGGAACGCAGTCGATCAACCGCACGACGCTTTCGACGAGATCTGCGACATAGGTGAAATCGCGTGACATGTCGCCATGATTATAGATATCGATGACGCGGTCGTTCTCGATGGCGTCGACGAATTTCAACGGGGCCATGTCCGGTCGGCCCCACGGACCGTAAACGGTGAAGAAGCGAAACATCGTCGTCGGGATCGACCACAGATGCGCATAGGAATGCGCCATCGCTTCGCCGGCTTTCTTCGTCGCGGCGTAAAGGGTCAAAGGGAAATCGGTACGATCGCTCTCGTGAAATGGCACGGTAGGGCTCGCGCCATAGACCGAGCTTGTTGAGGCCCAGAGAAAATGCCGCGGCTTCAGCAGTCGCGCGATCTCCATGACGTTGAAGGCGCCCACGAGATTGGCGTCGACATAGGCGCGCGGATTTTGCAGCGAGTAGCGCACGCCCGCCTGCGCGGCGAGATGAATGATGACGTCCGGCGCGGCCTGTTCGGCGGCGCGAGTCAGCGCCTCCATATCCTCCAGCATGGCGATCGTGTCGCGAAAGCCGTTGCTGCGCAGCAGAATGGCGCGCCGCGCCTCCTTGAGACCCGGATCGTAATAAGGCGTCATGCCGTCGTAGCCGTCCACCAGATGCCCGGCCTCTAACAGGCGCTTGGCCAAGTGGAAGCCGATGAAGCCTGCCGTGCCGGTCACGAAGACGCGCATGAGCCGCCATATTCCCGCGTGATGAAAGCTTCGCCGTCATGGGCGAAGGCGACCCGCCTGTCAACGCGGCCGCGAGCGGCCCTTCGCTTCCAGTCCCGCAAGCCATATGTTTTGCCCTTGAACAGGAGAAACCGTCATGGTTGCCGCCTCCGGAGCCGACGAGCGAAGGACGATCCACCCGCTCTTTGTCCGGGTGACGCATTGGGTGAACGCCTTCGCGATCTTCGTCATGGTGCTGAGCGGCTGGCGCATCTACAACGCCTCGCCGCTCTTTGGCTTCGAGTTTCCTAAGGATTTCACTTTGGGTGGTTGGCTCGCGGGCGCGCTCGCCTGGCATTTCGCGGCGATGTGGCTCCTGGCGCTCAACGGATTCGCTTATCTCGCTTACGGCCTGGTTTCGGGCCACTTCCGAAGAAGCTTCATGCCGATCTCGCTCCGCGGCGCGTTCGACGACTTATTGGTCGCGATGCGAGGCCACTTCAATCATGCGCCCGGCCGCTACAACGCCGCGCAGCGTCTGCTTTACGTTGGCGTCATCCTCGCCGTGATCGTCGCCATTCTGTCGGGCCTCGCCATCTGGAAGCCTGTGCAACTCCAAGCGCTGACGGCGTTGATGGGCGGCTATGAGACCGCGCGCCACGTGCATTTCTTCGCCATGGCCATGATTGTCGCTTTTCTTGTCGTTCACATCGGACTCGCCGTGAGCGTCAAAGGCATTCTGGCGCCGATGTTCACCGGCCGCGCCGAGGCTCCGCGATGACGCGCTCGCGCCGCATCGGCCTGAGAGGCGTTCAGCCGCAGATCGCGCGGCTCGAACGCCGTCTCTTTCTCAAGCAAGGCCTGTCGCTTGGCGCGCTGTCGCTCCTTTCGGGCTGCACATTGAAGGACGACGACGCCGTCGATCGGCTGCTTTTGACGATGTCGCGCTTTAACGACCGCGTCCAGGCGGCGCTTTTTGATCCCGCGAAGCTCGCGCCGACCTATTCTGAGGCGGACGTCACGACGCCTTTCCCCTTCAACGCCTATTACGAGGAAAAGGACGTTCCGTTCGTTGACGGCCAGAGCTATCGACTGCAGCTCTCCGGCCTCATCGCCGACAGGCGCCCCTGGAGCTTAAGCGAATTACGCGCGCTGCCGCAGTCGAGCCAGATCACCCGCCTCGTCTGCGTCGAGGGTTGGAGCGCGATTGGCCAATGGCGCGGCGTCGCCTTCCGCCATTTTCTTGAGCGGATCGGCGCCGACCTTACGGCGCGTTACGTCGGTTTCAAATGCGCCGACAAATATTACTCAAGCATCGACATGCCGAGCGCGCTGCATCCGCAAACGCTTCTGGCGCTTGACTTCGCCGACGCCAAATACGGCTATCCGCTGCGCCTGCGCCTTCCGACGAAACTCGGCTTCAAGAATCCGAAATTCATCGGCGAGATCTTCGTGACGAACGACGATCCGGGCGGCTACTGGGAGGACAAGGGCTACAATTGGTTCAGCGGCTCTTGACCTGCGCCGAGGCCAGCACACCTAAGCTCGACGCTTTCTCGCCACTTTTTTGACGCTCTATGGCCGCGGCGGCAGCTGAGTCGGCACGCTGACAGCGAGGATATATGACCAATCGTCGACCCTGCGTTAACGGCATTCTCGCGGCGGTCCTGTCCGCCAGCGTTATCCCGCTTCACGGCGCGCTCGCGCAGGAGAAAACTCCGACCGCACAGCGGCCGGCCGTGAGACTTCCCGCCTCTTTGCCGGTCAAGAACGAGGTCTCTGCGGGAGAGGCGGTCAAACCGGAGGAAACGGAAGCAGCCGACGGCGAATGACGCCGCAATTTTTTTATGACTTCATTAACCAATTCGTCAAACTGACGCTAACTGCGCGAATTCCGTCATGAAATCACCGCAGCGTAGGCGTGGCGGCGACCCAACTTCATCATCGTTGACCGGCCTGATGTCTGCGGGGCGGGCCGGTTGATTCGGCGGGGGGCTCTCACTTCGAGGGGACCATCCAGTGATGAATCAGCGACCCTGCGTGAACGGCATATTGGCTGCCGTGCTATCGGCGAGCTTCCTTCCCATTCACGGCGCGCTTGCGAAGGAAGACAGATCCGCGAACGCGCCCGGCGCCGCGAAACATGCAGTAAAGAAGCCGGCGAAGCCGCCGGCGCCGAAGCAGGACGCGAGCAAACCGACGCCGGACGACCAGGGAGGCGCGGGCGACAAGCCGTAGCGGGCGCCCTCGCGCAAATCGCTAATAATCGACGGCAACAAGGTAAAGACCGTGCGGCGGCGCGACCTGTCCGCAGCGCGCACGGTCTTTCGCCAGAAGCGCCAGCGCCAAGTCCTCGACGCGCCACTTGCCGCTGCCGACATGCTCCAGCGAGCCGGCCATGGAGCGCACCTGATTGTGCAGGAAGGAGCGCGCCGAAGCGACGATCTCGATGCGCTCGCCATCACGGCGCACGTCGAGACGCTCCAGCGTGCGCATTGGCGAATTCGCTTGGCATTCCGAGGCGCGAAAGGTCGTGAAGTCGTGACGGCCCACGAGAGATTGCGCGGCTTCATGCATGGCTTGCGCGTCGAGCGGCCGCTTGACGTGCCAGGCGCGGCCGAGGTTCAGCGCCAAGGGCGCGCGGCGATTGTCGATGACATAAAGATAATGGCGGCGGATCGCGGAAAAGCGCGCCTCGAACTCCTCGCCGACCGCGCGCGCGGCGAGCACCGCGATCGGGTCCGGCTTCAGATGCGCATTGATCGCGTCGCGCAGCCGATCGACGCGCCAGTCGCGCGCAAGATCGACATGCGCCATCTGCCCCCGCGCATGCACGCCGGCGTCGGTGCGGCCCGCGCCATGAACGACGGCGCGCGCGCCGCCATTGATCGCAGCCACGGCCTCTTCAAGGCGCTGCTGGACGGAAACGCCATTCGCCTGCCGCTGCCAACCGACGAAAGGGCCGCCGTCATATTCGATCGTCAGCGCGAAGCGGGGCATTCAATGCGCTCGCGCATGGCGCGACCTCACCTCCCCCTCGAGGGGGGAGGTCGGGCGCCGAAGGCGCCCGGGTGGGCGTGACGGCCGAATGAACGTGGAGTTCACCCCACCCCGGCCCGCATAGCGGGCCGACCCTCCCCCTCGAGGGGAGGGTGATAGGCGCTCGTCGCGCATCAACATCATACCAACGCCACGCCGCGCGTCAGCCTGCGGCCGCGCGCGAATTCTTCAAATCCCATTTCGCCCTTGCCGGCGCGTTGCACGCGCAGCAGCCGCAGCGCGCCCGCGCCGCAGGCGATGAGCCCGGCGTCGTCGAGCGCGGCGCCCGGCGCTCCCGCTCCCTTCTCGACCCGCGCGCGCAAAACCTTCACACGCTCGAAGCCGCGGCCGAGATCGGCTTCGAAAAAAGCGCCCGGGAAGGGGGAGAGGCCGCGCACGAGATCATGAAGGTCTTGCGCCGATCGGCGCCAATCGATCCGGGCTTCGGCCTTCTCGATCTTTTGCGCATAGCAGGCGCCGTCTTCGGCCTGCGGCGTGAAGCGCAGTTCGCCTTTGGCGAGCAGATCGAGGGCGTCGGCCATCAGCGGCGCGCCGAGTTCCGCGAGTCGGTCGTGCAGCTCGCCCGCCGTCATCTCGGCGCCGATCGGCGTTTTCGCCGTCAATGCGACGGGGCCGGTGTCGAGACCGGCCTCCATCTTCATCACCATGACGCCGCTCTCGGCGTCGCCCGCCATGATCGCGCGCTGAATCGGCGCCGCGCCGCGCCAACGCGGCAGCAGCGACCCATGCAGGTTGAGGCAGCCGTATCGCGGCGCGTCGAGGATCGGCTGAGGCAGCAGCAGCCCGTAGGCGGCGACGACGGCGACGTCGGCGTCAAGCGCGGCGAAGTCCGCCTGCGCGTCGGCGCTTTTCAGGCTTTTCGGCGTGCGAACGGGAAGGCCGAGGCTCTCCGCCAAGAGGTGGACGGCGGACTTTTTCTCCGCCATGCCGCGTCCCGCCGGTCGCGGCGGCTGCGTATAGACGGCCGCGATCTCGTGGCCGCAAGAAATGATTTCCTTGAGCAGGCGGGCTGCGAAGTCCGGCGTGCCCATGAAGACGACGCGCATTCTGTCGCGCAATCGTCAGGCTCCGGCTTGTTCCGACTGACGCTCCGTGGCGGCGCGATGCTGGGCGGCGATCTCGTCGTGGCGCGCCGCCTTGCTGAACTTCTTGACCACGCGCTCGCGCTTTAAGCGCGAGAGATGGTCGATGAAAAGGCCGCCTTCGAGGTGATCCAGTTCGTGCTGCACCACGGTCGCGAGCAGCCCTTCGGCGTCGAATTCCTGAACCGCGCCGTCGCGGTCGAGATGACGCAGGCGCACCCGCGCCGGCCGCTTCACGTCCTCGAAATAGTCGGGCACCGACAGGCAGCCTTCCTGATAGACGCTTAATTCCTCCGACACCCAGACGATTTCCGGGTTGATCAGGAAGAGCGGCGAACGCGTCTCCTCAGTCTTGCCAGTGTCGACGACGACAATTCGCTTGGCCACCGCGACCTGGATCGCCGCGAGGCCGACGCCCGGCGCCTCGTACATCGTTTCCAGCATGTCGTCGAGCAGACGCCGCACCTCCGCGTCGACACGGTCGACGGGTTCGGAAATCTTTCGCAGCAGCGGATCCGGAAGGGTGATGATCGGCAGAATGGCCATTGTGTTTCGCCGTGGCTCTTTGCGTTTCCATGAGATAGGCGCGACCGGCGCGTCCGTCAAATCGAAAGCGAGCCGCGCGTCTTTGCCTAGGCGCCAAAGGCGGCTAACATGCAGGGGCAAAAATTATCGCCGCCGCGCGGAGCGGCGCGGCGCTTGGAGAGCGCGCGCCATGTCTTTGCTGATTTTTCTGGGCCTCGTCGCCGCCGTCGCCTTCTGGCTGGTCAGCGTTTACAACGGCCTCGTGTCGTTGCGCCAGCGCGGCAAGCAGGCCTTTTCCGACGTCAATGTGCAGCTCAAGCAGCGCCACGACCTCGTGCCCAATCTGGTCGAGACGGTGAAGGGCTACGCCACCCATGAGAAAAGCACGCTTGATGACGTGGTCAAGGCGCGCAACGCCGCGGTGACCGCGCAAGGCCCGGCGCAGATCGGGGCGGCCGAGGGCGCGCTGACCGGCGCGCTCTCGCGGCTGATCGCGCTGTCGGAAGCCTATCCGGACCTGAAAGCGAACCAGAATTTCCAGCAGCTACAGAGCGAACTTTCGGACATCGAAAACAAGATTTCGGCGGCGCGGCGCTTCCTCAACAATACCGTCGCCGAATACAACGCCACGCGGGAGGGCTTTCCCGGTTTCCTGATTGCGCAGCGCTTCGGCTTCGAGCCGCTCGATTATTTCGAGTTGGACGAAGCGCAGCAGAAGGCGATCGAAACCCCGCCGAAGGTGGAGTTTTAGGCGCGCGCGGCGCCGCGCAGGTTGTCATTCCCGACAGGCCTAAGGCCTGATCCGGAATTCAGATCTAGCAAAGCGCAATTTTAATGCCTGGATTCCCGACCGCGCCCACCGCGCGTCGGGAATGACAGCAGCGGGAACACAATGTTCAAAGCCTACGGCCTTTACTCCCACATTCGCGCCAACGAACTGCGCTCGGCCTTTCTGCTCGCCGGCTTCGTCGTTCTGCTTCTCGCGCTGATATTCTCCTTCGCGCTGCTGATCGAGGCGATGAGCGCGCGGCCTGGCGCGCCTTTCGATTACATCCTGGCGCTTGCGGTTGATGATCTGAAACGCGGCTGGCCGATCGGCGTCATCGCGGCGGGCGTCTGGTTCGTCATCGCCTATCTCTTCCATCAGAAGATGATCGACTTCGCCACCGGGGCCGCGAACCTGTCGCGCGCCGAATCGCCGCGCGTTTACAATCTGCTCGAAAATCTCTGCATCTCCCGCGGCGTGCCGATTCCCGCCTTGCAGCTCATTGAGAGCGACGCGCTCAACGCCTACGCTTCCGGGCTCAAAGAGGGGGAGTACAAGATCGCGGTGACCCGTGGTCTGACACGCTATCTGACCGACGCCGAGCTCGAGGCGGTTCTCGCGCATGAATTGACCCATATTCGCAATCGCGACGTTCAGCTTCTCGTGATCGCCGTGATCTTCGCCGGCATTTTCGCCTTCGTCGCCGATCTGACGATCCGACGCTGGGATTTTCCTTTCGGCTTCTCGCCGCATCGCCCCGAAAGCGACAATGGCCGGAGAGGCAATGGCGGCGCGGCGCTCGCCATTCTCATCGCTCTGTTCATCATCGCGCTGAGCTGGGGCGCCTCCGTGCTGATCCGCTTCGCGCTGTCGCGCTCGCGCGAATTCCTCGCCGACGCCGGCAGCGTCGAACTGACGAAGAACCCCGACGCGATGATCTCGGCGCTGCGCAAGATCGAAGCGCATGCGGCGATTCCGAACATGCCCTCGCGCATGCAATATTTCTTCATCGAAACGCCGGCGCTGCATCCGGAGTTCGGCTGGCTTGCGAGCCATCCGAGCGTCGACGCGCGTGTCGCGGCCCTCGTCGAATTCGGCGGCGGCCGGGACGTGTCGGTCGCGGCTTTAGGAGAAGAACGCGAGGCGATCGATGCGCCGCGCGAGGACGAGGCCGCCTTCCTGCCCAAGGACGGACGCCATCCGCTCTGGCCGCCGCGCGGTCCCTGGGGCAGCGCCAGGCGCTGAGCAGCGCGCGCCTCACGGGCTCGAAGCGAAGCTTCAAGAGCGCCGTCTTTTCGGCGACGCCGCGTCGGCCATGAGACTTCGTTTCATAATTACAATAAATACAAAGTAACACTATCTATAGTTACATATATTCCAAAATATATGAATTTTATGAGCAATAGATTTGCGCTATACACTGCTCATCAGCAGCGTGTGCTTAGTGAGAGCGGCTCTTTCGGCTTTTCTTGGCTTAACCGCTGACTTCATCGTCCAATTCGCGGAAGAGGCGCGGGCATGAGCATCACGGTCATCTTCGGTTCCGACGGCGGCGCGACGAAAGGAGTTGCTTCCAAGATTTCAAAGAAGTGCCAGGGGCGGTCGGTCGATATCAAGGACGCCACGCCGGACGACTTCGAAAATTGCCATCTGTTGATCCTGGGTTCTCCGACCTATGGCGACGGCACCTTGCAAACGGATTGGGAAGAGAACATCGACAAGCTGCGCGGCGCCAATTTGAAGGGCAAGAAAGTCGCCTTGTTCGGCACTGGCGACCAGCAGACCTATCCGCTCTCCTTCGTGGACGCGATGGGCATCCTCTATGATGAGGTGTCGGCGCTCGGCGCCCAGGTGATCGGCTTCACCGAAACCGCAGGCTATGACTATGTCGGCTCCACCGCCGAGCGGGATGGCAAGTTCGTGGGCCTCGCCCTCGACCAGGACACCCAGTCCGGCAAGACCGAAAAAAGAGTGACCGCATGGCTGAGCCGGTTACTTTGATCGACGAGGGCGTTCCGCCTCTGTCGTCGACGCGCTGTCGCTGTGCCGATGCAGCGCCGGTGCTGCGGCTCTTTCATCACAACATCTACGAATATGGGCGGGGCGTTCGCGGCTTGTTTCTGATGACTCTTAGCCGTCGGGAACTGGAATTGACGCTCGGCAAGTTAGAAAGGCAAGGCATCCATCGCTTCGTCCAGGAGCTCAATCCGGTCAAGGTGAACCTCTTCTTTGGCCGGCCCGCCTACATCGCCGTGGCGCGCTCCATCGTAACGCGTCCGCTCAACGCGCTCACGGCGGAGGAAGACTTCATGCTTGGCACGCTGCTCGGCTACGATCGCGAGCAGCAGTGCCGCCGCTTCCTCACGCGTTCGGGCCGGGGCATGCCGGAGGACCTGCCTCTGGCGGCTGAATGATGGGACTGGGCCGGCGCCAGACCTGATCAGCCGGCCGTGCTGACGGTCGCCTGAGCGACCCGCGTTTTCAAAAATTCGATCGCTTTCGCCCGCGACTGGCGCGCTTCAGGGAGAAAGCTCATCAGCTGCCAGGCGTGCGGCGCGCAAGGCCAGATCTCGAGCTGCGCGTCGACCCCCGCCTGCCGCGCGCGCGCGACGAGCCGCGTCGAATCATCTCTCAGCACTTCGTCCGCGCCGACATGAACGAGCATCGGCGGCAGGCGGGAGAGATCGGCGTAGATCGGCGACGCAAGCGGATTTCTGGCGCTTTGGCGTCCCAGCACGGCGCGAGCGCCGAGCAGAATGTCCTTGCGCGTGAACAGCGGGTCACGATTTTCATTCTCGCGCATCGAGGCGCCGGTCGCGGCGAGATCGACCCAGGGCGAGGACAGCGCCGCGGCGACGGGCGGCCGCAAGCCTTCCTCGTGGATGCGCAGCATCAGCGAGACCGCAAGCCCGCCGCCGGCCGAATCGCCGACGATGACGAAGGGTCCCGGCCGCGTCTCAATGAGGGTCCGATAGGCGCGCAAGACATCTTCGAGCGCGGCCGGAAAAACATGCTCCGGCGCGAGCCGATAGGCCGGCGCAAAGACATCGAAGCCCGCGCGCGCGAACGCGCGCGAAGCATAGCGAAACAGCCGCGGCGACCCGATGAGAAAGGCGCCGCCGTGAAGATAGAGCAGCGTCGCAATCGCGCTCCCTGAAGCAGGAGTCCAATCGCCAGGAATCTGTGCCGCGAAAGGCGCGCGCCGTTCGGGAGACAGCGTCTCGACGAGCTGCTGGAGGCCGCGCAAAGGCGCCGTCAGCGCCAAGATGCGCGGCTTAACGAAACGGCGAAGGAACGCAACGGTCCGCCGCGTCGCCGCGCTCGCGCCGCCAGCGCTCATTTTACGGCGGTCGGCTTCGCCGGCGCGGACGCGCTCGAGAGATAATCGAGCGAGGGATCGTTCAATCCCGCTTCGCGCGATTTGTCTCGCCACTCGCGCGCCTCGGCGAGATTGGCCTCGACCCCGAGGCCTTCGGCGAGAATATGGGCGAGACGGTTTTGCGCGACGGCGTTGCCCTTCGCCGCCGCTTTGCGAAACCATTGCGCGGCGGCGGCGCGGTCGCGTGGCGCGCCGACGCCATTGAACTGGAGAACGGCGAACTCGACCATCGCCGGCGCGAAGTCCAGTTCAGCGGCGCGCCTGAACCACTCCGCGGCTTCGCGCTCGTCCTTCGGGACGCCTCTGCCGGTTTTGTAAAGTAGCCCAAGCGCGTAGAGCGAGTCGGCGTCGCCCTTCGCCGCCGCGCGACGGAAATAGTCCGCCGCTCTGCCGAAGTCGGAAGGCGCGCCCTCATTTTCGAGGGCGAGTTCCCCGATCAGATGGAGAGCGGCGGGATGATCCTGCGTCGCGGCCTTTTCGAGATAGACGCGGGCGACGGCGCGGTTCTTCGGCGCGCCGGCGCCATTGAGAGCCGCAGCGCCATAGAGATAGGCGGCTTCGCGATCGCCGGCGTCGGCGCCCCGCTTGAACCACTCCATCGCGGTCGAGAGGTCGCGACCCACGCCCGCGCCTTCGAGGTAAAGCTGGCCGACGAGAGCGAGCGCGGCCGCGTCCTTCGGATTGGCGGCGATGCGCTTCTTGGCCTCCTTCATCGCGACCAGATAATCCCCGCGCTGATAGGCGCCGAAGGCGAAGTCTGGCGCGGGCGGCGCATCATTGGCGGCGTGGGCGGCAGGCGCGAGAAAGAGCATGCAACTTGCGATAAACGCCGTCATTGCGAGCGAAGCGAAGCCATCCGGCAGGCATCGTTCGGCTCCTGGATTGCTTCGGCGCGGCGCGCCTCGCAATGACGCGGTCCTCCCTGAGGGACGAGGACGGCTTTGGGCGGCGATCATCCGCGTTCTCCCTTAAGCCTCGCCTGCGCATCCGCCACCGCCGCCGCCGGACCGCGCGCGTCGCTCCAGATGGCGTCGTCGAGCCGCACGAAGTCGGCGCCCGCCTGAACGAGCGGCGCGACATCGTCGAGCGATTCCGCGCGAGCGACGCAAGGCGTGTTGAAAAGCTCCGCCCACCAAGCTACGCGCTCGATGAGCGCTTCACGGTCAAGATCCGAAAACATCACATAGTCGGCGCTCAACTCGCCCGCGCGCATGGCGTCGTCGCGCGTCTCGATATCCCCGGCGCCGACGATGTAGCGCGGCGAGAGTTTCTTGATGGCCTCGGCAAGCGCTTCGCCGCTGCCGGCGACATGGACGCCGTCGGCGCCGGCGCGCAGCGCGACATTGGGCGCCGCCGCGACAAGGACCGCGACGCCCTTATCCTGCGCGCCGGGCGCCAGAGCGCGCACGATCGCTTCCTGGCTGCGCTCGTCGGCATCGGCGAAACGAATGAGCAGGCTCGCGACGTCGCCCGCCGCGAGCGCCTCGTTGAGCGCGGGCGCAAAAGCCGCCGCGTCGGCAAGCGGCGGGGTCGCGAGGTAGAGTCGCGGCGAAATATCGTTCATTTGTCCTTCAATCTGTCGAGCCAGACTTGCGCGGCGGCGCGCACATTGTCGGGCGCCGTTCCACCGAAACTCCTGCGGCTCTGCACCGACTTCTCGACGCCGAGCACGTCGCAAACATCGGCGTTGATGCGCGGTTCGACGCTCCGCATCTCCTCGAGCGTCAAATCCTCAAGACCAACCCCGCGCGCTTCAGCAAGCGCGACGATGCGCCCGGTGACGTGGTGCGCCTCACGAAACGGCAGCGACAGCGCCCGCACCAGCCAGTCGGCGAGGTCGGTCGCGGTCGCATAGCCCGCGCCGGCCGCGGCCTTCATCCGCGCGCGGTCGACGCGCATGTCGCGGACCATCCCGGCGATGGCGGCGATGCAGAGCGATAAGGTGTCGAGCGCGTCGAAGGCGCCTTCCTTGTCCTCCTGCATGTCCTTCGAATAGGCGAGCGGCAGGCCCTTCATGACGACGAGCAGCGCGACAAGCGCGCCGATGACGCGGCCCGATTTGCCGCGCGCGAGTTCGGCGGCGTCGGGATTGCGCTTCTGCGGCATGATCGACGAGCCGGTGGTGAATTTATCGGACAGCGCGATGAAGCCGAATTGCGGCGTCGTCCACAGCACGATCTCTTCGGCGAAGCGCGACAGATGCGTGGCGCAGATCGCCGCCGCGCTCAGCGTCTCCAGAACGAAGTCGCGATCTGAGACGCTGTCGAGCGAATTCGCTGTCGGCCGATCGAAGCCAAGCGCGCGCGCCGTCATCGCGCGGTCGATCGGAAAGCTCGTCCCCGCGAGCGCCGCTGCGCCGAGCGGACATTCGTTCAGGCGCGCGCGCGCGTCGCGAAGACGTCCGCGATCACGGGCGATCATTTCGACATAGGCGAGGAGATGATGGCCGAGCGTCACCGGCTGCGCCGATTGCAGATGCGTGAAGCCGGGCATGACGCTTGCCGCCTCTTCCCGCGCACGGGTCGCCAGCGCCAGCTGCAGATCGGCGAGTTCGGCATCGAGCGCGTCGATCTGATCGCGAATGTAGAGTCGGAAATCGGTCGCCACCTGGTCGTTGCGCGAGCGCGCCGTGTGCAGGCGCCCCGCCGCCGGGCCGATCAGCTCGGCAAGGCGCGACTCGACGTTCATGTGAATGTCTTCGAGCGCGCGCGAGAAATCGAAGCGCTCGTTCTCGATTTCCGCTTTGACTCGCTCCAATCCATCGGCGATCTTCGCCGCGTCGTCGCGCGACACGATCCCCGTTTCGCCGAGCATGGCGACATGGGCGAGCGAGCCGCGGACGTCCTGCAGGCCGAGGCGCTTGTCGAAGTCGATCGAGACATTGATCGCCTCCAGAACCGCGTCGGTTGCGCTTTTGAAGCGCCCGCCCCATATCTTGCTCGACATTTTTAACCTCGGAGCCCACGCCTCATGGCCAAACCGCCGCCGCCCCCGCGATCTTTCCTACTTGTCGTGAAGGCGGCCTCGATAACAATCGCGGCAAGCGTGGCGTTTCTATACGTGATCGGCAGCATGGGCGGCAAGAAACCGCCTGCCGGCGCGGTTGACGAGGGCGTCGGCCCCGCCGGCGAGGCTCAGCAGAGCGCTGCCGCCCCGGCTGAGGGCGACGCCGCATGCGCCGCCTCGGCGAAAATCGCCGCCAATGTGAAGGATCTCGCCAAGGGCGAGGTCGCGGCGATGACGATCGCCACTAAGCCGGAGCCGATGCCGGACTATGCTTTCGACGGGCCCGACGGCGCGCCGGTTTCGCTCGGCTCTTTCAAAGGCAAGACAGCGCTCTTCAATATCTGGGCGACCTGGTGCGTGCCCTGCCGTGCCGAGATGCCGGCGCTCGACAGGCTCCAGGAGGCCTTCGCCGGGCAGAACTTTCAAGTCGTCGCCGTCAACGTCGATACGACCCGTCTTGAAAGGGCGAAGGCGTTTCTCGCCGAGACCGGCGTCAAGTCGCTGACCTATTACGGCGACCCAAAGGCCAACCTCTTCTATGAGCTGAAGCAATCGGGCAAAGCCCTGGGTCTCCCCACCACGCTGCTGATCGGCCCCGACGGCTGCCAGATCGGGCTGATGAACGGTCCCGCCGCCTGGGACAGCGCGGACGCCAAGGCGCTGATCTCCCGCGCGCTCGAGACGCCTCCGAACTGATCGCGCAGTCGGGTCGCTCGGGCCGCCACCACTCTACTTTCGTCATCGACGCCCCCTAGGGGCCGCTGTTTTTTCAAAAGGGAGATCGGCGAATGCATGTTTCGATTGAACAGGCCGACAAGGCGATCGCCGCGGCGCGCCGGAAGGCCATCGAGCTCGGCACACAGATGTGCATCGCCGTCGTGGATTCCGGCGGCGTCCTAAAGGCGTTCGAGCGGATGGACGACGCCTGGGTCGGCAGCATCGACATTGCAATGAAAAAGGCGAAGACCGCCGTCTTCTTCGGCATGCCGACCGGGCAGATCGGCAAGCTGTCGCAACCCGGCGGACCGCTCTACGGCATCGAGCATTCGAATGACGGGCTCATCACCTTTCCCGGCGGACTCCCCATCGTCGATGCTGACGGCGTGATGATCGGCGCCATCGGCGTCAGCGGTTCGGCCGTCGAGAATGATCATGCGGTCGCGCAGGCGGGCGTCGAGACGCTCGGCGTTTGGGATCTTCCCGAGCATCCCTGGCGCACCTGAACCGCCCTCGTTAGTGAGGCCGGTTCTTGGGCTTTTTCCGCTTCGCGCCGGGTTCCGTCCGGGCGCGGGGCTCAGCGCCCCGCTCGGCCGGCGCCGCGGCCGGCGGCGAAGGCTGCGCCGGCGGGGCGGCCTCCTGCGGTGAAGACGGCGCAGCGGATTCAGCCGGCGGCGCGACCTCGGGTTCGGGCGGCGGCGCGCTCGGCGCCCCGCTCTCTTCGACGGGCTGCGCATCGGGCGCGGCCGGCGGCTGGGACCGCGAGGCGGCGAACCACCACGTCGCTGCGGCGAGAGTCAAAATCGCGAGCGCCACCAAAAAGGCGATCCCGCCCCCACCCCCGCCGGAGCGTCGTGGCGGCGGCGGATCGGATGCGGGCCGCGGCGGCGGCGTTTGCACGCTCCTCTTTGTGAGGACCGGCGCGCGTCGCGCAGACGAATCGGGCGAATCAGGCGACACGGCGCGATACTGGCTCCATACCCATGCGGAAGGCGGCGTCTCGCCGCCTCCTCCATTTCGAGAATCCGACATTGGCCCGTCCTCCAGAAGCGAATCGTCTGCGCCGGCCGCTTGCGCATGTTGCCTCGCCTCGGCGAAGCTCACAAGTGCGCTGCAAGCAAGTCCGCCGCGCAGGCGACACAAAGCCAGGAAGCGCGCTATCTAGTCTGGGCCTTACCCCAAATCAGAGCGAGATCGTGCATGACCATTAAAGCTGGAGACCGACTCCCCGACGTGAAGCTGACCGTCATGGGCAAGAATGGACCTGAGCCGGTCGCCACGAAAGACTATTTTGCGGGACGCAGGGTGGCGCTCTTCAGCGTTCCCGGCGCCTATACGCCGACTTGCCACAAGAAACATCTGCCCGGCTTCATCGCCAAGGCGGATGAAATCAAATCCAAAGGCGTGGACGCCGTGGCGGTCACAGCGGTCAATGACATTTTCGCGCTCGACGCCTGGGTGAAGGAGTCGGGCGGCGGCGACAAGATCGACGCGCTCGCCGATGGTTCGGCGACCTTCGCCAAAGCGCTCGGCGTCGAACTCGATCTGACCGACGCGGGGCTTGGCGTGCGCGGCAAGCGCTATTCGGCGCTTATCGACGACGGCGTCGTCAAATGGATCAATGTCGAGGAGAATTCGAGCGAAGCGACGGTCTCGACCGCCGAAGCCACGCTCGCCCATCTCTAGGCGTTCCTTCCCAAGAAACGCGGACCAAGCGGCCGCGATTTCAGCGCTGTGAAGATTGCATCAGCGCCGCGACGCCCGGCAGCGTCTTTCCTTCGAGCCATTCGAGAAAGGCGCCGCCGGCCGTCGACACATAGGAAAATTCCTGCGCGACATGCGCCTGATTGAGCGCCGCCACGGTGTCGCCGCCGCCGGCGATCGAGAGCAGCTTGCCCTCGACGGTGAGCCGCGCCGCGGTCTGCGCGACGGCGTTGGTGCCTTCGTCGAAGGGCGGCAGTTCGAACGCGCCGAATGGGCCGTTCCAAACCAGAGTCTTGCACGCAGCGAGCAGCGATTCGACATGGGCGATCGATTTCGGCCCGACGTCGAGGATCATGTCGTTTTCGCCGACATGATCGACCGAGACGATATGCGACGGCGCATGCGCCTCGAATTTTTGCGCAACCGCGGCGTCGATCGGCAGCACGACGTCGCAGCCGGCTTTCTCTGCTTTGACGAGGATTTCCCGCGCGGCCCCCGCGAGATCATGTTCGCACAGCGACTTGCCGACAGCTTTGCCTTGCGCCGCAAGGAAGGTGTTCGCCATGCCGCCGCCGATGACGAGATATTCGACCTTCGCGACGAGATTGCCCAGGAGTTCGAGCTTCGTCGACACTTTCGCGCCGCCAACGATCGCCATGACCGGCCGCTGCGGATTGGCGAGCGCGGATTGCAACGCTTCGAGTTCCGCCTGCATGGCGCGGCCGGCATAGGCCGGCAGTCTGTGGGCTATCCCTTCAGTCGACGCGTGCGCGCGGTGCGCCGCCGAAAAGGCGTCGCTGACGAAGATGTCGCCGCTCTTGGCGAGCGCGTCGATAAAGTCGGCGGCGTTCTTTTCTTCGCCCTTGTGGAACCGGGTGTTCTCGAGCAAGGCGACGTCGCCGTCCTTGAGCCCGTCGACGATCTTCGCTGCGGCGTCGCCGACGCAGTCGTCGGCGAAAGCGATCTTGCGTTTGAGAAAATGTTCGAGCGTCGGGATGACCTGGCGCAGCGAATCCGCGTCGACGCGCTGGCCCTTCGGTCGGCCGAAATGCGAAAGCAGAATGACCCTGCCGCCTTTTTCCACGATCTCGTTGATCGTCGGCAGCGCACGCTCGATGCGCGTCGCGTCGGTGACGCGCCCATCCTCCATCGGCACGTTCAAATCGACACGCAGCAGCACGCGCTTTCCTTTGACGTCGACGTCGTCGAGAGTGTGGAAAGCGGTCATGTCGGGCGTCCAATCGCGGCTTGGAAAGGCAAACGCGGACCCGAAGGTCCGCGCCGGCATGGTGGAACAATGCTTACAGAAGCTTGCCGATCACGCTCGCCACATCGGTCATGCGGCCGGAGAAGCCCCATTCATTGTCGTACCAGGACAGGATCGACACGAGATTGCCGTCCAGGACCTTGGTCTGGTCGAGATGGAAGCAGGACGAGAGCGGATTGTGGTTGAAGTCGATCGACACGAGCTTCTCGCTCGTATAGCCGAGCACGCCCTTGAGCGGGCCGTCGGCGGCGGCCTTGATCGCGGCGTGCACCTCGTCCTTCGTCGTCGCCCGCTTGGCGACAAACTTCAGATCGACCGCCGAGACGTTGGGCGTCGGCACGCGAATGGCGTAGCCGTCGAGCTTGCCGTTCAGCTCCGGCAGCACGAGTCCGACGGCCTTCGCCGCGCCTGTCGAGGTCGGGATCATCGACAGCGCCGCCGCGCGGGCGCGGTACAGATCCTTATGCATCGTGTCGAGCGTCGGCTGATCGCCCGTATAGGCGTGGATCGTCGTCATGATCCCCTTCTCGATGCCGATCGCATCATGCAGCACCTTGGCGACCGGCGCGAGACAGTTCGTCGTGCAGGACGCGTTGGAGATCACGAGATGATCCTTGGTGATCTTATCGTGATTGACGCCATAGACGACCGTAATGTCGGCGCCTTCGGCGGGCGCTGAAACCAGCACGCGCTTCGCGCCCGCGTCGAGCAGCAATTTCGCCTTGTCGCGCGCCGTGAAAAGCCCAGTGCATTCCAGCGCGATGTCGATCTTGAGGTCCTTGTAGGGGAGCTCGGCCGGATTCTTGATGGCGGTCACCTGGATCGGGCCGCGGCCGACGTCGATCGTGTCTCCGGCGACTTTCACCTCATGCGGAAAGCGGCCGTGCACTGAATCATATCGCAACAGATGCGCATTGGTCTCGACCGGGCCGAGATCGTTGATGGCGACGACTTCGAGGTCCGTGCGTCCGGTCTCGATGATATAGCGCAGGATGTTGCGGCCGATGCGCCCGAACCCGTTGATCGCCACTCTCACGGTCATTTGGAAAATCTCCTTGCGCCGCCGGAACTCCGCGGCCCTCGCCATCGAGCCTGTGGGCTCTGGAGGCGAGCGTGTGATAGCACCTCGCGCCCCCCTGTCAACGCGCCAAGGTCGCGCCAATTGGCGCGGTTTCGATTTGCGCGATTCATGCTAGGAACAGGCTGGCAAGCGAATCGTTCGGCGCGGTCGCCGCGCCGCAAAGCCATGCACATTCTGCGACCGGCGATGACCCATTCAGATAAGCGCGACGAAGAAAACGCCAAGAGGCTCGAGGCCGCCGTCGCCGAGCTGCAGACGGCGCTCGCTCAGCTGGAGCGCACTGTCACCGCAAAGCTCGAAGACGAGCTGTCCAGCGCCGAACTCGAAGAAGAACTCGCCGTCATGCAAGACGATCGGTCGCGTCTCGCCCTCGATCTCGACGCCGCGTTAGCGCGGCAGAACGCCCTGGAGAAGAGCCGCGACGAGGTGCTGCGAAGGCTTGAAGCCGCGAGCGAAGGCGTCGCCGCGGCGCTCGGCGCGGCGGGCCTCGCCTCGACCCAAGAGGATTGACATGGCCGCCGTCGTCGTCGCCATCGCCGGTCGCACCTATCGCATGTCCTGCGAGGAGGGCGAAGAGCAGCGCATCGAAGAGCTCGCGCGTTACGTGGAAAGCAAGATCCAGTCGATGCGCGAGAGCTTCGGCGAGATCGGCGAGCAGCGCATCATCGTGATGGCCGCGCTCGCAATCGCCGACGAGGCGACGGACGCACGCGCCAAAGCGCAGGCGACGGAAGCCGAGTTCGCTGCGCTGCGCGCTGAGCTCGACGCCGCGCGGAAGGCGAGCGACGCGGCGTCGGCGCGCGCCGCCAAGGCGCTTGGCGACGCGACGCGTCGGATCGTGAAGCTCAATGGCGAACTGTCGCCGCCCGCCGCATCGCCGGACGATGGTCTCTAGGTCCAGGATGCGGCGCTGAAAACCGCCAGTTGAGCCTCGAAGGCACGCTTGTATGCGGGCCGCGCTTCACCGCGGGCGACATAGGCGGAGAGGTTCGGGTATTGGTCCAGCAGACCCGACGCTTTCAACCTGAGCAGCACCGACGCCATCATCAGATCGCCGGCGCTGAACGGACCATCGAGCCAGTCGGCATCGCCAAGGCGAAGGGAAAGTTGGCCCAGCCGATCACGGACGCGATCCTCGACGAGAGGCAGACGCTGCTCGTACCAGGCCTCCTCGCGCTCCAGAAGCCTGGCGATTGCAAGATCAATGATTGGCGGCTCCATCGTGCTGAGCGCCGCAAACATCCATGTGATCGCGCGCGCCCGGGCATTTGCATCGTCTGGCAGCAGGCCAGCATGGCGCTCCGCGATATGGAACACGATCGCCCCCGACTCGAATAGGGCGAGACCGCCTTCTTCATAGGTCGGAATCTGCCCGAAAGGATGAAGCGCGAGATGCGCCGGTTCCTTCATCGCTTTGAATGAAAGAAGACGAACGTCGTAGGGCTGGCCCACTTCTTCGAGCGCCCACCGAACGCGCATGTCCCGCGCCAATCCCTTGCCGCCATCGGGCGACCGTTCAAAGGCGGTAATTGTGGGGTCATTGGAAAGCCCTACGGACAGCCGCCCGTCTCCTCAACTCATCGACGGCACACTCGGTCAATGAGTCCTGACCCCGGATTGCCCGCTTAAGATTACTTCGTCACGCCCCAATCTTCGAAACTCGGGTCGCGCTTGGCTTTTTCGAGATTGTCCGCCTGTTCCGACAATTGATAATTCCGGTTTTGCGCCGCCATGGCCTCGGCGCCGTCCTTGAGGATCGCGATCTTCATCTGCTCTGTGGCGAGGCGATTGAGCTCATTGATCCACTGGTTGAGAGCGAGCAGCAAGTTGCGTTTGCGCTCTCGTTGAATGTCGTGCGACGAATCATTGTTCTCGGACAGCGCGAGTTCTTGCTGAGTTTCGGCGATCATCGCATCGAGCTTCTTGACCTTCTCCTCCGCCGCCGCGACCTGGTCCGGAGCGTCGGACTTGGCTTTTTCGAGCGCCGCTTCGGCGTCAGCGCGCGCCTTCTTGAGATTGTCGAGGCCGTTCTGCAGCCATTTCGACTGGATCTTCAGGAGCGAGTCGCGCGGAACCCCGCTGAGGCTCAGCGAATTCGGAATGGGAAAATATTCGCCAAGCTGCGCGGCGCCAGCCGGCGCCGCAGAAATCGCGCAGGCGAGCAGGCCACAGAGAACGGCGCCGGCCAACGTCCTGCGGACGCTAACCGTTTTGCTGATGAAGCTCATGATTTTCTCCCGCTATGCTGCGCTTTTTTCGCGCGCTTTTCTTTGCGCAAACTGAGCCATCATATGACGTCTGGCAAGCCCCGGCGCGGCGCGGCGACCTAAAGGAGTCGCGCGCCGCGCTTGACTGCCTCTGCGCTTCGCGCCAGCCTACGTCCGCCGGGGGAGCCCGCCCGGCGGCGCTCCAACGACGCCGCCACGGGGCTGAGAGGCCGCAAGACGCGCGAAAACGCGGGGGGCGGCGACCCTTCGAACCTGATCCAGTTGAGACTGGCGGAGGGATGGTGTCAGCGAAATTTCCCGAAAGGCGGCGCTCATGCTCGCGCGCGTGATTGGCGCCGGCGTCGCCGGACTCTGCGCCGCCTATGCGCTCGCCAGGAAAGGCGTGGACGTGGAGATCGTCGAGCGCGAGTCTGCGCCGGGCCTCGGCTGCTCGCGCTTCGCCGGCGGCATGATCGCGCCCTGGTGCGAACTGGAAAGCGCCGAGCCCCTGGTCGCGACGCTCGGCGAAGAAGCGCTCGACTTCTGGTCGCGCGAGCTCGGCGTCGCGACGGTCGCCGGCAGTCTTGTCGTGACGCCGGCTCGGGAGCGGGCAGAGCTCGCCGACTTCGCCCGACGCACGCGCAATTTCGAATCGCTGGACGCAAAGGCGATCGCGGCGCTTGAGCCAGATCTCACCGGGCGCTTCGACGCCGCGTTGTTTTTTCGGCAAGAAGCGCATCTCGATCCCCGGGCGGCGCTCATCGCGCTGACCGAGCGCCTCGCGAAACTGCCGAATGTGACGCTGCAGTTTCAGCAGGACGCCGCCGGACTGGAGACGATCCCGGATTGGATAATCGACTGCCGCGGCTTCGCGGCGCGCGACGCGCTTCCCGGCCTGCGCGGCGTGAAGGGCGAAATGCTGATCCTGCGCAGCGAGGAGATTTCCCTGGCGCGTCCGGTGCGCATGCTGCATCCGCGCCGGCCGGTTTATGTCGTGCCGCGCGGCGACGGGCTGTTCATGGTCGGCGCGACGATGATCGAGAATGAGGAGCGCGCGCGGGTCACCGCGCGGTCGGTCGTCGAACTCATCAACTCCGCCTTTGCGGTCCACCCGGCCTTCGCCGAGGCCGAAATTGTCGAGACCGGCTCGGACCTCCGACCCGCTTTCGCCGACAATCTGCCACGTCTTTTGAAGCGGGGTCGCACTCTCTATATCAATGGGCTCTACCGCCACGGATTCCTGCTTGCGCCGGCGCTGGCGCGCCGCGCGGCTGAGGTCATTGTAAACGACGGACATTTCCCAGAGGTGATGGATGCTGATTCAAATCAACGGGCGGCCGCAGGATGTGAGCGCGACGACGTTGCAAATGCTGCTGGACGAACTGGGGTATGATGAAAAGACCGTCGGCACCGCTCTGAATCAGGAGTTCGTGCGCGCCAGGGACCGCGCCGAGACGCGGCTTCGCGAAGGCGACGCCGTTGAGATCGTGACGCCGAGACAGGGCGGGTGAGCGAGTTTGATGCATGAATGACCCGGTGACGCTTTACGACGGCGCGGTGGCCTCGCGGCTGCTGCTCGGCACTGCGCGCTATCCCTCGCCAGCCATCCTCGCCGAGGCCATTCGCGCATCGGGATGCGAGATCGTCACCGTCTCGCTCCGGCGCGAGGCCGGCGGGGCGCGCGCGGGCGAGGCTTTCTGGAGCCTCATCCGCGACGTCGGCGTGCGCGTGCTCCCCAATACCGCCGGCTGCCGCACCGCCAAGGAGGCGATCGCGACCGCGCAAATGGCGCGCGAAGTCTTCGCGACTGACTGGATCAAGCTCGAAGTCATCGGCGAGGAGGACACGTTACAGCCTGACGTCTTCGGGCTGGTCGAGGCGGCGCGCGCGCTCGCCGATGACGGCTTCAAGGTCTTTCCCTACACGACCGACGATCTGGTGGTGGCGGAAAAGCTGCTCGACGCCGGCTGCCGCGTGCTGATGCCCTGGGCGGCGCCGATCGGCTCCGGGCGCGGGGTCAACAACGCTTTCGCCTTGCGGGCGCTGCGCGCGCATTTTCCCGACACCCCGCTCATCGTCGACGCGGGTCTTGGCGCGCCGTCTCACGCGGCGCTCGTTATGGAGATGGGCTATGACGCGGTGTTGCTCAACACCGCCGTTTCCCGCGCCGGCGACCCCGTTTTGATGGCGCGGGCCTTCGCCCTCGCGATCGAAGCCGGCCGCGCCGGTTTTCGCGCGCAGCCGATGACGCCGCGCGACATGGCGGAGCCTTCGACGCCCATCATTGGCCGTCCCTTCGACAGACTGGCGTAGGAATAGCCAGTGGCGGCGCTGAGGCTCGATCCCTTCTATCTCATCGTCGACGACGCCGATTGGCTTTCCCGCCTGCTGCCGCAGGGCGTTAAGCTCGTACAGCTGCGGGTGAAGGACCGCTCCGAGGCTGACGTGCGGGCGCAGATCGCGACAGCGCGGAAGACGTGCGCGCGACATGGCGCGCAGCTCGTCGTCAACGACTACTGGCGGCTCGCGATGGAGGAAGGCTGCGACTTCGTCCACCTCGGCCAGGGCGATCTCGACGCGGCGGACATCCCGGCGTTGCGCCGCGCCGGCGTCAGGATCGGCGTTTCGACGCATGACGGAGCCGAACTTGGCCGGGCGCTATCGCTCGAGGCGGATTATGTCGCGCTCGGCCCGATCTATCCTACGCTTCTGAAACAAATGGCCTTTGCGCCGCAGGGCCTCGCCCGGCTGGGCGCCTGGAAGGCGCAGATCGGCGCGCCGCCTCTCGTCGCCATCGGCGGACTGACGCCGCAACGCGCCATCGCCGCGCTTGCCGCGGGCGCCGACAGCGCCTGCGTCGTCACCGACATTTTGCGCAACGCCGAACCAGAGGCGCGCGCGCGGGAATGGCTCTCCGCGACGCAACCATGGCGTGAGCGCGAGGGCTTTTTCGCGCCCGACTACAACGGCGCGAGCGTGTGTCCATCGCCCAATCATGGCGCGCGGCTGCGGCCGATTTCGTCGCTGGTGCTTCACTATACGGGGATGCCGACGGCGGAATCGGCGCTCGCCCTGCTCTGCAGTTCGCGCTCGGAGGTCTCGGCGCATTATTTCGTCGAGGAGGATGGTCGCGTGCTGCAGCTCGTGCCGGAGTCGCGGCGCGCCTGGCATGCCGGAAAAAGCGTCTGGGCCGGCGAAACCGACATGAACTCCGCCTCGATCGGAATTGAGATCGTTCATCCCGGCCACGACGACCCACGTCCCTATTCGGCGGCGCAAATCGAGGCGACGGCCGCGCTCGCCAAGGACATTTGCCGGCGCCATGCGATACCGCCCGAACGCGTTCTGGCGCATTCCGACATCGCCCCGGGCCGCAAACGGGACCCCGGCGAGTTCTTTCCCTGGGAGGAGCTCGCACGCCGCGGCGTCGGGCGGGTCGCCGATGAGAGTCTCGGCGCTGGCGCGACGACGATCTCGCTTGGCGACGCGGGCGCCAAGGTCGCCTCGCTCCAGCGCGACCTCGCGGCTTATGGCTATGGCGTCGAGCCGACCGGCGTCTATGACGTCCAGACCGTCCAGGCGGTGGAGGCGTTTCAGCGCCACTTCCGCCGCGCGAAGGTCGACGGCCGCGCCGACGGCGACACGCGCGTGGCGCTCGCGAACCTCCTCGCGACATTCGGAGAACGCGTATGAAGGCCGTCGTCGTGACGGGCGCCTCGACCGGGATCGGCGCGGCCTGCGTCAGCCTGTTGGTCGAGAACGGGTTTCTCGTCTTCGCATCGGTCCGTAAGGACTCCGACGCGGCGGCGCTCATTGCGCGTCATGGCGCGTCCGTCGCGCCGCTCCTCTTCGACGTGACCGACGCCCAATCCATCGCGACCGCCGCGCGCGACGTCGGAGCCCGGCTCGGCGACGAAACGCTCGCCGGGCTGGTCAACAACGCCGGCGTCGCCGTCCCCGGCCCGCTGCTGCATCTGCCGATCGACGACTTTCGGCGCCAGATCGACGTCAATCTGATCGGCCAGCTTCGAATCATTCAGGCCTTCGCGCCCCTGCTCGGCGCTGGCGCGCAGCGGCGCGGCGCGCCCGGCCGCATCGTCAATATGAGTTCGGTCGCCGGTCGCTTCGCCGCGCCTTTTCTCGGCGCCTACGCCGCCTCGAAATTCGCGTTAGAGGGCATGTCGGACGCGCTGCGCCGCGAGCTGATGGTCTATGGCGTCGACGTCGTCCTGATCGAGCCGGGGATGATCGCGACGCCGATCTGGGATAAAGCCGAAGAGACCGATCTCGCTCTGTTCGAGGGCACAGCCTATGCCGCGCCAGGCCGGAGGATGCTGAAATGGCTTGTCGAGGCAGGCCGCCGCGCGCCAGGCCCAGAAGCCGTGGCGAGGGAAGTGTTGCGGGCGCTGACGGCGCCGCGCCCGCCCATCCGCATCCCAATCGTCAGGAATCGCTTTACGGACTACACGCTACGCAGCCTATTGCCGGCGCGGTTCGTCGACTGGCTGACGGCGCGCCGGCTCGGCCTGCTGCCGAAATAGGCGACCCCCTTGGGACGATCCTTCCGATCGTCCGCAACGATGTTGAGCTGAAAAGGAGAGGCTATGTCCAACGCCAATGACTGTGGCGCGCCGCAAAAACATGGCGCGGTGTGCTGGAGCGAACTCAATGTCCACGATGTCGAGCGGGCGAAGAAGTTTTACAGCGAAACTCTTGGCTGGAGCTTCGAGGGAATGCCCATGGACGGCGCCACATACTGGATCATCAGTTCGCAGGGCGCGCAGGTCGGCGGCATGTTCGAGATGAAAGCCCCGGAATTGGCGAGCGTTCCAGAACACTGGCTGACCTATATCGGCGTCGATGACGTCGACGCCCGCCTGGAGAAGGCCAAGGCCGCCGGCGCCACGATCTGCAAGGACGCCTTCGAGATCCCCGGCGTCGGCCGCATGGCCGTGCTGCAGCAGCCGGGCGGTGCCTTCGTCGCCTGGATGACGCCGAAGCCGCCGAGCGCCTAGGCGGAAGGTCTGACCTCATCGCCGTCTAGGGCATGCTCGCCGCGCAAAGATCAGAAAGCGGGGCCATGAGCGTTAAGGCTTCGAATGGCGAAGGCTCGAAGCCCACCGCCAGATAGAAGGCGGCGGCCTCAGCGGATATGGCGTGAACCAAGACGCCTCTGATTCCGATCGCCTCGGCTGCGTGGATGACGCGCTGGGCGGCGTCGCGGACGAGCGCGCGACCAAGACCCTGGTTCTGGCGTGCGCGATCGATCGCCAACCGGCCAAGCACCGCCACCGGAACAGGATCGGGCATATTGCGCCGAAGCCTTGGCGACGCCGTGATAACTGCGACCGCTCCGGAGGCGAGCGCGTAATAGGCGACAACGCGAGAACCCTCGCAGACGACGTAAGTTCGGGACGCGCCGCTCGCCTGATTGGCGCGGGCGCGGCGTCTCAGCCAGTCGTCGAGAGCGGAAACGCCGCAGTCGAAAGCAGAGAGTTCGTCGGCGTCGGATATCGGGCGGGGTGGACTGGGCTTCACTCCCACGGCGCTTTGGTCGTCATCATGCGCCGCAATTTCTCGTTCGGCGCGGGCGGCGCATCGAGGCGTTCGACGAAGCGCGCATAGTCTTCCGAGCTGACATTGAACAGCGTGCGGTCCAGCAACGCGTCTTGGGCGGCGCGGCGGCCGGCGTCGAGCAGAAAATCCGTGCGCGTCTTGCCGAGAAGCGTCGCTGCGCGCGCGATGAGTTCGCGGTCCTCAGGCTTAACTCGAAGATTGAGCGTTTCGCGCTTCGCATCAGGGTTGGCCGCCATGACGGTTTTCTCCAGCAATTCGCTTACTTTTAGCATGACGTAACGACGATGTCATTACCTTCACAAGGTAGCGGATGCCACGTCACAAGCCGCAAACGCCCGATCGCTTACGCTGCCACCACCAGCGAATCGGAGCCGTGGAAAATGTTACATCTATTTGGCGGAGCCTCCTTCAAATTGGAATGTTCTCTGGGTCGGGCATCCCTTGCGCTAAGGGCTAAACTGAATGTTCGACTCCTAGCGTTGGCCGCTGTCGTCGTGGGCGTTGCCGCGATCGCCCTTCGGCATTGGGCGGCTTGACCTCAAACCCGTTACGGGCGACCTATCGGCGTCCGCAACGACCGCCGAAACGACCCCCCATGAACGAAGCCGCATCAGAGACCCGTCTGCCCGACCCGGTCGTCGCCGAACCGGCGCCCCGCCACCGCACGTGCGCGGTGGCTGTTGGCGCGGGCCCCGCCGCGGTGATCGTCGGCGGCGGCGCGCCGGTCGTCGTGCAGTCCATGACCAACACCGACACGGCGGATGTCGAGTCGACCGTGACGCAGGTTCTGGCGCTGGCGCAGCAGGGCTCGGAGCTGGTGCGCATCACCGTCGATCGCGACGAGGCGGCGGCGGCCGTGCCGCATATTTTCGAGAAGCTCGCGCAGAAGGGATGCCACGTCCCGCTCATCGGCGATTTCCACTACATCGGCCACAAGCTGCTCGCCGATCATCCCGCCTGCGGCGAGGCGCTCGCCAAATACCGGATCAATCCGGGCAACGTCGGCTTCAAGGAAAAGAAGGACAAGCAGTTCGCCTCGATCGTTGAACTTGCCGCCAAGCACGGCAAGGCGGTGCGGATCGGCGCCAATTGGGGCTCGCTCGATCAGGAGCTGCTCACCTATCTGATGGACGTCAACGCCGCTTCCGACAGGCCGCTCGACGCGCGCGCCGTGATGCGCGAGGCGCTGACCCGTTCGGCGCTGATGTCGGCGAAGCGCGCCGAGGAGATCGGCCTTGCGAAGGACCGCATCGTCATTTCGGCGAAGGTCTCGGCGGTGCAGGATCTCATTGCCTGCTACCGGATGCTCGCGCAGCGCAGCGACTATGCGCTGCATCTTGGCCTCACCGAGGCCGGCATGGGCTCGAAGGGCGTCGTCGCGTCCTCGGCCGCGCTCGGCGTGCTGCTGCAGGACGGCATCGGCGATACGATCCGCGTGTCGCTGACGCCGGAGCCCGGCGGCGACCGCGCGCTCGAAGTGCGCGTCGCGCAGGAAATTCTGCAGACCATGGGCTTTCGCACCTTCGTGCCGCTCGTCGCGGCCTGCCCCGGGTGCGGGCGCACCACCTCGACCGTCTTTCAGGAACTCGCGCGCGACATCCAAGCGCATATCCGCGAGCGGATGGCGGCCTGGCGCGCGCAATATCCAGGCGTCGAGACGCTCAATGTGGCGGTGATGGGCTGTATCGTGAACGGTCCCGGCGAGTCGAAACACGCTGACATCGGCATTTCGCTGCCCGGCACCGGGGAGACTCCGTCCGCGCCCGTCTTCATCGACGGCAAGAAGGCGATGACGTTGCGCGGCGAGGGCATCGCCGAGGAGTTCACCCGCATCGTCGACGATTATATCGTGCGCCGCTTCGGCGGCGGCGCGAAAGGCGAAGCGGCGGAGTAGGCTACGCCGTCGTCTCTCGCGCGCGTCATGGCCGGGCTTGTCCGGCCATCCACGCAAAGAAGCGCGATGACGACGTGGATGCCCGCGACAAGCGCGGGCATGACGCGCGAAATGTCAAAGCTGCGCGCCGTTTGACGCCGATTCGAGCGCCTCCGCCGCCTTTCGCAGATCGCGCCAGGCGGCGGGCTTCAACGCCGCGCTTTTCAGCATCGCCTCGAGACTGGAAAAAACGAAGGCGCGCGCGACATGCGCGCCGCAACGCGCTTCGAACGCCTTGCCGCGCAGCTTTCCCACCGGCTCGTTCGTCGTCAGCATGATCCGCGCCGGCGCTTCGCCAAAAATCAGCAGAACGTCCGGCCGCGCCAATTCGACCCTGCGGCGCGCGAATGGCGCGAAGATCGCCGCTTCATGCGGGCTCAGCGCGCGATCGCCAGGCGGGCGCCAGGGCGAGACATAGGCGAGAGTGGCGCTGGAGCGATCAAAGCCGATCGCCGCCAGCATATTGTCGAGGAGTTTCGCCGAAAGCCCGCTGAACGCCTCGCCGCTTGTTTCTTCCGTCACGCCCGGCGCGGCATCGAAGGCGATGAGACGCGCGGCGGGCGCGCCGGCGCCGAACAGAAAATGCTGCGCCATGTCGCGAAACGGCGCGTGCGGAAAATCGGCCAGACGCGCCGCGAGCTCGTCAAGATCGCTCGCGCTGGACGCCTCCTGCTCCGCGGCGCGAATGGCTTCATCCGGCGCGGCGATCGGCGCCGCGGCGCGGCGCGGGCGTTCGGCGGCCGTCGGCTGCGGCAAGGTTTGAAGCATCGCCATCGATTCGGCTGGCTCGGTCAGCGACGCCGCGACCGCGCGCGCGCTGTCCGCGTAGCGGTCGTGCGGCGCCTCGTCGAGCGCGAGATCGACGCCGCTTTGAACGTACCAGTCGAGCAAGGCCCTGAGGGCGTTAGCATTTTCCGGAAGGTCGGCGCGCATGACATTGAGACTAAACGAAGCTGGCGCGAGATCAACCGAAGCGGTGTGGAGCCGCACATTTTGCGGCGGCGATTTGCGCAATCTATATTGCGCCAAATCAAAGCTCTTTCTCAATGAGACAGATCGGCCGATGCTCGAGACCGTCGCGATTGCCGAAGACGAACAGGACTTGCGTGAGCTGCTCGCCGAGTTTCTATCGACGAACGGCTATCGCGTTCTCGCGGCGTCGAGCGCCGCGGAATTCCGCGCCATGGTGGAATTCGAGGCGATCGATCTCGCCATTCTTGACATCAACATGCCGGGCGAAGACGGGCTGTCGCTTGCGAGATGGCTGAATGCGCGCGGCTCCACGGGCATCATCTTCGCAACAGCGGTCAATTCGGCGATCGACCGCATCGTTGGGCTCGAATCGGGCGCCGACGACTATGTCACCAAGCCTTATCACATGCGCGAAATGCTGGCGCGTATCCGCGGCCTGCTGCGGCGCAGAAAGATGGTGCGCGCGGCCCTCGCCGGCAAAAGGCTGGCGGCGATCACGTCGATCGACGTCGTCGGCTACACGCGCTTGATTCAATACGACGAGCATAACGGATTGGCGCTCATCGACCGGTTCTTTCGCGATGTCGTCACGCAATCGCTTCCTCGCCGCTCCGGAAGTTTATTCAAGATGCTCGGCGACGGCGCGCTGATCGATTTCGCCAGTGTGCACAACGCGATCGAATGGGCCGTAGAATGCCAGACGGAAACGCGCGCTTATGCGACGGCGCATGGGCACGCGCAAACGCTGCAGTTGCGCATCGGCGTGGCGGTTGGCGACGTGATCGTTCGAAACGGAGACCGCTTCGGCGAAGTCGTGGCGCTCGCCGCGCGCATACAGGAAGCCGCGCCGGCCGGTTCGGTGATGATTTCGGATGTGGCGCACGCTATGACGCGCGGGAATATACGCAAGGACTTCGTGGCGCGACGGCACGCGCTCAAAAACATCGCCGAGCCGATGCAGTTGTGGCTGCACGAGACCTCCAGCGCGGCGCTCAATGAGCGCGCATCAAATTGAGAGAGCGCCTCAAATGAATATCCAGCAAGGGGCGACGCAAGCGCCGGTGACCGGCGGCGCGCTACTGCAGGCATTGTTCGACGCTATGCCAGGCCGCGCCGCCTTTCTCGACGTGGAGCTACGCTATCGCTACGTCAATCGCGAGTTTCTCTTGGCGCTCGGAGCGACAGAAGATTGCGTCATCGGGAAATTCGTCGAGGACGTTTTTGGCGCCCAGGCGGCCAGTCTTTACAAAGCAGCGATTCAAAATCTTTCGGCGAACGCGCCGCAACGCCTGCGCCGTTTCGTTGACGACGCCAGCGGCGCCCGTTGGATCGAAGAGGAGCTCAGGCCGTTCACGCCGGGCGGGGTCATGCAGGGCGTCGTCTGCGTCGCGCGTCCGCTGGCCGACGCCGAGCAGCAGTGCGAAAGCGATCGGCTGGAATTGCTTGAATCGCACAGGACGCGGGAGGCGATTCATGCGGCGGTGGTCGACTCCGCTCTCGATTGTATCGTCGTCATCGACGCACAGGGCCGTGTCGTCGAGTTCAACCCTGCGGCTTCGGCGACGTTCGGCTATTCGCGCGAGCACGCGATCGGCAGGACCGTCGCCGAACTGATCGTCCCGGTGGAAATGCGCGAACATCACAACAGCGGGCTTGAGCGCTTTCGAGCGGGCGGGCCGGCCTCTGTTATCGGGCAGCGCGTCGAATTGGAGGCGATGTGCGCCGACGGTTCGCGCATTCCCGTCGAATTAGCGATCACGGCGGTTGGTTCGGGCCCAAGCGCTCTTTTCACTGCGCATCTTCGCGACCTACGTCCGGCGCGAGAAGCGCAGACGCAAATCGAACGTCAAAGAGAAGCGCTCTACCAAAACGAAAAGCTTGCAGCCCTTGGGTCGCTCCTCGCCGGGGTGGCGCATGAACTCAACAATCCGCTCTCCATCGTCATCGGACAGGCGCTCATGCTGCGCGAGGCGGCTCAGTCGCATGCGAGTTTCGACACGCATTTCGAGGAATTTGCGGAACGCGGCGCGAAAATCGAGACAGCCGCCAACCGCTGCGCGCGAATCGTCAAGGTTTTCCTAGCCATGGCCCGTCAGCGCGAGGCGGAACGCGGAAGAGTGGAGATTCCCGATCTCGTCGAGCGCGTGCTCGAACTGCTTTCGTATGGATTGCGGACGGCCGGCATCGAGGTGACCAAAGACGTCCCTGCGGACCTGCCGCCGCTCTTGGCCGACAGCGACCAGTTGCATCAGGTGCTGCTCAATCTGGTGGTGAACGCCAAGCAGGCGCTGGAAGCGCAGCCGGCGCCACGGCGGATTTCGATCGTCGCGCGCGCCGATCAAGCGGCCCAGAAGCTCGATGTCCACATTTCCGACAATGGGCCGGGCGTTCCAGACGCGATCCGCAACCGCATTTTCGATCCTTTCTTCACGACGAAGCCGCAGGGGGTGGGAACCGGAATCGGACTTGCCGTTTCGCGCGGTCTCATCGAGTCGCACGGAGGTTCGCTCACTCTGGAGCCGCCGCAGCCGGGCGCGGGCGCTGTTTTCGCGATCAGGCTGCCGATCGACGCAGTGGGCATCGAAAGCGTCGCCGTCGCCGAGAATACAGCGACGGCAGCGCAGCGGATCAAGCAGAGGCGTGCGCTGATCGTGGACGATGAAGTCGAAATCGCAGGCTTGCTCGGCGAAATCTTGCGACGGCTAGGCTTCGACTGCGAGATCGCGACGAGCGGCGACCACGCGAAACAAGCGATCGCCGCGCGGCCGGCGGACCTCATTCTCTGCGACATCCGTATGCCCAACGGCGACGGCCCGGCTTTCTACGACTGGCTCAGCGTCGAACATCCGCAGATGACCAACCGTATCGCCTTCGTCACCGGCGACGTTTTGGGTCCCGGCGCAGATCGCTTCATCGCGCGTTCGGGCTGTCCGATCGTAGAGAAACCCTTTACGCCGGAGGACATCCGCCTCGTCGCTGATTTGTTGTGCGACGACGCGGCGGCGTGAATCGGGCTCGCGACGAATTTCAACAGCAGCGAAACGCGCGCGCGCCGCCGGCGCCGAAACGCGCATTCTCGCGCGCCCGGAAAAATTCGTCGCGCGTCATGATCGCCTCGCCGTCGTGAAGCGCGCGGACATGCGCGACATAGACGTCGTAATCGCCCTGCCCGACCATCAGCTTGGCGCCGTCGCGCAGTTTGCGCGCGAGACGATTGAGATCAAGCCCCGGCAGGCTGCAGATCGTGCAATTCATCTTCGGTCTCCCGCGTGGTGACATGCTCAGCGGCGCGCGCGGCGCGGATGGCTCGAATCGCGAAGCCGAGCATCGCCAGAACCAGCGTCACGTAAATCGCGCAAAGCGTGGCGTCGACATAGTCGTTGAAGATGACGCGCTGCATCTCGGCGAGAGTCTTCGCCGGCGCCAGCAATTGATCCTTATCGGCGGCCGCTGCGAATTTTCTGGCATGCGCCAGAAAGCCGATGCGCGGATCCTCATGGAAGATTTTCTCGAAGGCCGCCGTCAGCGTGCAGATATAGAGCCACGCCGTCGGCGCGATGGCGACAAAGGCGTAACGCTCGCGCTTCATCCGATAGAGCACGACGACGCATAGCGTCAGCGCGATCGCCGCAAGCATCTGGTTGGCGATGCCGAACAGCGGCCACAGCGTGTTGATGCCGCCGAGCGGATCGATCACGCCCTGATAGAGGAAATAGCCCCAGCCGCTCACGGCGATCGCGGTCGCGGCGAGGTTCGGCGCCCAGGCCCTTGTGTTGCCGAAGGCCGGAAAGAAGGCGCCGAAGAGATCCTGGATCATGAAGCGCGCGACGCGCGTGCCGGCGTCAATCGTGGTGAGGATGAAGAGCGCTTCGAAAAGAATCGCGAAATGATACCAGAAGGCTTTCGCAGCCGAGCCGCCGATGGCGGAAGAGAGGATATGCGCCATGCCGACGGCGAGCGTCGGCGCGCCGCCGGTGCGCGACAATATGGTCTTCTCGCCGACCTCGGCGGCGACGCCCGAAAGCGTCTCCGGCGTGACCGCGAAGCCCCATGAGGAGATCGCCGCCGCGGCGGAATCGGGCGTCGCGCCGATCAGCGCCGGCGCGCTGTTCATGGCGAAATAGACGCCGGGCTCCAGCACGCTTGCGGCGATGAGCGCCATGACCGCGACGAAGGATTCCATAAGCATCGCGCCATAGCCGATGAAGCGCGTCTGCGTCTCGTCGGCGATCATCTTCGGCGTCGTGCCGGAGGACACAAGCGCATGAAAGCCCGACACCGCGCCGCAGGCGATGGTGATGAACAGGAACGGGAAGACGCTGCCGGCGAAGACCGGGCCCGTGCCGTCGATGAAGCGGCTGACCGCCGGCATCTGGAGGTCGGGCCAGACGATGAAAATGCCGATCGCGAGCGACAGGATCGTGCCGACCTTCAGAAAGGTCGACAGATAGTCGCGCGGCGCCAGCAGCAGCCACACCGGCAAAACTGAAGCCACGAAGCCATAGCCGATGAGCATGAAGGCGAGGGTCTCGGCCTGGAAGGAGAAGAGCGGCGCGAGCAGCGCGCTCTCCGAGACGGTGCGGCCGAAGGCGATGCTCAGGAGCAGCAGAACGAAGCCGATCGCCGACATTTCGCCGATGCGTCCGGGCCGCAGATAGCGGCCATAGACGCCCATGAAGACGGCGATCGGCAGCGTCGCGAAGACGGTGAACGCGCCCCAGGGACTATCGGCGAGCGCCTTAACGACGACGAGCGCCAGCACCGCCAGCAGGATGATCATGATGGTGAGAATGCCGATCATGGCGATGACGCCGGGCACGCGCCCCATCTCGGTCTTAATGAGATCGCCGAGCGAGCGGCCGTCGCGCCGCGTCGAGATGAACAGGACGAGAAAATCCTGCACGGCGCCGGCAAAGATGACGCCAGTTAAGAGCCACAATGTTCCCGGTAGATAGCCCATCTGCGCCGCAAGCACGGGGCCGACGAGCGGTCCTGCGCCGGCGATGGCCGCGAAATGGTGGCCAAACAGCACCCATTTGTCGGTCGGCACATAATCGAGCCCGTCATTGCGGCGAAGCGCGGGGGTGCGGCGGCGCGCATCGAGCCCCAGCACACGCTCGGCGATGAAGCGCGAATAGAAGCGATAGCCAATGGCGTAGGTTCCGATCGCCGCCGTGACGAGCCACATGGCGTTGACGTTCTCGCCGCGCGAGACCGCGAGCGTGTAAAGCGAGAACAGCACGAGAGCGAACACGAGCGCCCAGGGAAACAGCTTCAATGTCTGACGGCTGTCGGCGATGTTGATGATCGACATTAGAACTCCGAATAGCGCCCACTCTCGGCGCATCGATTTCAACGAAACTTATAATTTTGCGAGGGTCAAGGGATCGCGGCGATCGGCGAAATATTTGTGCAGAGCCTCGCCGAAAAGCGGCTCTTGTGGCGCCGCCGCCGCAAACAAGGTCATCGACGAATGGAACTTCAAATCGTCGGGAGAGCCGAAGATCTCATGCGCGCTGCGTCCCTCGACCCTGTTGACCAGTCCGACGCACTCCTTCAGCCGCGCCCCCAACAGAGGATGCGCGAGATAGGCGTGCGCCTCGGCCAGCGAGCGGATGGCGTAGCGCTGCGCCATGGCGCTCGCGCCCAGCCCTTCGAGCTGCGGAAAAACGAACCACATCCAGTGACTGCGCTTGCGGCCGGCGGCGAGCTCAGCCGCCGCCTGAGCGTAAACAGGCTCCTGCGCCGCGACGAAGCGGGCGAGACCGTAAGGATCGTCCGCGGCGGCGGTCATGACCAAATCCGTTGATCAACTCCGCTGTCATTCTCGACGCGCGCAACGCGCGCGATCGGGAATCCAGAGCAAGACCAACATTCAATTGGCTCTGGATTCCCGGTCGGACCTCCGGTCCGCCGGGAATGACAGGCCAATCGATTCGATATCACTCCGCCGCTTCCGCGGCGACGGGCGCGTAGTTGAGAATGGGCGCGAGCCAGCGTTCGACCTCGCGCGCCTCCATGCCCTTGCGGCGGGCGTAATCTTCGACCTGATCGCGCTCGATTTTAGCGACGCCGAAATAATGCGCGCTCGGATGCGCCAGATAGAGCCCGCTGACGGAAGCGGCCGGCGTCATGGCGTAACTTTCGGTCAGCTTCACGCCGGTGCGCTTTTCGACATTGAGCAGATCGAAGATCGTCGCCTTTTCGGTGTGATCGGGCTGCGCCGGATAGCCGGGCGCCGGACGAATGCCGGCGTAGGGCTCGGTCGTCAGCGCTTCGGGCGCGAAATTCTCTTCACGCGCATAGCCCCAAAACTCTTTGCGCACGCGCTCATGCATGCGCTCGGCGAAAGCTTCCGCGATGCGGTCGGCGAGCGCCTTGACCATGATCGAGCCATAGTCGTCATTGGCGCGGGCGTAGCGGGCGGCGATCTTTTCTTCTTCCGCGCCGGCGGTCACGACGAAGGCGCCGACATAATCGCCCTTGCCGCTCTCCTTGGGCGCGACGAAATCGGCGAGCGCGAGATTGGCCTTGCCGTCGCGCTTTTGCAATTGCTGGCGCAGCGTATGCAGCGTGGCGATCTTTTCATTACGCGACTCGCCGTTGTAGAGCGCGATGTCGTCGCCGATGGAATTCGCCGGCCAGAAGCCGATGACGGCTTTCGGCGTGAACCAGCGCTCCTCGACAATCCGCTTCAGCATGGCGCGGGCGTCGTCGTACAGCGTGCGCGCCGCCTCGCCACGCTCGGGATCGTCGAGCAGCGACGGATAGCGCCCCTTGAATTCCCAGGTCTGGAAGAACGGCGTCCAGTCGATGTAGGGAACAAGCTCGCCGACGTCATAACTCGCAAAGGCCCGCGCGCCGCTGAAGGAGGGCTTCGGCGGCTCATAGGCGGCCCAGTCGATTTTATAAGCGTTGGCGCGCGCCTGCGCGAGCGGCGTCCGCAACTTGTCGGCCTGCGCGCGCGCATGCGCCTCCGCGAGGCGCTCATATTCAGCGCGCGTCTGCGCCACATAATCGGGACGCGTCCTCTCGGAGACGAGCGCCTGCGCGACGCCAACGGCGCGGCTCGCGTCGGTGACATAGACCGCCTGGCCGCGACGATAATTGGGACTGATCTTCACCGCCGTATGCACGCGGCTTGTCGTCGCGCCGCCGATGAGGAGCGGCGTGTCGAGACCTTCGCGCTCGAGCTCAGAGGCGACGAAGCACATCTCGTCGAGCGACGGCGTGATGAGGCCGGAAAGACCGATGAGATCGACCTTTTCCTTCTTGGCGACTTCAAGAATCTTCGCGCAGGGCGTCATGACGCCAAGGTCGATCACCTCGAAATTATTGCAGCCGAGCACAACGCCGACGATGTTCTTGCCGATGTCATGAACGTCGCCCTTCACCGTCGCCAGCAGGATTTTGCCGGCAGTGGAGCGCTCGCTCTTATCGGCCTCCATGAAGGGCATGAGATAGGCCACCGCCTGTTTCATCACGCGCGCCGATTTGACCACCTGCGGCAGAAACATTTTGCCCGTGCCAAAGAGATCGCCGACGACATTCATCCCGGTCATCAGCGGGCCTTCGATCACGTCAAGCGGCCGCGTGGAGCGCTGACGCGCCTCTTCCACATCCGCTTCGACGTAATCGGTGACGCCGTTCACCAGCGCATATTCGAGACGCTTCTCGACGGTGTTCTCGCGCCAAGCGGCGTCCTTTTCCTGGGTTTTGCCAGCCGCCCCCTTGAATTTTTCAGCAAGTTCGACGAGGCGCTCGGTCGAATCCTTGCGGCGATTCAGGACGACATCTTCGCAAAGCTCGCGCAATTCGGGATCAATCTCGCCATAGACCGCAAGCTGGCCGGCGTTGACGATGCCCATATCCATCCCCGCCTGAATGGCGTGATAGAGGAACACCGAATGCATCGCTTCGCGCACGGGTTCGTTGCCGCGGAATGAGAAGGACAGGTTCGAGACGCCGCCCGACACATGCACATGCGGCAGATCGCGCTTGATGACGCGCGTGGCTTCGATGAAATCGACGCCGTAGTTCTCATGCTCCTCGATGCCGGTCGCGACCGCGAAAATATTGGGATCGAAAATGATGTCCTGGGGCGGAAAGCCGACGATGTCGGTCAAGATTTTATAGGCCCGCGTGCAAATCTCGGTCTTGCGGGCGAAGGTGTCGGCCTGGCCCTTTTCGTCAAAGGCCATGACGACGACGGCGGCGCCATAGCGGCGCACCTTTTGCGCATCGGCGATGAATTTTTCTTCGCCTTCCTTCATCGAAATCGAATTGACGACGCCCTTGCCCTGCAGACACTTCAGGCCGGCTTCAATCACGGCGAATTTAGATGAATCGACCATCACCGGCACGCGGGCGATGTCGGGTTCGGCGGCGACGAGATTGAGAAATTCCACCATGGCGCGTTCGGAATCGAGCAGGCCTTCGTCCATATTGACGTCGATGACCTGCGCCCCGTTCGCCACCTGATCCCGCGCGACGTCGAGCGCCGCGGCATAGTCGCCATTGGTGATGAGCTTGCGGAACTTCGCCGATCCGGTGACATTGGTGCGCTCGCCGACATTGACGAAGGGAATGTCCTTGGTCAGCGTGAAGGGCTCCAATCCAGCAAGACGCAGCATCGGCTCGATCGTCGGGATCGCGCGCGGAGCGACGCCCTTCACGGCGCCGGCGATCGCGGCGATATGGTCCGGCGTCGTGCCGCAGCAGCCGCCAAGCACATTGACGAGACCGGCGGTCGCGAATTCGCCGACGAGCTCCGCCATATATTCGGGGCTTTCGTCATAAAGCCCGAATTCGTTGGGGAGGCCGGCGTTGGGGAAGGCGCAGACGCGCGTATCGGCGATGCGGCCGATCTCGGCGATATGCTGACGCATCTCGCGGGCGCCGAGCGCGCAGTTGAAGCCGATCGAAAACGGCTTGGCGTGGGCGAGCGAATTCCAGAAGGCGACCGCCGTCTGACCGGAGAGCGTCCTGCCCGAAAGATCGGTGATCGTGCCGGAGATCATGATCGGAAAACGGGTTCCGACCTCGTCGAACGCGTCTTCGAGCGCATAGAGCGCCGCCTTGGCGTTGAGCGTGTCGAAAACGGTTTCGACGAGAAGAATGTCGGCGCCGCCTTCGATGAGGCCAAGCGCGGCTTCCTTATAGGCGGCGCGCAGTTCGTCGAAGGTGACGGCGCGAAAGCCCGGATTGGATACGTCGGGCGAGATCGACGCGGTGCGATTGGTCGGGCCGAGCGAACCGGCGACGAAGCGGCGCACGCCGGTCTTCGCCGCGACTTCGTCGGCGGCCGCGCGCGCCAGCCGCGCGCCCTCGCAATTGAGTTCGAAGGCGAGATGCTCGAGCCCGTAATCGGCCTGAGCAATTGTCGTCGACGAAAATGTGTTGGTCTCGATGATGTCGGCGCCGGCGTTGAGATAGGCGACATGGATCGCCTTGATCGCGTCGGGCTGCGTCAGCGTCAGCAGGTCGTTGTTGCCGCGCAGATCCTTGGCGTGATCTGTGAAGCGCGCGCCGCGGAAATCGGCCTCCTCGAACTTGTGGCGCTGGATCATCGTGCCCATGGCGCCGTCGAGAATGAGGATCCGGCGCGAGGCGGCCTCCTCCAAAGTCTGGAGAATATTGGGGCCGTAAGCTTTGTCGAAAATCATGCGATGGCCCTTTCACGAACGGGACGCACGCCAAGCAAATGGCAAATGGCGAAGACGAGGTCGGCGCGATTATTGGTATAGAAGTGGAATTCATTGACGCCGGCGCGCGCCAGGCTCATCACCTGCTCGACGGCGGTCGTCGCGGCGATGAGCGCGCGCGTCTCCGGATCCTCGTCCAGTCCATCAAAGCGCTCGGCGAGCCAGCGCGGCACGCTCGCCCCGGCCTTTTGCGCAAAACCCGCGACTTGCTTGAAATTGCGGATCGGCATGATGCCGGGCACGATCGGAATCGTGATTCCCCGCCCGCGCGCCTTGTCGAGAAATTTGAAGTAGACGTCATTGTCGAAGAAGAACTGCGTGATGGCGCGCGTCGCGCCGGCGTCGACCTTCGCCTGAAGCGCGTCTAGATCCTGTTCGATCGAGGCGCTTTCCGGATGGCCTTCGGGATAGGTCGACACTGAAATCTCAAAATCGCCGATCCGACGAATGCCGCTCACGAGATCGGTCGAATTGGCGTAGCCTTTCGGATGCGCCTCAAATTTCGACCCCACGCCTGTCGGCGGATCGCCGCGCAGCGCCACGATATGGCGAACGCCGGCGTCCCAATAGTCGCGCAGGATCGCGTCGACGTCTTCGCGCGCGGCGGAAACGCAGGTGAGATGCGCAGCTGGCTTCATTTCGGTCTCACGCACGATGCGCGCGACGATCGAATGCGTGCGCTCGCGGGTGGTGCCGCCGGCGCCATAGGTGACGGAAACGAAATGCGGTTTGAGCGCCGCCAGCCGATTGATCGTCTGCCAGAGTTGCGTCTCCATCTCCGGCGTCTTGGGCGGGAAGAATTCGTAGGAGATCGCAAATTGGTTGGGCGACGCCGTGGGATGAAGAGCGTTAAACATCAGGCTGTCTCATAAGATACTGTGGGAATGGGATCGGCGATGACGCGCGGATCGCGCGCCAGCCACAAGGACACGGTGAGCTTGGCGCCTTCGCTGGGGTCGGGCGCCAATTGCCGGTGTTGAATAATGTCGAGGCCGGCTTGCGCGAGCAGTCCGGTGATTTCAGCGTCGGAAAAGCCGAGGCGGCGGTGCGCGTGCTTATCGCGCAGCGCCTCTTCCTGATGCGGCGCAAAGTCGACGACGAGCAGACGGCCGCCGGGGGCGAGCACCCGCGCCGCCTCGCGCAGCGCGCGGCCCGGATCGTCGAGAAAATGCAGAACCTGATGCATGATCGCGAGGTCGATGGAGTTGCGCTCGATCGGCAGCGCATAGATGTCGCCCTGACGCAGCTGCACATTGTCGAAGCCGGTCTCTTCGAGCCGGCCGCGCGCGACGCCGAGCATGGCGGAGGAAAGATCGACGCCGACGGCGCGCTCGGCCTGGGGCGCGAACAGCTCGAGCATCCGGCCGGCGCCGGCGCCGAGATCGAGAAGGTTGCGCACCGGTCTGTCGCCGACGCACTGGCGCATCGCTTCTTCAACGCGCTCCTCGGGGACGTGCAGCGCGCGGATGTGGTCCCACTCCTCGGCATGCGCGGCGAAGTAGCGCGCGGCGTTCTCGGCGCGCGCGTGACGCACCTGGGCGAGTCTCGCGCGGTCGCCGGCGAGAAGCGCGTCGTCAGCCTCGAGCCAACCGACGAGGGCGCGCGCGAGGGCGCCCGCCGGGCCGGCCGGCGACAGACGGAAAAAGGCCCACGCCCCTTCGCGGCGGCGCTCGACGAGGCCAGCCTCGACGAGGAGCTTAAGATGGCGCGAGACGCGCGGCTGAGACTGGCCCAGGATCGCCACAACCTCGCTGACCGTCAGCTCCGACTGGGCGAGCAACGCCAGAAGACGCAGGCGCGTCTCCTCTCCGGCGGCGTTCAACGCCGCAAGCGTCGGGTCGAGGGCCAATTTGGCGACGGACTTCATGAGCGCTCCGCTAGATATAAAGATATCTATATACGTCAAATTTACCGGGCGCAACCACGGTCGCCGTTTTTTGACGAGGGAATGCTCTTGACCGAATCCCAAACCAGGTTCATCTTTTGTTACATCGCACCTGTCGATCTGACAGCATGATCGGCAGGCTCGCTCGGGCGGGACCTCGACGCGAACGCGATCCAGGATAGGCTCAAAAACCCCCTGTTGATGGGCCGAACCGAGCAACATTGTTGCGAGAGGAGCATGACGCCACCGGGTCATACCATTTGACCGGCGTTTGGTTCCGGTCACTGGGCGATCAGGAGCAGCTGCCTGATCTGTCCATCCTCCGAGACAATCGACAATCTTCCGGGCGGCCGAAGGCAAAGGCCAAGCGTCGGACGCCCGTTCACAGACTGGACAATCCAGACTAGCTTCCAAGAGAAGCAAATGGCCCCGTGAGCTCTGCGCCACGGGGCCTGTTTTATTTCCATCGCTAAAAAGCACGGTCCCGGGCGAAAGCCGAACGCGACGTTCGGCCCTTCGCCTTTCAAGGCTCGGAACCAGCGCTGGCCGGCTACGCCGGCGCCTTCTCTTCTTCCTTGCTGACGACCTCGAGGAAGCTCTCCGCCGCCTCGCGCCGCTCGAAGACATGCGGCTGCAGACCGCGTTTGGAGAGCGCCTCCTTCATCTTCAGGCGTGCGAAGGCGCTCGTCGAATAACGGGTCGTCGTCAGATAATAGCGCTGGCTCATGTAGTCGATCATTTCGGCGTAATCGTCGTAGAGCGCCTCGTTGATCTTCCAGCCGTCGTGATTGACGACCGAGTTGACGCGCTTGCCGACCTTGTCCGACGCCTCGATCAGCGTCTTGCGCAGATCGTCGATGTCCTTCTTGGTTCGGGCGTGCCAGCCCTCGAGATTGACGAAAAGAATGTTGCGGTCGGCGTCGTAAGTGACGCGATCGGACATGTTGAGATTGATCAGGTCGGCGAGCAGCCCCATCGGCTCGTCGATGAAGATGCGCTTATCCATCAGTTCGGCGTGTTCGATGATGGGCTTGAAATCCATATGCGCCAGGATGTCCTTGTCGATATCGATCCCCGGCGCGACCTCGATCAGTTCAAGCCCCTTGTCGACGAGTTTGAACACGCAGCGCTCGGTCACGTAATAGACCGGCTGCTTGCGCTTTTGCGCGAATTTGCCGGAGAAGGTGATCTGCTCGACGGCGTTGAGGAACTTCTTGTTCCTGCCTTCCTGCAGAATGTTCACCTTGCCGTCGGCGATTTCGACGCGCAGTCCGCCATTGGTGAAGGTGCCGGCGTAGACGACGAGGCGCGCGTTCTGGCTGATGTTGATGAAGCCGCCGCAGCCGTTGAGGCGTCCGCCAAATTTCGACGTGTTGACGTTGCCCTGCAGGTCGCACTCGGCCATGCCGAGACAGGTCATGTCGAGACCGCCGCCGTCATAGAAGTCGAACTGCTGGTTCTGCTGAATGATCGCGTCGGCGTTGGTCGCGGCGCCGAAGCTCGAACCGGCCGCGAGCACGCCGCCGATGGCGCCGGCTTCCGTCGTCAGCGTGATGTAGGGCGTCATCTTTTCTTCGTTGGCGACGGCGGCGATGCCTTCCGGCGCGCCGACGCCAAGATTAACCACCCCGTTCGGCGGCAGCTCGAAACTGGCGCGCCGCGCGATGACCTTGCGCTCGTCGAGCGGCATCTTGGCGAACTTCTCGACCGGCACGCGGATTTCGCCGGAAAGCGCCGGATTGTGGATCACGCCATAGTTCATGCGGTGCATTTCCGGCGGATCGGCGACGACCACGGCCGAGACGAGAATGCCAGGTATATGCACGTCTTTCGGCTTGATCGAGCCCTGTTCGACGATGCGCTCGACCTGCGCGATGACGAGCCCGCCATTGTTATGGGCGGCCATGGCCTGAGCGAGATTGTCGAGCACGAGCGCCTCGCGCTCCATCGAGATATTGCCGGAAGGATCGGCCGAGGTGCCGCGAATGAAGGCGACGTCGATCTTGGTGGCGATATAGAACAGCCACTCCTCACCCATGATGTTATGGTATTTGACCATGTCCTCCTTGGTGCGGTCGTTCACCTTGCCGCCGCCAAAGCGCGGGTCGACATAGGTGTAGAGGCCGACTTTGGAGAAGAGACCCGGCTGGCCGGAGGCGCAGGCGCGGTAGAGCTGCGAGATGACGCCCTGCGGGAGATTGTAGCCGCAGATCTTGTTCTCCTGCGCCGCCTGGGCGACCTTCGGCATGCGGCCGAAATTGGCGGCGATCACCCGGCGCAGCAATCCTTCGTGATGGAAGCGCCCGGTGCCGAGGCCCTTGGAGTCGCCGGCGCCCGCGGTCATGATCAGCGTGAGATCGCGCGGATGCTGGCTCTCGACGAAGCGCTTTTCCAAAGCGGCGTGCAAAGCCTCGGGAATGCAGCTCTGGACGAAGCCGGTGGTGGTTACGACGTCATTGTCGCGAATGAGCGCAATCGCCTCGTCGGCGGTAATGACCTTATTGTTCGCCATGTCCTCAGGGTTCCCTCGCTCCCCACTCTTTGATTGCGGACCGTTGACGTCGCCGCTCTGGTGGGCGTTTTGCTCAAAATGAGCGCTCAACCGTAGAGACCGCGCCGCCCTCGCGCAATAGCGGCGATGCGCCGCAGATCGGCCGCAACCTCGCCAACGCGCGGGAGATTGGCCGTCAGTCGCCGCGGTAGACGCAGCCCTCAAAACAGCTGTCGCGAAAGACGCCGACTTCGGCAAGACCCGGCAATGTGGGCGCGAGGTCGCGCCAGATATAGGCGCAGAGATTTTCGAGCGTCGGTTTTCCCAGCCCTTCAAGGTCGTTGAGAAACGAGTGGTCGAGGCGTTCGCGCAGCTCCGCGAGCCTGCGGCCAAGCTTGCCGAGGTCCATCACCCATTGCTCTTCGAGGGTGGGCTCGCCGCGCAGGGTGACGCGCACGCGAAAGGAGTGGCCATGCAGATTGCGGTATTTGCCGCCCTCTGGAGCCTCGGGATCGTAGAGCGCGTGCGCCGCCTCGAAATAAAACTCCCGAAAGATCTCGAAACTCGACACCGTCACTTCACCCCGATCGCCTTGTGGGTTTGCAAAGACAGACGCCAGCGCGGATGCGCCAGGCAGTAGCTGACCGCGGCATCCGTATTGCGCGAAACATCCGGCCCGTCCATGGGCTGCAGCAGAAAATGCGTAAAGTCGAGCCGCTCATAGGCGGAGGGATCGACGCCCTTTTGGGGGTAGACCAGCTTCAATTCCGCGCCGCGCGTCTGGGCCAGCGGCGCGCCGCCCTTGGGCGACACGCAGATCCAGTCGATCCCAAAGACGACGGGCAGCGTGCCGTTCGTCTCGATGGCGATCTCGAAGCCCTGCCCGTGAAGCGCCGCGACCAAGGCCTCATCGATCTGCAGCATCGGCTCGCCGCCGGTCAGCACGGCGAAGCGCCGCTCGCGGGCCTCGCCCCACAGCGTCGCCAAATGGCCGGCAAGCGCCGTCGCGTCGGCGAATTTTCCCCCGCCCTCGCCCTCGAAGCCGACGAAGTCCGTGTCGCAGAACTGGCACTGCGCGGCGGCGCGGTCCGCTTCGCGCCCGCTCCACAGATTGCAGCCGGCGAAGCGGCAAAAGACCGCGGCGCGACCCGCGTTAACGCCTTCGCCCTGCAGGGTTTTGAAGGCTTCCTTGACGATGTAGGCCATTGCCCGCTCTAGATCACGCTGCATTTGGGCGAAATCGCCCAAATGCAGTAACGTGATCGATCTCAAAGTTCTAGAGCGCGCTTACGCGAAAAACCGGCATCCACTTTTTCGCGAGCCGCGCTCTAGCGCGGACGCCGCGCGACGTAAAGCGAGGCAAGACGCTTACCCGTTCTTGGGAAGCTCCTTGTCCTTGCCCTCAGGCTCGGGCGCGGGCTGCGGACGCGGGTCGAGGCTGCGGATATAGGTGACGATATCGTCGATCTCCCTGCGCGAGAGATGCATGTCGGGCATCGGCGGATGCGGATCCATCAGGAAATGGCCAAGCTTCTTCCTGTCGGTTCGGCGCTGGGCGATATCGAAGAAGGACGGCGCGTCGGCCGAGGCGCTGGTCTGATCCGACGTCACCACATGGCAGGATGCGCACCATCGCTTCGCGACGATCGCGCCGCGCTGGGCGTCGCCCGCCGCAAGCGCCGAAGTTGCGAAAGCGGCGCTTCCGCCGACGAGGGCCATTGCGAGCGTAAGGCGTCGAAGCTGCATGTGGTTTTCCTTAAGCGGGAGCCGTCGATTCGCTTCGCATCAAAGCACAAGCGCGGCCCGCTGGGTATCGGCGCCTCTCACGCGAGCTTGCGTCAGGACGACGCGCGGCCTCGAGGGTTGCTGCATTTTTGCAACACTCATGTGATCTGATTGCAACAGTGTGGCGGATTAGCATCTTGCCCACGATTGGAGCTGCGGCAGCCCCTTTTCAGACACAAAAGCTGAGCTAAGGTGATCCGGTCACAAGCTCATTCGAGATGCGGAGACAGGCGCCGAAAGATTTCGCTTTCGGCCGCAGGTTCCTTCTTTCCCTCTCGCTGATCAGCGGTGACGGCTGGCGTATGGCCTTAAAGGCGTCGGGCGTCTTCTTGGGGTGAGGAAAGTCGGAACATTATGGTCGGAAGCGTTCATGCGGGCGTGAACTCAGCCTTTACGCGCAAGCGCGCGGCTTTGCCGCTCTGCCTTTTCGCGACGAGCCTGGGCATGCTGGTGACGGCTTTTGTCGCGCCGGCGCCCGCTCTTGACGCGCCTCGAACGGCCACGAGAGCCGAGTCGCAGCCTCTACCAATGTTCAAGGATCCGCGCGCGGCGCTCCGCGCTGGACTTGAAAGCTACCATGCCGGCGACGCCGCGACCTCCATCGCCGCGCTGCGCTACGCCGCCGAGGGCGGCGAGCCGCTGGCCAAATGGAAGCTTGGCCGAATGTACGCCGAAGGCGACGGCGTCGTTCGCGACGACGCCAAGGCTTATGAATATTTCGCGCAAATCGTCGACCACTACGCCGACGACGAGCCGGATCCGCGCGAGCGTTCGATGGCGGCAAGCGCCTTCGTCGCCGTGGGCATTTATCTGCGTGACGGCGCTCCAAGCGGAAAGATCAAGCCCGATCTCGATCGCGCGTTTGATCTGTTCCGTTATGCGGCGACGTATTTCAGCAACGCCGACGCGCAGTACAATCTGGCGCGAATGTATCTCGAAGGGACCGGCGTCAAGAAGAACGTCCGCCAGGGCGTGAATTGGCTGGAGCTCGCGGCGCGCAAGGGCCATCCGCAGGCGCAGGCGATGCTCGGCCGGCTGATGTTCACCGGCGAGGCGAGCGGCGAACCCGAACGCGCGCGCGGACTCATGTTTCTGACGCTGGCGCGCGACGCAGCTGGCGGCGCGACCCACGACCAATGGATCGCGGATTTGCACGCCGAAGCGCTGAATTCCGCCAGCGACGCCGACCGTAGCGCGGCCGTCACCATGCTCGAAGGCTATCTGCGCGAACGCAACTGACGTTCAGATTTCAGCCGGCTTGCGCCGCGGCGCCTTTGAACTTCACCGGAATGCTCAGGAAGCGCGCGCCATCCCCGCGCGGCGGCGGAAACTTGCCGGCGCGAATGTTCACCTGAATTGAGGGCAGCAGCAGCCGCGGCGCGGCAAGCTCCTGATCCCGCTTGTGTCGTCCCGCCACGAAGTCTTCCTCGCTGACGCCATCCTTGATCTGCACGTTCTTGGCGCGCTGCTCGGCGACCGTCGTCTCCCAGGCGTAGAATTCTCGTCCCGGCGCCTTGTAGTCGTGACACATGAAGAGCCGCGTCTGCGGGGGCAACGAAAGTATGCGGCGGATCGACTGGTAAAGCGCATGCGCGTCGCCGCCGGGGAAATCCGCGCGCGCCGTCCCATAGTCGGGCATGAACAGCGTGTCGCCGACAAACACCGCATCGCCGATCTTATAGGCGACGTCGGCCGGCGTGTGGCCGGGCGTGTAGATCGTTTCGCCCTCGAGTTCGCCGATTCTGAACCGCTCGCCGTCCTTGAAGAGGTGGTCGAAGCAGCCGCCGTCAGCCTTGACGTCCTCAGCGCCGAACACCGGCTTGAAGATCGCCTGGACCTTGTCGATGTGTTCGCCGATGCCGATCTTCGCGCCCGTCGCCGTTTTGACGATCTGGGCGGCGGTCAGATGATCGGCATGCGCATGAGTTTCGAGAACCCAATCGATCGTTAATCCTGCCCGCGCCGCCTCGGCGAGGATGGCGTCGATGGAATGCGAATCGGCGACTCCGCTCGCCGGGTCATAATCGAGCACGGGATCGACGATCGCCGCGCGCTTCGTGGCGGGGTCGCTGACGATATAGGTGATCGTGTTGGTGGACTCGTCAAAGAAGGCCCTCACGGACGGCGCCTGCGGCATCGATCTCTCCTTCTTGCAGCGCTCAAGCACTTCTCTTCGTTCGTGCTTTCGCCTTTTCCTGCTTGCGCCGTCAGATATATGCGCTATAGCTAAATAAGCAATAGCTAATATTATACGCGCGAAGGAGCGACATGCTGACGGCTATTCCTCTGGACGCCGTGCTTGGTCTGATCTCCGGCGGAATCGTCGGCTTTACGCTGGCGCTCGTCGGCGGCGGCGGCTCGGTGCTGGCCGTGCCGCTTCTTGTCTATCTTGTCGGCGTGCCCAATCCACATATCGCGATCGGCTCAAGCGCCGCGGCCGTCGCTGTCAACGCCCTGATGAGTCTCGCCAATCATGCGCGCGCACGGACCATCAAATGGCGCTGCGCCTCTGTCTTCGCAGTCTTCGGGGTTGCCGGCGCATTCGGCGGCTCGACGCTCGGCAAGATCATCGACGGCGAAAAGCTGCTCGCGTTGTTCGCGCTGCTGATGGTCGTCGTGTCCTATCTGATGCTGCGGCGCCGGGGCGCGCTGGGCTATCCAGCAGTCCGGCTCAACCGCGAGAATTTCCCCCGGCTCGTCGGCGCAGGCGCTACGGCCGGCGCGCTTTCGGGCTTCTTCGGCATCGGCGGCGGCTTCCTGATCGTGCCGGGGCTGATGTTTGCGTCCGACATGCCGATCTTGAACGCCATCGGCTCGTCGCTCGTCGCCGTCGCCGCCTTCGCGGTGACAACGGCGGCGAACTACGCCTTTTCGGACCTCGTGGACTGGGAGCTTGCCGGGACGCTCGTGCTCGGCGGCGCGTTTGGCGGGCTGATCGGCGCCGCGGCGGCGCGACATCTGTCGAAGATGCGCGGGGCGCTGAGCGCCGTCTTTGCAACGGTCATCTTCGCGGTGGCGCTCTATGTGCTCTGGCGCAGCGGCGGCGCGCTCGGACTACTCGATCACGCGGCGAAATCGGCGTAGATCGCGACGTGATCGGAAGGTTTCTCGCCGGCCCGCATCGATTTGACGATCTCTACGCGCGCCAGCCGATCAGAAGCTTGCGGCGAGAGCAGAAGATGATCGATGCGAAGTCCCTTGTTCTTCTGCCAGGCGCCGGCCTGATAATCCCAGAACGTGTAAAGCCCGCCTTCATCCGACGTCGCTCGCAAAGCGTCCGCATAGCCGAGATTGACCAGGCGCTGATAGGCGGCGCGAGTCTGCGGCAGGAATAATGCGTCGCCAATCCAGGCCGACGCCTCATAGACGTCCCGCGCCTCCGGAATGACATTGTAGTCGCCGGCGAGAACCGTCGGCTCTTCGAGGCCAAGCAGCGCCTCCGCGTGGCGCGTCAGCGTCTCCATGAAGGCGAGCTTGTAGAGATATTTCTGCGTGTGCGGCGGATTGCCGTTCGGCGCATAGATCGAGGCGACGCGCATGACGCCGCCGGCGCCGTCGGCGATGATCGCCTCAATGTAGCGCGACTGCGCCTCGCCGTCGAAGCCCGGCAGACCGAGAGTGACGTCCTGAAGCGGCGACTTGGAGAGGATTGCGACGCCGTTGAATCCCTTCTGCCCGTGGACAGCGACGTTATATCCGGCGTCTTCGATTTCGAGTCGCGGAAAAACGTGATCCTCGCACTTCGTTTCCTGCAGGCACAGCGCGTCCGGCGCGGCCTCGCGCAGAAAGGCGAGAAGCGGCGCGAGGCGCTGCCTGACAGAATTGACGTTCCAAGTCGCGATGCGCACCGTCGGCTCCTGGATCACGCTGGATTTGGGCGAATTCGCCCACATCCAGATGACGTGATCGTTCACATAAATTTAGAGCGCGCTTTGCGCGAAAAACCAGCGTCCGCTTTTTCGCGAGCGCGCTCTAGCGCCGCACGCGCGCTAGTCGAGGCGATAGGTGGCGTGGCAGGCGTTGCAGGCTTGCACGACTTGCGACAGTTCGGCAAGCGCGGGACGCATGTCGCCGCCGGGCCCGATCTTGGCCGCCTCCTGCGCGAATTTGCTCGCCTGTTCATGCATCGTCAGACCGAGCGCGCGCATCTCGTCAGGCATGTGATGCGCCATCATCGCGGGCATATCGCCGAGGTCGCCACTCTTGGCGTTTGGCTTGCACGCCGCCGCGCCGGACGACGCCATGCCGAGCCGCGTGTCGGCGATTTTCGCTGCGCCCGCGCCGTCGCCCTTGCCCAAGGCCGCCAGGATCTCGGCGACCGCCTCCGCATGTCCGCGCATATTGGCGAGCATATGCGCGCGCATCGGCGCCGGAAGGTCGACCTCCTGGCGCGTGTCGCGCATCTTCGGCGACATTTTCATATGCTCCATGTTCATTTGCTTCATATGCGCGCCGTGATCGTCCGTATCGTCGCCCGCGTTAGCGGCGGCGGCAAACAACGAGAGCCCGCATGCCGCGGCTAAGAGAAATCTTCCAATCATGGCCTCCCCCTTTTCATGTGAGCGGGTCGAACGTAACCCGCAGCGCCCCGTGACGCACGAGACGAATCGTCACGGCTGCGCGTCGGCGGGCAGAGTGATGATTTGGCCCTGCCGCAACTTTTTACGATTGAGCGCCGGATTGGCGGCGGCGATGTCGCGCCAGCGCTTTTCGTCGCCATAGAGTCGCTTGGCGATCGCGCGCAGCGTGTCGCCGCGCCGCACCGTATAGGTCTTCTGCACGGCGGCCGACGCTGGCGGGCTTTGCGTCGCTTGAGGCGCGCCCTGGACCGCCGAGTCGACAGGGTGGGAAGGCTGAGGCGCGGCCGGCGCTGCATCGACGACGACGAACTCCCCGCGCAACATTCCCATCCAGCAGCTCCAGGGAATGACGCCTGTCTTTTCGGGCGTGAATTCGATCGTCTGCCGTCCCGGCTTGACGTCGAATTCGAGCTTCAAGGATGGAACCAGGATACGATTATTGCAGGTCGTCACTTGCGTCGCGTTGATCACCCATTTGACCGGCACGCCGCGCAGCAGCGTGAAGCGGGTGGGCGTAAAGCCAAGGCCGTTGGCCTCCATCTCGATCGTCTGCGTCTTCGGCGCGGCGGAATCCTGCTGTGGTTGGACGCGTTCAACGGGGGCCGGGCTTCGCCAGCTCGTCGTCAGCGACGCGAGATCGGCGCCCGAGCCTGTGAGGATCAATCCGCGATTGATCATCACCGCGCCGAGCGCGACGACGATCACGCCGGACGCGGTCAGCAGGCGATGCGTCACCGCCCCCGAAAGCACTGTCGTCAGCGCGCCGAAGGCGAGCATCACCGGCAAGGTTCCAACGCCAAAGACGAAGAGCGTCTTCGCGCCTTCAACGGGGCTGCCGGTCCCGGCCGCCATCACATACATCGCCTGCAACGGTCCACAGGCGATCATCAGCCCGTTGAGAAGACCGATCACGAACGGTCGATGTCTGGCGCCGCCCGCTTCACGGTTCACCCAGTTCTGCAGCGGGCCAGGCAGTCCGAACCGGAAGCGGCGCAGCGGCGCGAACAGCCCCAGCATATTGAGCCCGAAGATGAGAAGGAAAGCGCCCGCCGCGACACCGGCGACGCCGCGCAGCATCGGCGTGAACGCGATGAAGGCGCCGAGCCATCCGAAGGCGGCGCCGATCGCCGTGTAGGACAGCGTCTTTCCGGCGCCATAGGAGAGGTGCGAGACGAAGGACGAGCGTCCCGCGCGCGCATCGGCTGTCGCGTAACTCACGACAAAAGCGCCGCACATGCCCACGCAATGGAAGCCTGTCAGCAGGCCCAGAAGAAACAGGAGGCCGAGACTCATATGCTGAGCGATGTCCGGCTCGCCCGCGGCGCTGATCCAGCGCGTATCGAACAGGATTAAGGCGGCGAGTCCGGCGAGGGCGGCGACGATGATCGCCAGTCTGATGAAAGGCGAACGCCGGCGCTGCGCCTCTTCCGTCAGAACGACGCGATAGCCGTTCTGCTCGACGCTGTTGCGAATCGCGCTGAAATTGGTCGCATCGGCGTCATAGTCGACGACGACCGTCTCGGTCGGATAGCTGGCCGAAACGCCGCGCACGCCGGCGAGCTTTCTAACCGCCGCCTCGATGACATGCTCGCAGCCGTGGCAATGCATGCCGCGGGCGTGAAACGTGATCGCCGTTTCGTTCATCCAGGTTACGCCTCGCCGCGCAGCGTCTGACCGCGGCCGGCGCTCCAGCGTCGGCCGCATTGCGTTATTCCGTCTTCGCGCCGTGGCCGGCGCGAGACGGATTTACGTGCAGAGTTACTTGCCGAGCTACTTGCCGAGCTACTTGCCGAGCGTATCCATGCCCAGAAGCTTATAGGCGGGGCAGAAGTTGACGAAGGCCGTGGTCAGCGGAATGAGCCCGACAAGGCCCCATAGCGACTGCGGACCAATGAAGACGAGGCTGAGCAAGAGCAGTCCGGCGACGATGCGGATGATCCGATCGGTCCTTCCGATATTGGCGACCATGACTAATCTCCCTTCTCCCGCGGCGATCGTAATGTCAGGCTATCGCCTCGCGTGAGATCGCACAGCGACTAAGTCTCGCTTGAGGCGCGGCTGCTATTTCTGCCTGTCGTCGTCGTCGAGCTCGAGCCACATGGCGTTGAGAATGGCGAAGGCGCAGGCGAGCCCCAGCCCTAGGATCCAGGAAAAATACCACATGCCGCGTTTTCTCCCGCTCAATAGTAGTAATCGTCGCCGCGACGGATCGCCGCCTCGCTCACTGCGCCGCGCAGCACGTAGTAGACCCAGCTGGTATAGGCAAGGACGATCGGCAGAAAGACGATCACCGCGATGAGCATGAGCGAGAGCGTCGCTTTGCTCGACGACGCGTCCCAGACCGTCAGGCTTTGGCTCGGGTGGGTCGAGGACGGCAGCAGGAAGGGGAACATGCTGAAGCCCGCCATGGTTGCGACGCCCGCGACCGAAAGGCTGCTGGCGAGAAACGCGATCCTGCCCGCCGAGAAGGCGAAGGCCAACGCCGCAACGAGCGCGCCCGTATACGCCAGCGCGGGGGCAGCGATCATCCAGGGGTAGGCGCGGTAATTGTCGAGCCAGGCGCCGGCTTCTCGCGTCACCGACTTCGCCAGCGGATTCGAAGGCCCTGCATGTTCGATGACGCCGTCGATGCGAAATCCTTCGACGCCCAGCATGATCCACAGTCCCGCGGCGGAAATGAGCAGAACAAGCAGGAGCGCCGCGAGCGCGCCATATCGGCGGGCGCGGACGGAAACCTCACCCTCGCTTTTCACGCTCAGCCAGGCGGCGCCCTGCATCGTGAGCATCGCCACGCTCACGAGGCCGCAGAGCAAGGCGAATGGATTAAGCAGACCAAGGAGGCCGCCCTCATAGGTCGCGCGCAGCGCCTGATCGAAATGGAAGGGAACGCCCTGCAGAAGATTGCCGAAGGCCACGCCGAAAATCAGCGCGGGGACAAAACCGGAGACGAAGAAGAGCCAGTCCCAGGTTTCGCGCCAGCCGGTCTCGGGTCTTTTGTCGCGGAAGGTGATCGCCACCGGCCGCAGAATGAGGCCGATCAGCACCAGCAACATCGCAAGATAGAAGCCGGAGAAGGACACCGCGTAAAGCGGCGGCCAGGCCGCGAAGACGGCGCCGCCGCCGAGAATGAACCAGACCTGGTTGCCTTCCCAGACGGGACCGATCGTGTTCAGCGTCACGCGCCGCTGCGTGTCATTGCGCGCAACGAAAGGATGCAGCATGGCGACGCCAATGTCGAAGCCGTCCATGACCGCGAAGCCCACGAGCAGGACGCCGAGAATCGCCCACCAGATGAGGCGAAGCGTCATATAGTCGAACATCGCTTTCGCCTTTCCTATCGCGTTTGCGCCGGCGCCGGCGCGGGAAGTACGGGCGCGCCTGAGCGCTGCGGCTCGGTCTCCTCCCGCGGGCCAATGCGGACATATTTGACGATGAGCCCAACATCGATGACGGCCAGCGCGCTGTAGAACAGCACGAAGGCCGCGAGGCTCGCCGCGACATTCGACGCGGGGACGTTGGAGACGCCGAGGAACGTCGGCATCGTCGCGTCGATGATCCACGGCTGCCGCCCATATTCGGCGACGATCCAGCCGAGTTCGGCGGCGACCCAGGGCAACGGCAGGCTATACATGGTCATGCGCAGGAACCAGGGCTTCCCGCAGCGTCGCCGGCTCGACAGATAGAAAGCGGCGGCGAAGAGCGCGATGAAATAGAACCCCAGCGCCACCATGATGCGGAAAGACCAGAACAGCACCGGCACGTCGGGGATCGTCGACAGCGCCGCTTCATGAATCTGAGCGTCGGTCGCATTCTCGATATCGGGCCTGATGCGCTTAACCAGCAGCGAATGCCCGACGTCGCGCATCGATACTTCGAGTTCCGGCGGAACGGCGGCGTTGGGACGACCGCCTTCTTTCGTCAGCCACTGATAGCCGGCCATGCCGTTGCGGATGCGCTCTTCGGATCGTTCGACGAGCGCCTTGACGCCTTCGACGGGCTTATCGAGCGAACGCGTCGCGATCAGGCCCAAGACCCAAGGAATTTTGATCTCGTATTTCGTTGTTTCGCTCTTGAGATCTGGAATGCCGAAGAGGGTGAAAGACGCCGGCGGCGGCTCCGTCTCCCACATCGCTTCAATCGCCGCGATCTTCATCTTCTGGTTCTCGCCCGCCGTATAGCCGCTCTCGTCGCCGAGCACGACGACCGAAAGCGCGGAAGCGAGCCCGAAGCTCGCCGCCACCGTCAGCGAGCGGCGAGCGATAGCGACATGACGACGGTTCAAAAGGAAATAGGCGGCGATTGACATGACAAACATCGCGCCCGTGACATAGCCAGCGCTGACCGTGTGTACGAATTTTGATTGCGCCACGGGATTGAACAACACCTCGGCGAAGGACGTGAGCTCCATGCGCATCGTCTGCGGATTGAACGCCGCGCCGACCGGGTTCTGCATCCAGGCGTTGGCGACGAGGATCCAGAGCGCCGAGAAATTCGCGCCGAGCGCGACGAGCCAGGTGACGATGAGATGCTGCACCTTGCTTAAGCGTTTCCAGCCGAAGAAGAACAGGCCGACGAAGGTCGCCTCGAGGAAGAAGGCCATCAGGCCTTCGATGGCGAGCGGCGCGCCAAAAATGTCGCCGACATAATGCGAGTAATAGGCCCAGTTGGTGCCGAACTGGAATTCCATGGTGACGCCGGTGGCGACGCCCATGGCGAAATTGATGCCAAACAGCGTGCCCCAGAACTGCGTCGCCTCGCGCCAGACGGTGCGCGCGGTCATCACATAGACGCTCTCCATGATGGCGAGCAGCAGCGCAAGGCCGAGCGTCAGCGGCACGAACAGGAAGTGATACATCGCCGTCAGCGCGAATTGCAGGCGCGAGAGCGTGACGACGTCGAATTCGAACATTTTGAGCTCCTGATCGATGTCAACGCGGCGCAGTGGCGGACAGCGCTTCCACCATCTGCGCCGGCGTCACCCTAATGCGATGCGCGGGGCCGAAGAACACAACGTAGAGCGCGACGAGCGCCAGCAACTTGAACCCAAGCGCGATGGCGATCTCGCGTCCTAATGGCCTTGTGCGCATCGACTCATCCCCTAGCGTTGCATGCCCTAGCTTTGCATGGCTGCGGCGCCGCCTTATGACAGTGCGCGACGCAGCCGTTCGATGCCGAGCAGTTTCATGATGTAGCGCTCATAGACAGGCTCGCTCTGTCCCTTGCGGACCTTGCGCAGGAAGTATTTCTCATAGGCGATCTTGGCGAGATGCACCCACCGCCCCTCGCTCGACCAGTTGACGTTGCGCGGCGGAATCTGCGGCTTTGCGACGAAGGCGACGCCCTTGTCGCCGAAATCCGCCAAGCAAACCGCATTCCACGTGCCTTCTTCCTTTGCTTCACGCCCGGCGATCAGCGCGGCGATATTATGCGCCGTCGCCGTGACCATCGACTCGATCATATAGCCGGTCTTCGGCGTGCCCGTCGGCACCGGCGTCGCCTCGACAGGCGGGATCGCAACGCAGACGCCGACGCCAAAGACATTTCGGTATTTCGGATTGCGCTGATTCTTGTCGATGATGACGAAGCCGCGCGGATTGACCAGTCCCTCGACGCCCATCAGCGCGTCGACGCCTTTGAACGCAGGCATCACCATGGCGAATTTGAACGGCACTTCGTGCTCTTTCTTGACCTGCCCCTGGTCGTCGAGCTCGGCGCATTTGAGAAGGCCCGGTTCGATGGCGGTCGTCTTGGCGTTGACGATCCATTTGATGTCGCGATCGCGGAACGCCGATTCGAGCATCCCTTTCGTATCGCCGACGCCGCCCAAACCCAAATGCCCGACATAGGGCTCGGACGTGATGTACGTCATCGGCACCTTGTCGCGGATGCCGCGCCGACGCAGATCGGTGGAAAGGATCATGGCGTATTCATAGGCGGGACCAAAACAGGAGACGCCGGGCGCGGCGCCGACGATGATCGGACCAGGATCCTTGCAGAACTCCTCATAGGCCTTCGACGCCGTCTCGGCATGCTGCAACGTGCAGACCGAATGCGTATGTCCGCCATGCGGTCCAAGTCCTGGCACTTCCTCGAAGGCGAGCTTCGGACCGGTCGCAATAACGAGATAGTCGTAGGCGACGCTCTCGCCATTCTGAAGTTCGAGACGGTTTTCGTCAGGCAGAACGCGCTTCGCGCCCACCGGAATGAAATTGATCTTCTTCTTCTTGAAGACCGGCGCGAGCGGAACCTTGAGTTCTTCCGGCTTGCGCCATTGCACCGCGAGCCACGGGTTGGACGGCGTGAACTGGAAATTCTCGAGATCCGAAACGACAGTGACCTGATGTTGCTTGGCAAGTCCCTCGCGGACTTCAATCGCGGCGGCGACGCCGCCGATCCCCGCGCCCATGACGACGATATGAGCCATTTCAGTCTCCCTTTTGCGCTTTGCGCGCATTAAGTTTCGCGCTGACGGTTGCGCTCATCGGTGACGACATGCGCGCTTGTCGCGTGCATGTCCGCGACTTAGTCACGCTGCGCGTCGCAAAGCGATCGCAAGGCCGCCAGATTGACGATCTCGGCGCCGCCGCGCGACAATTTCACCCAGCCTGAGCGCTCGAACGCTTTCAGCGTACGGCCGACAACTTCACGCGCGGTGCCGAGATCGGCGGCGAGCGCCTGCTGCGTCGCCGCGATTTTACCGCCGGCGCCGCGTAGCGCGAGAAGACGTTCGGCCAAGCGAACATTGATGCGTGTGCAGACAATCTCCTCGATGCGCGACATCAGCGCGGCAAGACGCTTGCCGTAACCGTCGAACACTAGCGCACGGAAACCTTCGGACGCGTTCATCAGCGCGTTGAAACGATCGGCGGGCACCACATAGGCGATGACGTCAGTTTCGGCCACGCCCTCGGCGGCGTAGGCGTCGTCCGCGAGCAGCGAGGCTGTCGTCAAAATGCAGGTTTCGTTCGCGCCGACCCGGTAGAGCACGATTTCCCGGCCCGATTCGGTCACCCGCTGCACGCGCACGGAGCCCGAGACGATCAGCGGAAAATGGACGCATCGATCGCCCGGCCGAAACAGCACCGCGCCGCGCGGTATTTGCTTGCGCACGACCGAGTCGCGCAAAAGCGTCTTCGTCGCAGCGTCAAGGCTGCGCAAGGAAGGCGTTTCGTCGACCCAATCGGACGCCATCATCTGCCCTTCGTCGCTCACGATCCAAAGTCTTCACTTAAGCGCGCCGCGAACGATTAACGCACCCATGCTGAACGCCGATGACGTCTAGAAGGCCGCGCCTGATTTGGCGCCGTACCGCTTCAGCGCCATCGCCAATGGGCAGAGGCCTGTGAAGGCGGCCTGCAGAAGATTGACGCCGACGAAAGCGGTGAGCACGAGCCACCACGGACTGAACAACTGCGCCAAGAGCAGGCTCAGGAGGATCATGGTCCCGGCGAAGGCCATGATGATGCGATCAATGCTCATCGGGTGAGTTCCTTCGATTTGACGCGCGCGCGCGGTTTGGCTGGCTTGCCGCACTGCTCGGCGCAGAACATTTCATAGAGCAGTCCAATGATCCGCGAGACGTTCCCATCGGACAAGGAATAGTAAATCGTCTGCGACTCGCGGCGGGTCTTGACGAGCTTGTCCTCGCGCAGCCGCGCAAGATGCTGCGAGAGCGACGATTGGCTCAGTCCAATCGCCTCCTGCAGCTTTGTCACCGACAGCTCGCTTCCGTGCAGCTGGCAGAGCACCATCAGCCGATGGCGGTTGGCCAACGCCTTGAGAAAGCTTTCGGCCTCCGCAGCTTTCGGCGCCAGAGCAAGCAGATTTACATTCATGATGTCTAAATTACGAATATTGAATATAATTGTCAAGAGCGCCAGAGGCGCCTCCGAAGAGCGCTTATGTCGCATTCAAGCCGACAGAAATCCAGTATATTACGTTCATCTAATTTAATGGAATCGTCCGAGAACGGACAAATTGCGAAGGGAGAGTGAAATGGCTGAATGTCTTGCGCCGACGCGCCGCTCCTTGATGTTGCTGTTGGGCGCGGCAGCGGCTGGACTGAGGACAACGAGCGCGCAAGCGAAGTCGAGCAAATCGGCGGCCGCCTACCGCGGTGCGCCGAACGGCCGGCAAAGCTGCGCCAATTGCTCCTGGTTCAACGCGCCCTCGGGCTGCGGCGTAGTGAGCGGCCCCGTCAGCGCGCGCGGCTGGTGCAACCTTTGGGGCTGACAAAATTTCACACGGAGAGTTCGAGGGCGGCGCGCCGCCCTTTCCGCTTTTATAGCGACAAGATCCGCACGCGCATAAATTCGCAGTTGCTAATTTACGTTTTATGCATATAAATAGGCGCATGGGACAGATGGGCCGCTCTTATCTCGCGCCGACGGCGCTCCTCGCAGCGCTGACTTATTCCTCGGGCGCGAACGCCGGAGAGGTTGTGATCCGGGTCGCCCCGGTGGATGACCTCAAGGCGGTCGTCGCTTCGGTGGAGCCGGCGCATCAATTGACGGCGCGGGCCCGCATCGGCGGCACCGTGAGCGCACTCAAGATCAAAGAGGGCGATGACGTCGCCGGCGGCGCGGAGATCGCTTCCATCGTCGATCAGAAACTTTTTCTGCAGGTTCAGGCGCTCGATCAGCGCATCCGCTCTCAGCAGGCGCAGCGCGACAAGGCGCAGGGCGATTTCGATCGCGCGCAGGAATTGTTTCGGCGCGGAGTCTATACCAAGGCGCTGTTCGATCACGCGAAAACCGCGCTCGACGTCGCCGACCGCAACCTCTCGGCCCTGCGCTCCGATCGCAGCGTGATCGAACAGCAGGCGGCGGAAGGCTCGGTGCGCGCGCCGGGGCCTGGCCGCATCCTCTCCATTCCGGTTTCCGTCGGCCGCGTTGTCATGCCGGGCGAAACCATCGCGACCATCGCCGAAGACAAATATATCCTGCGTCTGCAATTGCCCGAACGTCACGCGCGTTTCATGCGCGCCGGCGACAAGGTGGAGATCGGCGCGCGCGGCTTGCACGAAGAGGCGGGCGGCGGACGCAAGCAGGGTCGCGTGCGCATCGTCTATCCCGAAATTCAGGGCGGCCGCGTCATCGCCGACGTCGACGTCGTAGGGCTCGGCGACTATTTCGTCGGCGAACGGGCGCGGGTTTACGTCACGACGGGCAAGCGTGACACGATCATCATCCCGCGCAACGCGGTCTATCGACGCGCCGGCGTGGATTTCGTCCGACTCGCCTCCGGCGAAGAAGTCGTCATTCAGCTTGGCGAAGCGCACGGCGACGGCGTCGAGATTCTTTCCGGCCTCCATGACGGCGACGTGGTGTCGACGCCATGAGCGCAGAGTTTCGCCCGGGCATTTCGGGAACGCTGACGCGCGTCTTCATCAATTCGCCGCTGACGCCGCTGCTGCTGCTCGCCTCGATCCTCGTCGGACTGATCGCGCTGCGCTCGCTGCCGCGCGAGGAGGAGCCGCAGATCTCCGTGCCGATGGTCGACATTATGGTGTCGGCCAACGGCTATAAGGCTGAAGACGCGATCGAACTCATCACGCGCCCGCTCGAAGACATCATCAAGGGCGTCAACGGCGTCGAGCATGTCTATTCGCAGACGCGCGACGACAATGTGGTCGTCACGGCGCGCTTCTTTGTCGGCACGCCGCAGGACAACGCCGTGCTGCGCATTCACGACAAGATACGCGCCAATATCGGCGAATTGCCGAAGGGCATTCCCGAGCCGCTGATCATCGGCCGCGGCATCGATGACGTGGCGATCGTCGTGCTGACGCTGTCGGCGAAGCCGGAGCGCGCCGATCGATGGACCGACAACGGCCTCTATCAGGTCGCCGAGGAATTGCAGCACGACCTCACCAAGGTCAATGACGTCGGCCTGAGCTATATCGTCGGCGGCAGCCCCAATCAGATCCGCGTCGAGCCCGATCCAGAACGCCTGTCGCAATATGGGATGACGCTCAATCAGCTCATCGACAAGCTGACCAACGCCAACCGCTCCTTTCTCGTCGGCGCGTTTCGCGAGGCCAATCGCGCCGTGCCGGTCGTCGCCGGCCAAACCTTGCAGGGCGTTCCCGATGTCGGCCTGCTGCTCCTCACCACAAGAGACGGGCGACCGGTCTATGTAAAAGACGTCGCCGATGTGCGCGTCGGCGCGGCCGAGCCCGACCGGCTCAGCTGGACAATGACCCGCAACGCCGCCGGCGGCCTTGATAAGCGTCCCGCCGTCAGCATCGCCATCGCCAAGCGCAAGGGCGCCAACGCCGTGATCGTCGCCGACGAGATCATGCATCGGCTGGAGGCGGTCAAGGGCCGCATCGTCCCCGACGACATCGAGATCGCGGTGACGCGCGACTATGGCGAGACGGCCACGGAGAAGGCCAACGAGCTGCTTTTCCATCTCGCGCTTGCGACCGTCTCGATTGTCGCGCTCATCGTGGTGATGGTCGGCTGGCGCGAGGGCGTCGTCGTCTTCGTCATCATCCCGACGACCATTCTGCTCACGCTCTTCGCCTCATGGCTGATGGGCTATACGATCAATCGCGTCAGTCTATTCGCGCTCATCTTCTCGATCGGCATTCTGGTCGACGACGCCATCGTCGTCGTTGAAAACATCGTGCGCCACTGGCATATGCGCGGCTCCCGCAGCCTGATCGACACGGCTGTGGAAGCCGTGGCGGAAGTCGGCAATCCGACCATCGTCGCGACGCTCACCATCGTCGCCGCGCTGCTGCCGATGATGTTCGTCTCGGGTCTGATGGGGCCCTATATGAGCCCCATCCCCGCGAACGCTTCGCTCGCGATGATCTTTTCCTTTTTTGTCGCCATGACCATTACGCCCTGGCTTCTGCTCAAAGTCGCCGGCAAACGTTTCGCGCAGGAGCGCGGCGACGGCGTCGATCATGCGCATGAACGCGGCCCCATGGGCAATTTCTATGTGCGCGTGGCGACGCCCTTGCTGAAGGGCCGCAAGCGCTCGCAATGGTTTCTTGCGGCCGTCGGCATCGCGACGCTTCTTTCAATGGGGCTTTTCGTGACGAAAACCGTCCGCGTAAAGCTGCTGCCGTTCGACAACAAGTCGGAGATCGCGGTCGTCGTCGATCTGCCGCGCGGCGCTTCGCTCGAAGAAACGGATCGGGTGCTGACGGCGGCGGCCGATCGCCTGAAGGACATTCCGGAGCTGACCTCGGTTCAATCCTATGCGGGCGCGGCCGCGCCGTTCAACTTCAACGGTCTGGTGCGGCACTATTATATGCGCAAGGCGCCGGAGATGGGCGATCTGGCGATCAATCTGCAGCCGAAGGCCGAGCGCAGCCGCGCGAGCCATGCGATCGCGCTCGACATTCGCAAGCGGCTCGAAGGCCTGCCCGCGCCGGAGCATACCGCGATCAAGGTCGTCGAAGTGCCACCGGGCCCGCCCGTGCTGTCGACGCTGCTCGCCGAAGTCTATGGTCCGGACGCGCAGTCGCGGCGCGATCTTGCGGCGAAAGTGCGCAAGGCTTTTGACGCGGTCGATTTCGTCGTCGATACGGACGACAGCTTCGGCCAGCGCGCCGAGCGCCTGCGCTTCGAGATTGATCAGGAAGCGCTCGAATATCACGGCGTCGAAGAGCGCGCCGTCTACGACACGATCGGCGCTCTGGTCGGCGGCGTGAAGATCGGCTTTTCGCAAAAGGGCGGCGGCGCGAAGCCCATCGATATTACCGTGGCGCTGCCGCGAGGGGCCATGACGCCGAGCGAACGCATCCTGTCGACGCCGCTGCCTGCCGGCGGCACGGCGCGTCAGGGCGCTAATGTCGAGCTCGGCGACGTCGTCAAGGCGACGCGCGAACTCGGCTCCTATCCGATTTTCCGGCATAACGGCCGCTTCGCCGAAATGGTCAGCGCCGAGGTCGCCGGACGTTTCGAAGCGCCGATCTATGGGATGCTCGCGGTCGAAGACGCGATCAATAAAATCGATTGGGGCGCCTCAGGTCCGCCGACGATCAAATATCACGGCCAGCCGCTCGATGATTCCAAACCCACTTTGCTCTGGGACGGCGAGTGGGAGGTGACCTATGTCACTTTCCGCGACATGGGCGCAGCCTTCATGGTGGCGCTGCTCGGCATCTATCTTCTGGTCGTCGCGCAGTTCGGCTCGTTCAAACTGCCGCTCGTGATCCTTGCGCCGGTGCCGCTGACGCTCGTCGGCATCGTCATCGGCCATATCTTGTTCAACGCCGCCTTCACCGCCACCTCGATGATCGGCTTTATCGCGCTCGCCGGAATCGTCGTGCGCAATTCGATCCTGCTCGTCGACTTCATCCGGCATTTGCGCGCCGGCGGCATGAGCTTGCGCGCGGCGCTGATCGAGGCGGGCGCCGTCCGCTTCAAGCCGATATTTCTCACCGCCGCCGCGGCGATCATCGGCGCGGCCTTTATCCTCACCGACCCTATCTTTCAGGGCCTCGCCATTTCGCTGGTCTTTGGCCTCGCCTCATCGACGGCGCTGACCCTGCTTGTCATCCCCGCGATCTATGTCGTCTTGCGCGACGACGAACTCACAAGGAGGGCCTCATGATCGAAGACTGGGCGGCGCTCGCCAAGAAGCTCTCCGCCGACATAAGAGAATTGCGCGTCGGCTCGCCCGAGGTGATGAAAGCCTTTTCGGCGATGGCGATCTCTGCGGGCGCCCAAGGCGCACTCGACCCCAAGACAAAGGAACTGATCGCGCTTGCGGTCAGCGTCGCGGTTCGCTGCGACGATTGCATCGCTTTCCACGCCAAAGCCGCGTCACAGCGTGGCGCGACGCGCGAGGAGGTGATGGAGACGCTCGCTATGAGCATCTACATGGGCGCCGGACCGTCGGTGATGTATGCGAGCCACGCGCTCGCCGCCTTCGCACAGTTCGACGCCGAACAGCAGGCCTGAGAAGAAAGGAACGAACAATGGCTCTGGGCTCTCTCTTATCGAAACTCGGGGACGGCGGCGCGACGCCGACGATCGAGCATGATGATTTCTGCCGCGTCGTGGCGGACAAATCCTGCGCCATCGTCGATGTGCGCGAACCGCATGAATATGGCGCCGGGCATGTGCCGGGGGCCAAGAACATGCCGCTGTCGAGCTTCGATCCGACGAAGCTTCCGAAGGGCGACGTTGTCCTCATTTGCCAGGCGGGCGGGCGTTCGGCAAAGGCGCTCGCGCAGGCGCAGGGCGCCGGACGAAAGGATCTTCGCCATTACGCGCCGGGCACTGGCGGCTGGCGCGCCCGCGGCGGCGCGGTGGAATAGGCAACCCGGCGGGTTGACCTGCACGAACTGTCATCCCCGACGCGCGTAGCGCGATCGGGGATCCAGATATCACGTAAGTCGCGATCGCTTCGCCAAGCGAAGCGTCGGAACTCAGCCTGAAGCGGGTTACGCCGCCTTCCCGACCTTGGTCGCTTCCGTGACCTCGTTAATCTTGCCGGTCTTCACATCATAGATGTAGCCGTAGATCGGGATGTTTTTCGGCACCAGCGGATGCGAACGGATGCGCGCGACGTCCTGCGCGACGCTTTCCTCCTGATTCTCGATCGTGTGCCATTTGATGAAATGGCCGGCTGAACAGCCGCCGCCATGTTGCGGGTTCGACCAGTTCTCGCCGTCGAAACTCGCCGTCGCGAGATTATCATCCAGCAAGTCGCTCATGATCTCGTCGCAGAAGAGCTCCATGCCGCAATTGGTGTGGTGAATGACAAACCACTCCTTGGTGCCGAGCAGCTTGTGAGAAATGACGAGCGAGCGAATCGCATCATCAGATGCGCGCCCTCCGGCGTTGCGGATCACATGCGCGTCGCCTTCCGACAGGCCGGCATATTTCGCGGGATCGAGACGCGCGTCCATGCAGGTCAGGATCGCAAAACCGCGCGCCGGCGGCAGCGCAAGTTCGCTCTTGCTTCCAAAATTGGCGGCGTAAGCATTGTTCGCCGTTACAACCTCGTTGACGATCTGGCTTGCCATGTGTCTCTCCCGTTGCCCGTGTTGTTTCGAAGCTTTTTGACCTTCCTCAACATTGAAGCGCTTCAGCTTCCTTTTCAAGCAGACAAGGCGGACGATCTTCGTGACATAGTCGCTTGACGATCAGCGATATATATTCCGAGAGCGTCTGCGCTGATACTGTATAACGTTCACGCAGATGCGCAGGTCTAAGGGAGATGATTGTAACGCATGTCCGATTCCGCAGATTTTTTTCCTGGTTTCGCTTCGCATTGGATCGATGCGCCGGCTGGAAAGATATTCGCCCGCGTCCACGGCGAGGGCCGTCCCGTGGTTCTGTTGCATGGGTTCGGCGAGACGCATGTCGCCTGGCGCAAAATTGCGCCGGCGCTCGCTAAGCGCTTCAGCGTCGTTGCGATGGATCTGCGCGGCTATGGCTGGTCGGCGGTTCCTGCGAGCGAGAAGGGCGAGCAGTATACGAAGCGCGAAATGGCCGCCGATGTCGTCGCGGTCATGGAGTCGCTCGGCCATGTGCGTTTCGCGCTCATCGGCCACGACAGGGGCGCGCGCGTCGGCCAACGCCTCGCGCTCGATCAGCCCGGTCGGCTCGATAAGATGGCGCTCATCAATATCGCGCCGATCGACGATGATTTCGGCGACGCGGATTTGCAGCGGGTCGGACGCGCGCGTTTCCTGGCGGCTGACGCGCCCAAGCCGGAAGAGCTGATCGGGCTCGATCCGATTGGCTTTCTGGATGACGCGCTGATGAACGCAACCAAGGCGAAGTCGCTGGAGCCGTTCGGCGCGGACGCGCTCGCCGCCTATCGCCAGGCCTTCAACGACCCGGCGCGCATTCACGGCTTCTGCGAGGATTTTCGCGCCGGCGCCACGATCGATCGCGAGCATCTTGCGGCCGACAAGGCGGATGGCAAGAACCTCGCCATGCCCACGCTCATCGTCGCCGGCGCCGCGAGCTTCCGGGCGGACGGCCCTTCGCTTCTCAACGCGTGGCGCGAATGGGGCGACGATATCGCCGAGGCGCGCGTCGAGTCCGGCCTTTATCCGATGGAAGAGGCGCCGGCGGAGACGCTTGCCGTCCTGGAAAATTTCCTGTGAGCCTCTATCGCGGCAAGACCGTCGCGCTCGCCCTTGGCGGCGGTGGCGCGCGCGGCCTTGCGCATATCTGCGTGCTCGAAGCGCTCGATGAACTGGGCGTGCGGCCGGTGGCCATCGCCGGCGCCTCGATCGGCGCCATCGTCGGCGCCGCTTACGCCGCGGGCTTCTCGGGCGCGGCGCTGCGCGCCCACACTCAGGCGATTCTCAAGAACCGCATCGGACTCGCGCGCCGGCTGCTTCACGCTCGGGCGCGGGGGCGAAAGCGGCTTCTTTCCCGCGTCGCGCATCCGCTGCTGTTCGACGGCGAGCGCTTTCTTCACGCCTTCTGGCCCGAAGGCATGCCGGAACGGTTCGAGGATCTAAGCATTCCGCTGCAGGTCGTGGCCACCGATTTTCGTCGCCGAGTCGAGGCGGTCTTCGCCACGGGACCATTGCGTCCCGCCGTGGCTGGGTCGATGGCTATTCCGGGCATCGTGCGCGCCGCCACGAGCGATCACGGCTATTTCGTCGATGGCGGATTGGTCAATCCTCTTCCTTATGACCATCTCTGGGGCCTTGCCGACATTGTCATCGCCGTCGACGTCTCCGGCAATTTCGGCGTCGAGACTGGCAAGGGGCCGCCGTCCGCCTTCGAGACGATGATCGTCGCGAGCCAGATCATGATGAACGCGATCAGCTCGCGCATGATAGCCGAGCGGCCGCCCGACGTGCTCATCCGACCGGAAGTGCATCAATATCTCGCGCTGGACCTCTTCAAGGCGTCGCGCATTTTCGCCGCCGGCGACGCCTGCCGCGACACGCTGCGCCAGGGACTGGCGCAGGCGGCGCTGCGATTAGAGGCTCGGAGCAAGATCGTTTGAAGCCGATCGCAGATGCGATCCGCCTCAAACGTGAATCCTGCTCCATCCCTTAAATCAGAGCGCGCTTTACGCGAAAAACCAGATTCCACTTTTTCGCGAGCCACGCTCTAGCGCCGCGCCTGAAAGAATTCGCGAAGGAGCTGCGCCGCCTCGCTTTCGCGAATGCCGCCATAGACTTCCGGCCGATGATGGCAGGTCGGCTGCGAGAAAAACCGCGGCCCGTTCTCCACGGCGCCCCCCTTCGGATCGCTTGCCGCATAATAGAGCCGCCGAATGCGCGCGAAGGAAATGGCAGCCGCGCACATGGCGCAAGGCTCGAGCGTCACATAGAGGTCGCAGTCGACGAGGCGCTCTGAGCCGAGTGCGACGCAGGCTTGGCGAATCACAAGCATTTCGGCGTGCGCCGTCGGATCGCGATCGCGCAGCGCGCGATTTCCGGCGGCGGCGATGATTTCGCCATTGCGCATAAGCGCTGCGCCGACCGGGACTTCGCCTGCCGCCGCCGCAGCGCGCGCCTGCTCGAAGGCGGCGCTGAAAGGGTCCGTGCCATTCATTTGTATCTCTTCAGCGATCGCGCTTCAAAGCGCGCTTGCCGCCTGCTATCAGAACCCATGACTGAAAAGAACCGAAATACCCGCGCCGGCTCCCCCGGCGGCGATCGGCCCTTGCGCCGGCCCGCCAAGAAGACGCCGGCCGCACACGCCGGGCGCGAAGACTCGAGGCCAGCAAAGCCACGCTTCGACAAACCTCGCCTTGAGAAACCTCGCTTCGACAAACCTCGCTTGGACAAACCCGCCGCGCGCGACCCCGAAAGCGCGCGCGGCAAGCGCCCCGCCAAGTCCCCCGCCAAGTCCCCTGCCAAGTCCCCTGCCAAGCAGCGCGTCGCTGCGCCTGCGCCCGCGCCCCGCGAAGGCGCCTTTGAAGGCGATCGCATCGCCAAGGTTATGGCGCGCGCCGGAGTCTGTTCGCGCCGCGACGCGGAGCGTTGGATCACGGAAGGCCGCGTCGCCGTCAATGGTCGCGTGCAAACGAGTCCCGCCTTCAATGTGAGCGACAGCGACAAGATCACGGTCGACGGGGCGCCAATGCAGGCGCGCGAGCGCACGCGACTCTTTCTGTTCCACAAGCCCGCCGGCTATGTCACCACCGCGCGCGACGAAGAAGGCCGCGCCACGGTGTTCTCTTATCTTGAGGAACGCCATCCGGACCTGCCGCGGCTCGTCAGCGTCGGCCGGCTCGACATTAATACCGAAGGGCTGCTGCTGCTCACCAATGACGGCGGCCTCGCGCGCACGCTCGAATTGCCCGCGACCGGTTGGACGCGGCGCTATCGCGTGCGGGCGCATGGCGCGATCGATCAGGCGCAGCTCGATTCATTGGGCGACGGCGTGACGATCGACGGCATCCACTATGCGCCGATCGAGGCGCGGCTCGAACGCGAGCAAGGCGCCAACGTCTGGATCGCGATGAACCTCACCGAAGGCAAGAACCGCGAGATCAAGCGCGTCATGGCGCATCTCGGGCTCGACGTGACGCGGCTCATTCGCGTCTCATACGGACCCTTCCAGCTCGGCGATCTCGCGGAAGGCGCTGTCGAAGAAGTGCGATTGAAAATGCTGCGCGAGCAACTGGGCAAATCGCTTGCTGAACTCGCCGGCGTCGATTTCGCCGCGCCGCTGCGCGAGAAGGAGCCGGCGGAGCAGCAGGAGATTCGTGCGCGCGCCGAGAAGCGTCCGCGCAAACATGTCTCCACGCTGCGCAAAGAGCAGGACGAGCGCCGCGACGCCGGACCGCGGGCGCGCGTGACGCGCGGCGCGGTCGCCGATCGCAAGGGCCGCGCCGTCGCCGTTGAGCGGGTGACTCCGACGCGGCGGCGCGACGAGACGGCTGCGCCTTCGCGCAACGCCCGACGCTTCGATGCGATGCGCGCCGATGGCGCGCCGCACCAGCCGAAGGCGCGATCCGAACGCCCATCGCGCGACAGCAAGCCGCGCGGCGAGCGTTTCCTGCGCGAGGACGGGCGCCGCCGCGATGAGCGGGCCGCGCCCGAACAGCGCCGTACGCCGCGCTTCGACGAACAGCGCGGGGCGCGTCCGGCGACGCGAGCGCCGCGCGAGCGGAACGCCGAGGGGCGAGACGAACGCCCGCGCAACACGCAGCGATTCGAGAAGCGGCCGGACGACCGCGCGAGCGGTCAGAGAAATTATCGCGCGGCCAATCGCGATGACGCGCGGTTCGAAAAGCGTCCGCCGCGTCGCGACGGGGACGAGGCGCGACGGGACACGCGCGGCGCCAGCGCGACGCGCCAGGAGCGGCCACGGACATTCGACAAGCGCCCGGCGCGCAGCGGCGAGCGCGAATTTTCAGCTGGCGACCGCGCCACTCGCGAACGCAAATTCGATCAGCCCCGCTCGGGCGGAGATGCGCGGCCCTCGCGCAGCGGCGGACCATCTCGGGGCCCGCACAAAGGTCCACGCAGCGGACCAGGCAGAGGTCCCGCTGGCGGTCGAGGCGCGCCGCGCAAAGGACCGCCCAAAGGGCCCTTCAAGGGACCGCGCAAAGGGCCGCCGAAGGGACCACGCAAGCCGCGCGGCGCATAGACCATGCGCATCGTTGGCGGCGCCCTGCGCGGTCGAGCGCTTTCGGGACCACGTTCGCAGGCGATTCGACCAACGTCCGAACGGCTGCGCGAATCCGTTTTCGACATTCTCGCGCATCGCTTCGGCGATCCGGTTGCGGGCGCAAATGTCGTCGATCTCTTCGCCGGCGCCGGCGCGCTCGGACTCGAGGCCGTGTCGCGCGGCGCGGCGCGAGCGCTTTTCGTCGACGACGGCGCGGAGGCGCGCGCGTTGCTGCGCGCCAATATCGAAGCGCTGGGACTTGGCGGCGTCACGCGCATCTTTCGCCGGGACGCCACCAAGCTCGGCGCCGCGCCGGCGGGCGAAAGGTTTTCGCTCGCCTTTCTTGATCCGCCTTACGGCAAGGATCTCGCGACGCAAGCGCTTATCGCGCTTGTCGATGGCGACTGGCTTGCGCCGGACGCGATCGTCGTCGTCGAAGAAAGCGCCAAGGCGCAAGTCGACCTGCCGCCGAATTTGCTGCGCGAAGACGAACGCCGCTACGGCGACACGCAATTCGTCTTCGCGCGCTATATTCGTTAGCGCTCAAAGGAAGCGCTACACTCTCATATGGACTCGGGCTGATCCGTCGCTTGGACCTTGTCATTCCCGGCAGGCCGAAGGCCTGACCGGGAATCCAGAGCCGGTCCAAGAATGCTGGTCGTGCGCTGGATTCCCGATCACGCGCTTCGCGCGCGTCGGGAATGACAGCCGTTCCGTTCAAACGGATTTTTGAATCACTCAAAGGCGACTTGGACTTTCGTCACCGCGCGATCGAAAAGGCCGGTTGGCAAATAGCACAGCGGATTTGTTGCGAGCGGCGCTTCCTTGCAGTGCTCGTGAGCGCTTGTCCAGGCATAGCCTGACTGCGCCATGCAACCCAAAATATATTTGCGGATCAGGTGATTTGGATCCAAGCGGCGATTTTCGGGATATGCCGACTCGCCGTCCAATTCGCAGGCCGACGTTTTAATCTGCTGCGCTTTGAAGAAGGACGAGCTGGAGCCGATCAGTCCGGCTTCAGCGCCAACGACCATGATCAATCCGCCGACGAAGGCCATGACAGCCGTCACCTTGCTGACCCTGAACTGTCCGTCGAGCAATGAGAGCACGCCGCCTGCCGCCAAAGCGACGCCGACGAAGATCAACACGAGAATCATGACTGGTTCTCCGATGTCAGAGTAGTTTGATGGCGCCGTCGGATCAGAGACGGACATGCTGAGCAAAGGCCGCAGGCGGCGCCGGCGTATAGCCCCGATCCTTGCGCCTTCGTTCGACATGCTTCGCCGTCGATGGAAGAACGCAACGAGGCTCGATGGATTTGAGTGTGTGCTTCGAACGCAGCGCGGTCTGCGACTTAGTCACGAGCCTTGAAGCTTGGCTTCAAACCACAAAGACGCGTCAAAGCTTCTTCTTCAATTCATAGAGCGCGGCGAGCGCTTCGCGCGGCGTCATCTGGTCTGGATCAATCTCTTGAAGCGCGTCGCGCAATGCGTCCTTCGGCGCCGACGCCTCAGCGAGGCGTGCGAAGAGCGGCAGATCGTCGATCAAGGTCTCGACCGGCGCGCGTCGATCGGCCGCTTCCAACTCTGCGAGGATCGCATGCGCACGCGCGACGACGCTCGCCGGCAATCCCGCGAGCTGCGCGACATGCACGCCATAGGAGCGGTCGGCCGCGCCTTTGATCACCTCATGCAGAAACACCACATCGCCGGCGTGATCGGTCACCTTCATCGTCAGATTGACGAGGCGCGGCAGCCGCTTCGCAAGCTGCGTCAATTCATGGAAATGCGTGGCGAAGATCGCGCGCGAGCGATTCACTTCGTGCAGATGTTCGATCGTCGCCCAGGCGATAGAAAGTCCGTCGAATGTCGCCGTGCCACGACCGATTTCATCGAGAATGACGAGCGAACGCGGGCTCGCGCAGTTCAGGATCGCCGCAGTTTCGACCATCTCGACCATGAAGGTCGAGCGACCACGGGCGAGATCGTCAGAGGCGCCGACACGCGAGAACAGCCTGTCGATGACGCCGATGCGCGCGGACTGCGCGGGAACGTAGGAGCCCGTCTGCGCCAGGAGCGCGATGAGCGCGTTCTGACGCAGATAGGTCGACTTGCCGGCCATGTTCGGCCCGGTGACGACAGCGATTCGGCCGCCCTCCGTTCCGCAAAGATCACAGTCATTCGCGGCGAATGCCTTGCCGTGCGACTGCAGCGAAGCTTCAACGACGGGATGGCGTCCGCCGACAATCTCAAAATGCAGCGAGGCGTCGATCAGCGGGCGCGTCCAGCCGCGCTTCTCTGCAACTTCGGCGAGCGCGCCGTAGAGATCGAGCCGCGCGAACGCCTCGGCGAGACGCTGCAGGTCGTCGGCGCGCGCGCAAACGTCTGCGACCAGCGCGTCGAAGATCGCCAATTCGCGCGCCAGAGCGCGATCGGCGGCCGAAGCGATCTTCGCTTCGAGTTCGACGAGTTCGCGCGTCGAGAAACGCATCGCGTCGGCCATGGTCTGGCGATGCGTGAAGGTCGCGTCGAAAGGCGGCCGCAGCAGCTTTTCGCCGTTCGCCAGCGAAACTTCGAGAAAAAAGCCGAGAAAATTATTGTGCTTAATCCTGAGCTTCGTCTCGGTGAGTTCGGCATATCGCCCCTGCAGCTCGGCGATCACCTTGCGGCTTGCGTCGCGTAACCGTCTCGCTTCGTCCAGCTCGGAGTCGCGTCCTTCGCGAATGAAATCGCCGTTGCGCCTGTCGAGCGGCAGGCTATCTTTCAAGGCTGCGGCGATTTCGCCGGCCAGCGCGATGTCGGCTTGAGAAAGCGTTTGGGCCTCCGCAGCGATCTCCATTGGGGGATCGAGCTGCGCGAAAAGACCCGCGATGTCCCGCGCAGCGTCCAGCGCGACGCCGACGCTAGCAAGATCGCGCGGGCCGCCGCGCTCCAACGAAAGACGCGACAAGGCGCGAGAAAGATCCGGCGCGCGCGCGAGCTTCGCGCGAAGCGCGGCGCGCAGATCCGGCATTTCGAAAAAGCAGGCGACGGCGTCGAGACGCGCCGCGATCAATCGCGCGTCAGTCAAGGGCGCCGCGATCCGCTCGGCCAAGAGCCTGGCGCCGCCAGGCGTGACGGTGAGGTCGACGACCGAAAGCAGCGAGCCCTCGCGCGCGCCGGACAGCGTGCGCGTCAGTTCGAGATTGGCGCGCGTCGCCGCGTCGATTTCAAGTGCCGTCAGCGCGCGCAGACTTGTTGGGCGCGAAAGCGCCGGGCGCTGTCCCTTTTGCGTGCGCTCGACATAGAGAATGGCCGTCGCGGCGGCGGCGAGCTCACAGTCGCTGAAGGCGCCAAAACCTTCGAGCGTCGCCACAGTGTAGAACGCCATGAGGCGTCGCGCCGCGTCGGCGCCGTCGCCGATGTCGCGGCCGATCGGCGCGATGGGCGCGCCGGCGCCTTCGAAGAGCGTCGAAAGCGATGGGTCTCGGCACAGCGCGTCGACGGCGATGATTTCGCGAGGCTCCAGACGCGCGATCTCGGCGCCGAGCGCATTCTCTTCGCGCTCACAGACCGTAAAGGCGCCCGTCGAAATATCGACGCTTGCCAGGCCGTATCGCCAGCGCCCGTCCTCCCCGCGCAAGCGCGCCATCGCCAAGAAGGCGTTGTGCCTCGTGGGATCAAGCAGCGCGTCTTCGGTGATCGTGCCGGGCGTGACAAGCCGTACGACGTCGCGCCGCACCACCGATTTCGCCCCGCGCTTTTTGGCTTCCGCCGGGTCTTCGATCTGCTCGCAGACGGCGACGCGATGTCCGAGCGCAATGAGCTTTTGCAGATAGTCGTTGGCGCGCTCGACCGGCACGCCGCACATCGGAATGTCTTCGCCAAGATGCTTGCCACGCTTTGTCAACATGATGCCGAGCGCGCGCGACGCTGTCTGCGCGTCTTCAAAAAACAGTTCGTAGAAATCGCCCATGCGATAGAAGAGCAGGCAATCGGCGTTCGCCGCCTTGATCTCGATATATTGCGCGATCATCGGGGTCACGCGCGTCTGCGCCTCGATATTGAGATTTTGAGCAGGAACGGGCGCTGCGTGTTTCATCCAGCCAGTGTAACGGCGTCGCGGCGCAAGCGCCACGCGCGGCATGCGCTTGCATGTGGACGACGCGTCCGCCCGGGCCTAGATTCGGCTCTTGTTTGTCTGATTGGGATTGGGGACGTCGATGATCGCCGCCATCTATCGCCCTATTGTGCTTGCCGCCGCCGCCGCTTGGCTTTCTTCGGCCGCTTTCGCCGCGCAGCGCGTCGCGCCAGAATCGCCAATCCCGTGGCAGGTCGACAAACACCCCTTTGCGGCGAAAAGGGCGAATGAAGCGTTCAGCGGCTTTGCCTGCGGAACGAGCGGCATATGTGTGCTCGCCGTCGATGAAGGCCGCCAGGGCGCCTTCATGCGCATCAACGGCGAGCGGCTGGTCTATGTCGGGGAGCCCTTCGAATTCGATGGCGTGGAGAAGGAGCTCGACGCCGAATCTGCCGCCGTCGACGGCGGCTATTTTTACGTGGCCGGATCTCACGCCGCAAAGCGCCAAACATGCTGCGACAATTCTGACAGCCGACGTGTCTACCGGCTGACGACCGACGAGAACGGCCATATCGGAACGATGGCGCACAGCGAGCGCTTATGGGACGCGATGCGCGGCCTTCCCGAACTTGCGTCCTATGCCGTTCCCGGCGACTGCCGCTGCGACAAGGCGCCGGGTCGCAACCGCATCGACATCGAGGGCATGGCGGCGGCGAATGGGCGGCTGCTTTTCGCCTTGCGCGCGCCGAATGTGGAAGGAAACGGTTACATCGTCAGCGTCGATGCAAGGGCTCTTTTCGAGGGGGGCGATCTTAGACCCTCTCTCGCAACGGTTCCTTTAGGCGCCAACAAGGGCTTTCGAGATCTCGCAATCGCGGACGGCGTGGCGCTCGCTCTTGTTGGGCCCAGCGACGCCGAATCGTCAGCGGACTATTCGATCGTCGAGTTGCGCGGACTGACGACTGGCGTGGCGGTGCAGCCAAAAGAACTCGCAACGCTCGACCTGCAGAATGCTCCGCTAGGGAAGAAAGGCGCACCTATCAAGCCGGAAGCCCTTGCCCTGCTCGAATTGAACCCGAGACGCTATCGCCTGCTCGTGCTCTCGGATGGAGGCGAAGACGGCGCGCCGCTGGTCTTCAACATTCCCCGCAGGCCATAAGAGAAAGCCCCGGACGCACGCGCCTCCGGGGCTTTCTCATCGCATCGGATTAGCGCCACAGCGCCAGCAGGATGATGATCGGTATCGGAATCCCGAGCATCCACAGCAAGACAGACCGGAACATTTCATACCTCCACTTAGAAGCGAGAGAACGCCGCGACGCCGACGTTTTCATCGCGATGGCGTCCGCCAAGCGTCGCGCCGTACCACGCCGCCACCGCGCCGATGAGCATCGTCGCTGCAGAAAGGAAGGCGAGCAGGATGCCGGTCTTGCGCGCAGTCTCGGCCGTCTCCTTCGCCTTCGCCTGATCTTCACGCAGGCGTTCGGCGCTCAGATCCACGCGCCTTTCCGCTTCCTGCGGGGCGAGGCCGGAGCGAGAAGCGAGAACATTGACGAGATAGGCGCGATCTTCTCCGGAGATTTCGCCTGTCGCCAAGCCGCGCTCGACGATGCGTTTAACGATCGCGCGCGGATATTCGGCCGGCATCGTCACGCCCCGTGCGCTCACGTCGCCATCGCCGCGCATCAGAAAATCGACCCGCTCTTCGACCGGCGTAACCGTGGGCGCAAGCGCTGACGTCTCGGTTCTCGCGCCTTCTGCAGACGCCGCCGCGGAAACGCCAGTCTTTGCGAGCTGGAAGATTGAAGCGCCCGCGATCAGCGCGAACACCACGATCGCCGCGGCCCAGAGCACCAGACCATGGACGCCGTCGCGCACTTCCACCTCTTCTGGCGTAACGTCTCCGGCGCGCCGGCGCAGCCGTCCCGTGACGTAGCCGCCGACCGCAAAGCTCGAAACGGTGATCCAGAGCACCCAGAGCGTCAATGCGATCAGATGCACGATCAAGGACGCGCCGCCATAAGGCGACGTCATCGACAGGCCGATCGCCGAACCGAACGCCCCCATGATGAAGGAAATTGCTCCGGCGATCGTTGCGCCGGCGATGATGGCCGCCCAATCGGTGTTGGTCGACCGGCCAGACATGTCTTCGGCGGCCGCCACGGCGGCGGCTTCGCCGCGCGACGGCCTGACGTTGAGCCCCGTTTGCACGTAGTCAGTCATCTGCCGTCTCCTCAGCGCAGGCCAAGAAATGATAAAATCGCCAGGACGACGACGATGAGTCCGACGAGATAAATGATGCCATTCATTTTGAAACCTCCGCTTCGACCGCTGCTGCCCGGAATCCTGACCTAAGCCGCCGCTGGACAGCCGCGCATGCCCTAAACCGCTGACGCTTCGTCATTGTTCCGTGACGCTTTGCGCGGCCGCCCTGATCGGCAAACGCTTGTGGACGCAGCCACGCTCCGGTTATGGTCGGCGTGTTGCGTCGCAACAGCAAAGGGGCGGAGATGGCCGACGACATGGCGGGTAATCGGGCGGAAGGGGAACAGCGCGCGACGATATCGGACAAGGAGGCGCTGCTGTTTCATTCGCGCGGCCGGCCCGGCAAGCTCGCCGTCATCGCCTCGAAGCCGATGGCGACTCAGCGCGACCTGTCGCTCGCCTATTCGCCGGGCGTCGCCGCGCCGGTGCTCGCCATCGCCAAGGATCCTTCAGCGGCGTTCGATTACACGACCCGCGGCAACATGGTCGCCGTCATCACCAACGGCACCGCGATCCTCGGGCTCGGCGATCTCGGCGCGCTGGCGGCGAAGCCAGTGATGGAAGGCAAGGCCGCGCTGTTCAAGCGGTTCGCCGACATTGATTCCATTGATCTCGAGATCGATACGAAGGAGGTCGACGCATTCGTCAACGCCGTGCGGTATCTCGGCCCCTCATTCGGCGGCATCAATCTCGAAGACATCAAGGCGCCGGAGTGTTTCGTCATCGAGGAGCGGCTACGCGACCTCATGGACATTCCGGTGTTTCATGACGATCAGCACGGCACGGCGATCATCTCCGCCGCCGGCATGCTCAACGCGCTGCTGCTGACAGGCCGCGACATCGGATCGGCGAAACTCGTCTGCAACGGCGCCGGCGCCGCCGGCATCGCCTGTCTCGATCTCGCCAAAGCCATGGGTTTCGATCCGCGCAATGTCATCCTGTGCGACACCAAGGGCGTCGTCTATCGCGGCCGCCAGGAGGGGATGAACCAGTGGAAGAGCGCGCACGCCGTCGACACCACAGCGCGAACGCTCGCCGAGGCGCTGGAAGGCGCCGACATCTTCTACGGCCTCTCCGTCAAGGGCGCCCTGACGCCGAACATGCTTCGCGGCATGGCGGACAATCCGATCGTCTTCGCCATGGCCAATCCCGACCCGGAGATCACGCCGGAAGAAGCGCGCGCCACGCGCGCCGACGTGATCATCGCCACCGGGCGTTCGGACTATCCCAACCAGATCAATAACGTCCTCGGCTTTCCCTATATTTTCCGGGGCGCGCTCGACGTGCGCGCCAAGACGATCAACATGGAGATGAAGATCGCTGCGACGAAGGCGCTCGCCGATCTCGCGCGCGAGGACGTGCCGGACGAAGTCGCCAACGCCTACCGTGGCGCCCGGCCGCGTTTCGGCCGTGACTATATTATCCCGGCGCCGTTCGACCCGCGCCTCATCTCCATCATTCCGCCCGCCGTGGCGCTGGCGGCGATGGACAGCGGCGTCGCGCGCCGCCCCATCGTCGACATGAAGGCCTATCGCGCCGAGCTATCGGCGCGTCGCGATCCGATCGCCGGGCTGATGCAGACCATTCACGAACGCGTGCGGCGTGATCCCAAGCGCGTCGTCTTCGCCGAGGGCGAAGAGGAGCAGGTGATCCGCGCCGCGCTCGCTTTCGTCAACCAGGGCTTTGGACGCGCCGTGCTTGTCGGCCGGGAGGATCGCGTCAAGGAGGCGGCGGAAAACGCCGGCCTTGAACTTCCCGCGGAGATCGAAATCCACAACGCCAAACTCTCGAACCGTAACGCGGTCTATGCGCAGTTCCTGTTCGAGCGCCTGCAGCGCAAGGGCTTTCTGATGCGCGACTGCCAACGGCTGATCAATCAGGACCGCAATCATTTCGCCGCAGCGATGGTGGCGCAGGGCGACGCCGACGCCATGGTGACAGGCGTGACGCGCAATTTCTCCCACGCGCTTGAAGACGTGCGCCGCGTCATCGACCACAAGCCCGGCCACCGCGTCATCGGCGCGTCGATCATTCTCGCCAACGGCCGCGTCGTCGTCGTCGCCGATACGGCGATCACCGAAATGCCCGACGCCCACGAGCTGGCCGAAATCGCCATCGAGGCGGCCGGCGTCGCGCGCCGCATCGGACTCGAGCCACGGGTCGCCATGCTGGCGTTTTCGACATTCGGCTATCCGCCGGGCGAGCGCACGGCGCGCGTGCACCAGGCGGTCAACGTTCTCGACCAACGGCGCGTCGATTTCGAATATGAGGGCGAGATGGGCGCGGACATTGCGCTCAACAAGGATCTCATGAGCGCCTATCCGTTTTCGCGACTCACCGATACGGCGAACGTCCTTGTCATGCCAGCGTTTCATTCGGCGGCTATTTCGACAAAAATGTTACAGGAACTGGGCGGCGCGACCGTCATGGGTCCGCTGATCGTCGGACTCGACAAACCGGTTCAAATCGTCCAACTCGGCGCGACGGACACGGAGATCGTCAATATGGCGGCGCTCGCCGCCTTCGGCGTCGGCGGATGACCCACCCCCTTGATGGGTAGAGTCGCGCCGTAGGCGCGGGGTGGGGTGAACCGCGCGTCCCGCACCCTGCTCACCCCCACCCGCGCGGCTTCCCCGCGCGACCTCCCTTGGGAGGCGATCGCACATGAAGCAAGAGACTGACGCTGATGAACATTACGATGATTGGCTCTGGTTATGTAGGTCTGGTCTCGGGGGCCTGTTTCGCCGACTTCGGCCATAACGTCATTTGCGTCGACGCCGACGCGACCAAGATCGAGCGCCTGAAGCGCGGCGAGATTCCGATCTTTGAGCCCGGCCTCGACGAACTCGTCGCCAATAACGTCGAACAGAACCGCCTTTCCTTCACCACCGAACTCGAACCGGCGGTCAAAGGCGCCGACGCGGTGTTCATCGCGGTCGGCACGCCATCGCGGCGCGGCGACGGTCATGCGGATTTGTCCTTCGTCTACGCCGCCGCACAGACCGTCGCCAAGGCGCTCGAGGGATTCACGGTCATCGTCAACAAATCGACCGTCCCCGTCGGCACCGGCGACGAAGTCGAGCGCATCATGCGCGAAGTCAATCCGGACGCCGATTTCACCGTCGTCTCCAATCCTGAATTCTTGCGCGAAGGCGCGGCGATCGAGGATTTCAAACGCCCCGACCGCGTCGTCATCGGCGTCGAAGATCCGCGCGCGCGAGAAGTGATGGAGGAAATCTATCGTCCGCTGTCGCTCAACGCGCCGCCGCTGGTCTTCGTCGGGCGGCGCACGTCGGAGCTCACCAAATACGCGGCCAACGCTTTTCTGGCGACGAAGATCACCTTCATCAACGAGATCGCCGATCTGTGCGAAAAGGTCGGCGCCGACGTGCAGGAGGTCGCGCGCGGCATCGGCCTCGACAAGCGCATCGGCGGGAAATTCCTGCATGCCGGGCCAGGCTATGGCGGCTCCTGCTTTCCCAAGGATACGCTGGCGCTGATCAAAACCGGACAGGACGAAGGCGCGGCGCTGCGCATCGTCGAAACGGTGGTCGCCGTCAATGACGCGCGCAAGCGGGCGATGGCGCGCAAGGTGATCAACGCGCTCGGCGGCTCGGTACGCGGCAAGAAGATCGCGCTCCTGGGACTGGCCTTCAAGCCCAACACCGACGACATGCGCGACGCGCCTTCGCTCGCCATCGTCGCTTCACTCGCCGGCGACGGGGCGCAGGTGCATGCTTATGACCCCGAGAGCATGGCGCAGGCGCGTCCGCTGATGCCGGAGGTCACCTTCCACGACAACGCCTATTCGGCGCTGGAAGGCGCCGACGCGCTCGCCATCGTCACCGAATGGGACGCTTTTCGCGCGCTTGATCTCGATCGGGTCAGGAGCCTCTTGAAGCAGCCGATCATCGTCGATCTGCGCAACGTCTATCGCCCCGGCGACGTGCGCAAGCGCGGCTTCACCTATGTGAGCGTCGGACGGACGTGAGAAGAATCACGCGGAGATTTGCGAAATGACGGACGACGAAAGAGCCATTCGCGAATTGGTCGATGCGTGGATGGTCTCCAGCAAAGCGGGCGACCTGACAGCGTTGATCGATCTGATGACGGATGACGTGATTTTTTTGACGCCGGGGGGAAAGCCATTCGGCAAGGAGGCCTTCGTCGCCGCGTCGAAAAACATGAAGAACGTCGCGATCGAGGCACGCAGCGAAATCCAGGAGCTCTGCATTTTTGGCGACTGGGCCTATATGCGCAGTTACATCGAGATGACGGCGACGCCTAGAGACGGAGGCGCGCCTTTGCATCGGACCGGAAATACGTTGACGATTCTACGCAAGGAAGCCGATGGGCGATGGCGGCTGGCCAGAGACGCAAATCTTTTGGCTGCGGAAAAATCCTGAGCCGAAAAGATTTGCAACAGTCGTTTCGCGCAGCTACTGCGCCGCGAGTTGATTTCGGGATAGCTGCACGTCCCGTCGCGCCTTTTCTCGACATGCGACGGCGGGTCGAGAAAGGGCCTCGCGTCGCAAGACGTTAAGGAGAGACACCCCGCCCATATCTCCATCGACTGCCGCGCCAACCTCCAACCATTGTGCGGCGGCGCACAGCGTGCGGCGCGCGCCTAAGCGAGTTTGCATCGCCCTGCTCGCGATGTGGCCAGGCGCATTTTTTTCATGGAGGTTTATATGGCTAAGCAAGTTGCCCCAAAAGACGCGCGCGTCGGAAGCTACCATCCGCGAGTCGTCGTCAAATTCCGCGATCGCATAGAACTGCCCTACGACGCCACGGTGGAGAAGGAAATCGAGCGGCGGTTTCATGGCGCGTGGACGCGCCTTGCCGAGCAGTTCAAGGGCATTTCCATGGTCCCTCTCTTCGCTTCGAAGAAAGCGGACGAGATTCGCGACCTGATGGCGCGCGCCGAAGTCAGCGATCCGAGCTATCACGCCCCGGATTTCCTCGGCTATTTCGTGCTCAATGTTCCGGACGACACGGCGCCGGAGACCGTCGCGAGGATCGTTTCGCAGTGGCCGTCCGTCGAAAAAGCCTATGTCGAACCAAAGCCCGTCGAGCCGCCGCTGGTCAACGCCGCCGACGATCCGCGCAGCATGAATCAGGGTTATCTCGATGCCGCGCCAGACGGCATTGACGCGGAATACGCATGGCTTTTCGCCGGCGGCGACGGCGCCAATCAGGCGCTGGTCGATCTCGAATGGGGCTGGACGCTCAATCACGAAGATCTCACGGCGCATAACATCTCGATCATTTCCGGGCTGAACAATTCCTTCTTCTTCCACGGCAGCGGCGTGCTCGGAGAAATCTGCGCGGTCGACAATATGGTGGGCTGCGTCGGCGTCACGCCGAAGCTCGGCTCCGTGCGCGTCGTCGGTCAGTGGCTTTCGGGCGGCGGCTACAGCACATCTCAGCCCATCCTCGACGCCGTCGCGGTCATGAATTTCGGCGACGTGCTTCTGCTCGAGGCGCAGACGAGCTTCGCCGGCTACGTCAAAGTGCCGGTGGAGATCGAGCCCGCGGTGTTCGACGTCATTCGGCTGGCGACGGCGCTGGGCGTCGTCGTCGTCGAAGCCGGCGGCAATGGCGGCGTCGATCTCGATACGGTCAGTGTGAGCGGAGAACTCGTCTTCAATCGCGCCAGCGCCGACTTCAAAGATTCCGGCGCCATCATCGTCGGCGCAGGATCGTCGACCGCGCCGCATACGCGCCTTGGCTTCTCCTGCTTCGGCAGCCGCATCGACTGCTATGGCTGGGGAGAGAACGTCGATACGCTTTCTTCCGACAACTCTAACGTCGCGACAAACCTCTATACGACCGGGTTCAACGGCACGTCGAGCGCGTCGCCCATCGTGACGGGCGCGGCGCTCGCCGTACAGGGTCTGGCGCAAGCCGCTCTGGGCCATCGCTTCGCCCCGTGGCAGTTGCGCCAGATATTGAGTCATCCCGCCAATGGCACGCCATCGCAGACTCCTGCGGTCGACCGCATCGGCGTCATGCCCAATCTGCGCGCGATCATCGACGGCGACGTGCTCAGTCTGGCGCCCGACGTCTATCTGCGCGATTTCGTCGGCGATAGCGGCGACGCCCATATGGGCGCGATCTCGGCGAGCCCCGACGTCATCCTGCGTCAGAACGCCGTCGCCGATCCGCAAGCCGCCTTCGGCCAAGGCAGCGGCGTCGAGAACAGCGCCGCGCTCGGCTATGAGGCGGAGGCGGGCCAGGACAATTTCGTCTATGTCCGCATGCGCAATCGCGGCGGCTCGGCGGCGAACAACGTCGAGGCGACAGTCTTTTGGGCGCCGCCCTCGACGCTGCTGACGCCCGACCAATGGAATCCGCTGGGATCGACCACTCTGCCGTCCGTTCCGACCGGCGATCAGCTCACGGTTTCGGATGCGATCCAGTGGCAGGCCGCCGACATTCCGGCGCCCGGACATTATTGCTTCGTGGCGCTGATCGGCGCGACGGGCGATCCGGCGCCGGCCCCCGCGGATTTCCTCGACTGGGATAATTTCCGCAGCTTCATCCGCAACAACAACAATGTGACCTGGCGTAACTTCAACGTCGTGAACAATACGCCGCCGGCGGGCGCCCAGCCTCCGGGCTTCGTGGCAATGCCCTTCCTTATGGCCGGCGCGCCGGACAAGGCCCGCCGCATGCGGCTGGAGATCGCCAGCCGTCTGCCAGCCAAGGCGGAAGCGATGCTCGAGATGCCTTTGGAGTGGGCTGAACTCGTGAAGATCGCCGCGCGGCCCGTCAAAGGCGCCGACCGCGAGCGGCGGGGCGTCGTCGCCATCAAGTCGGCGGGACGCACGGCGTTCGCCGACGTCGTCTTCCCGGCGAAAGCGCGAATTGCGATGCGACTCCTCGTGAAAATTCCCGAGGACATGCGCAAGCAGGAGTTCGAGATCTACGCGCGGCAGATGTATGGCGATGAGGAAGTCGGCCGCGTGACCTGGCGTCTCGCGCCGCCGCGCAAGCCGCAATAACAAGCGGCGTCCTCACAAAGAACAAAGCGCCGGCCATGGGCCGGCGCTTTTTTGCGTTTGTGAACGACGCCTACTGCGCCGCGAGTTTGATCTCGGGATAGCTGCACTTCCCGTCGCTCTTCTCCTCGACATGGAGATGCGACGGCGGCTCGACGAAGGGAATGCCGAGCGTGTGCCAGACGTCGACGAGCGACTCGACGAGGTTCGCGATATGCGCCGACGTGTGGCAGGGCGTCGGCGTGACGCGCAGCCGCTCGCTTCCCTTGGCCACCGTCGGGTAGTTGATCGGCTGGATGTAGATCGAGTGGCGATCGAGCAGCATGTCGCTCGCAGCCTTGCAGAGCTCGGCGTCGCGCACCATCACCGGCACGATATGCGAGCCGTTTTCCAATACAGGCAGGCCGGCGGCGGCGAGGGCGTGTTTGGTGATATGCGAGGCGCGCTGATGCGCCGCGCGCAAATCCGGCCGGCGTTTGAGCAGGCGCACCGCGGCGCAGGCGGCGGCCGCGACGGCCGGCGGCAGCGCCGTCGTGAAGATGAAGGAGGCCGCGTAGGACCGGATCGCGTCAATGATGACGGCGTCGCCGGCGATATAGCCGCCCATCGTGCCGAAGCCCTTGGCGAGCGTGCCCTCGATCACATGGACGCGCCCCATCACGCCTTCGCGTTCGCAGATCCCGCCGCCGCGCGCGCCATACATGCCGACCGCATGCACTTCATCGACATAGGTCATCGCGCCATAGCGCTCCGCCAGCGCGACGATGTCGGCGACGGGCGCGATATTGCCGTTCATCGAATAGAGGCTTTCGAAGACGACCAGCTTGGGCCGATCGCCCGCTTCGATTAGCAGCTCTTCGAGATGCGCAAGATCGTTATGCCGGAAGATCTTCTTCTCGGCGCGCGAGCGCTTCACGCCTTCGATCATCGAATTATGATTCGAGGCGTCCGATAGAATGACGCAGTTGGGCAGAAGGTCGGCGATCGTCGAAATCGCCGCGAGATTGGAAATCCAGCCGGAGGTGAAGACGAGCGCGGCTTCCTTGCCGTGCAGATCGGCGAGCTCGCGCTCAAGCTCGACAATGGCGTGACTGGTGCCGGAAATGTTGCGGGTGCCGCCGGAGCCGGCGCCGACCCTGCCAGCCGTGTCGACCATCGCGGCGATCACGTCGGGGTGCTGACCCATGCCGAGATAGTCGTTGGAGCACCATATGGTCACGGGCTCGACCGAGCCGTCGTCGCGATGCCAATTGGCGAGTGGAAAAGCTTCGACGTCGCGCTCCAGATGCGCAAAGACGCGGTAGCGGCGCTCGTCCTTTAGACGGGAGACGGCGGCCTCGAAGTAACGCCGATAGACCATGCTCCAACCCTTTGATTTTTCTCTTTGCCCCCGAAACCGACGACAAGGCCCCCGTCCTGCCCGCCGTCTAGTTTGGACGTTTTCTTACATAGCCGATCCGCGCCTGAAAGGCGAGTGGCCGAATGACGCGCCCGCGCCTCTTTTCTTGCGCAACGCCGGGCCACCGCCAATGAAAACAATGGCGCCACGCATTGTCGGCGCCGCCCGGCGGCGTCAAAGCAGCGCCTTGCCTGGCTCCGCCGTCACCGAGGCTTTTTCGTCAGAAGCGTTTATGGGATGACCATCCGGCCTCGCGTGAGGTAACGAAGAGACGGGGGTGCGCGTGACGGCGATGAAGCTCTATACGAAAAAAGGCGACAGAGGCCAGACGAGTCTCTTCTCAGGCCGGCGGGCGGCGAAGTTCGATCCACGCGTGGCGGCGGTCGGCGATCTCGACGAATTGACGGCGAGCCTGGGTCTGGCGCGCGTCGTCTTCCCCGAGGCGAACGATCTTTTGAGCGGCGCGCAAAAGGCGCTCTACACAATCAGCGCCATCGTCAGCGCCGAAGCGCGGAAGATCGATCTTGCCTTCGACGACGCCGAGACCGCGGCGCTCGAAGCCGAGATCGATCGCGCGACCGACGCTCTGCCGCCGTTGCGCGATTTCATCTATCCGGGAGAGGCCGAGGCGAGCGCGCGTCTCCATATGGCGCGCGCCATCGCCCGGCGGGCCGAGCGCAGCGTCGCCGCGCTCGAAGAACCGCCGGCGCCCGAGAGCGCCCTCGCCTATCTCAATCGCCTGAGCGATTTATTGTTCGCGCTGGCGCGGCTCGCGGACCTGCACAGCGGACACGCGGATCGAATGCTCGGCGGGTGAGGTTTTGGGCGGCGGGTTAGCGCCGTGAGCCGACGTTGACCTGCGCGCATATGCCGGACATTCGCGGCGGTCTTGCCGTGGCCGCTATCGAACGGCAGGCCAACGGGAGCTCCCGACCGATTCCGGTCGGTCCGCTATGCCGGCAGCATGACCACCTTCGTCTTGACCGGCGTCCGGGAGTAGAGGTCGATCATGTCCTGACTGAGGAGGCCGGTGCAGCCGCTCGTGATGCCCTGCCCGATCGTCTCGGGGTCGCTGGTGCTATAGATCGTGTAGACCGTGTAGACGCCGTTCTTGTAAAGATACAGCACGCGGGCGCCGAGCGGATTTTCCAGACCTCCCGGCATGCCGCCGGCATATTTGCGCGCCTCCGGCTGGCGCGCGATCATTTCCTTGGGTGGCGTCCAGGTGGGCCATTCGGCCTTGCGCCCGATATAAACTTCACCGCTCCACAGGAACCCGGGGCGGCTGACATTGGCGCCATAGCGGGTGGCCATTCCGTCGCCTTCGATGCGGTAAAGGTGGAACTTGCCGGGATCGATGATGATCGTGCCGGGCGCTTCCTTGGAGGCGTAGCGCACTTTCTGGCGAAAATATTTCGGATCGACCTTGCTGATATCGACCGCGGGGATCGCGAATTTGTCGTTGGGAACCGGCCCGTAAAGCTTCGCCGCCTCGGCGCGCATCATGTCGTCGGACGACACGCAACCGGCGAGCCCGGCCGCGCCGAGACCGACGGCGGAGCCGACCAGAAACGACCGGCGGTTGAGACGCCCCGACGCAAGCCCAAGTCGAGCTTCCTCGTTTGTTTCGCCGGCGTCGGCTATCCCATCGTCCTTAATCATGATTTTGGAGTTCCCATGTCCAGTTGCCGACCAAAGAATACTCCGGCCCGAACCCGCTGAACGTCTTTGCTGAGCCGAGACCTTGCCATCACTTGCTTTTCGGAAAGTAAAGAACGTCGGCTTTGACCGGAAATTCCGGTCATTCTGTGGCGGCGAGACTACAAATCAGCGCCATCGTCAGCGCGAAAGCGCGGCAGCTCGATCTTGCCTCTGACGACGCCGAGACCGCGGCGCTCGAAGCGGTCGCCCGCGCCCGAGAGCGCGCTCGCCATCTCAATCGCCTAAGCGATTTATTGTTCGCGCTGACGCGACTTGCCGATCAGCAAAGCGGACATGCGCGGCCCAGCGATGCCCCATCATCCATGGATGATCGGAAGCGCCTGAGGCTGGATCAGGATCAAGAGGCCGTAGACGAAGATGATAATGCCCATGGCCTGCGCCACGGCGGGACCCCACGGCAAGGTCTTCTCGGCGAAAACGATCACCGTCACGCTCGCAAGCGCGGCGACGTTCATCATGCCAAGAGGAAACATGATCGCGCAAAGCAGCCAGCAGCAGCCAAGGCACCAGGCGCCGTGATGCGCGCCCATCTGCAGGGCGCCGAGCGTCCCCTCGCGCCAGGAGGTCATAATGAAGCCGATCGGCGTGCGGCACTTGGTCAGGCAGAGCTCTTTCAACGGCGTGAGCTGGTAGAGCCCGGCGGCGATGAGGATCAACCCGCCGACGCGCCCTTGCGTCGGCGCCGAAAGATCCAGACGCGCGGCGGCAGCCTCCGCGGCGAGCGCGCCAATATAAGCGAGGAGGCCAGACGCCATCCAGACGAGCAGATAGCCGGCGAGGAAGGCCCATGTTCCGACGAAGGCCTGTCCCCGTTTGCGGCGCGCGGCCTGCGTCTTGTGGAAAGTGAGCGCCATCGGCGCCACCGTCGGAAACATCATCGCAATCGTCATCGCCAGCCAGACGGCGATGAAGAGCGGCGCGCCGAGGCCCATGGACGGCGAGGCCATGCTGCTATGGGCGTCATGACGTGCCCCTTGCCAGATCAGAAGCGCCCACGCCGCGACCGACAAGGCGATCAGCAAGGCAAGGATCGCGTTACGCTGAAGCGCGATCAGGTCCACGCGCGTCTGTTCGATGCGGGGGGCGCCATCCGTCAATTCGACCACTCGATCGGCGCGTAATGCCCGTTCCGGCCCGAATTATTCCAGTCCATGCCGTGGTCGCTGAAATGATTTCCCGTGCGGCCGACGCCGAAAGCGATTTTCTCCGGCGCGAGCGGATGCCCGGTCATGCCCCAGATTTCGCCGCTCGGATGCATGCTCGCGAGCGGATCGACGGCGACGGCGAGAATGCCCGGGATTTCGACGAAGCGTGATTTTCCCTCGATCGTGTAATGGATCGATGTCTTCCTGACGCCGAGATGCGTTCCGACCAAAGGCGCGAAAGCCGCCATCGGTCCGCCTTCGTCGCCGCCGAAAATTGCGCCCAGAGCGGCTGTCTGTTCGTCGGTTGCACGCTCGTCGATATAGACGGCGAGCGTCCAGTCGCCCTCCGCCATTGGGCCTGGCGCATGCGCTGCGAGCGCCACATTCAGCCCATCCAGCGCCACGTCGCCATAATGGCCTTTGTCGATGTGGAACGCCAAAATGTTGTCGCAGCACCCTTGTGTCGGAGTCGCCATCATGGCCTTGGTCGAGACTAGGCAGGGACAGACGATGTCGCAATTGCAGTTCTCGAGATAGTCGCCGACAAAGCGCCACTTCGTTCGCGTCGCCATTTTCTGCTTTCTCCCCGGCGGTAATTTGCGGACCTAGAAAGGCTCCTTGAAGGGCCGAAGGTCCATTTCGTGAGTCCAGGCGCTGCGCTTCTGACAGTGCAGCGCCCAATAGGCGTCGGCGATGTCGTCGACGGCAAGGACGCCGTCCGCGCCTTTGGAGCGCGCGTAGTCGGCGAAATTCGTCGCCGCATATTCGCCCGCGATCACGCCGTCGACGACGATATGGGCGACATGAACGCCCTTCGGACCGAACTCGCGCGCAAGGCCTTGGGCGACGGCGCGCAAGGCGGCTTTGGCGGCGGCGAAGGCAAGAAAGGGCGGACGCGCGCGCAAGGACGCCGTTGCGCCGGTGAACAGGATCGTGCCTTGTCCGCGCTGGGAGAAGCGCCGGGCCGCCTCCCGCCCGACGACGAAGCCGCCGAGAGCGTTTTGTCGCCACAGGCGCTCGAAGAGTTCGGGCGTCGTGTCCTGAGTGGAAGCGGCGACATTGCTCCCAACATTGTAGGCGACCAGCGCGAGGTCGCCGTCGCGGTCTGCTTCGTCGAAGAGGGCGGCGACATCGGCTTCGCTCGTGGCGTCTGCGACTTTGATCGCGACCGCGCCGCCCGCGGCGGCAATCTGCTCGGCGACGATTCGCAGCCGCTCCGGCGTGCGGCCCGCGACCATGACGCGGAGCCCTTCGCGCGCGAAACGCCGCGCCAACGCGGCGCCGAGGCCCGACTCGGCGCCAACGCCAGTCACGAGCGCCACCCCCCTATTCGCCATCGCCGGTTCTGTCATGGCGCGTCAATTCTCTTCGGCCGCGCTCGCGTCATGCGCGCCCAAAGAGAAGAATGAAGTTGTTCGCCGGCATGTCCATAATTTTCTTAAGCGCGATATTATGTGCGTTGGCGGCGCGTTCGAGATCACGCACGTCCTTAAGGCCCCATTCGGCAATCTTGGGCGCGAGGATCTCCTGATCGAAAGCGGCGTTTGACTCGGTCGTATAACTGCCGTCAACCTTGAAGGGTCCGTAGATCGCGACAAAGCCATTCTTGGTCAACACGCGGTCGGCGACTTGAGCGATGCCGTCGCAGATCGAGACCGGCGCGACCTGGAAGAGGTTCACCACGAAAATGCCGTCGTAGAGCCGATCGCTGGCGCTGGGCCAGGTCTGTGGTTCAGTCAGATCGATTTTGATGGGATCGAAGATATTCTTGCCGCCTGCTTCGTCGCGCTTCTTCTTGATCGAATCGAACACTTCGACGTCATAGTCGGAAGGCTGAAACGACAGATTTGGGAAATGCGGCGCGAAATAGTTGATGTGGTTGCCAGCGCCGCTCGCAAGTTCCAGCACATTGCCGCTGTTCGGAAAGATCACTCTGAACATGTTGAGAATCGGATCACGGTTTCGATTCCCGGCCCACGCAACATAGGGGCTGAGCGGATGCGGATCGATCGGCGGACGGTCCGCAGGCACATTGATGGACATGGCGGTCCTCCTCGGCTTTCCTCGACGCTTGCGCCGCTCGCCCAACGGCGCGGAAGCGTCGAACGCTTCGCGGCCTTCATTTTTGGATCTTGTTCCGGCCCAAGCCGTCGGAAGCTTTATCGATTGTCGCCGACGCGGTAAAATTCGAAAATCTTATGAACTCATTCGGGGAACTAAACCCCTAGACGAGCTGCCGTCGACGAGTTCGGAACAGCAGTCTCAATTCGCAGGAGGCAGCGACAGGATGGTCAACCTCAAGTCTTTCGACCTCAATCTGTTGCTGGCGTTGAAGGCGCTTCTCGAAGAGAAGAACGTGTCGCGCGCCGCAGAAAAGTTATGCCTGAGCCAGCCCGCCATGAGCCATATTTTGCGCAGGCTGCGCGACCAGCTCGACGATCCGATACTGGTGAAGTCCGCATCGGGTTTGGTCCCTACGGCGCGCGCGCTTGCGTTGCTGGAGCCAACGGCGGCCGTGCTTCGGGAGATCGAAAGGATTGTCGAACCCCCGCCAGAATTTGATCCCGCGACCAGTCGCCGGCGTTTCGTGATCTCCACAAGCGACTATGTCGGGTTCGCCCTGTTGCCGACGCTTGCCGAGTCGATGATCCGCATCGCCCCACATGTTGAGGTGCATATTCGGCAGCCGATAACCGGGCCGCCCCACATCGTGCTCGAGAAAGACAATATCGATCTGGCGATCGGCTTCGACGCAATCTTCGGCGGCGCGCCGCATGTCTGTTCGCAGATGTTGATGGGCGAGAGCATCGTTTGCCTCACAAGAAAATCGAACGCGCAAGTCCCGGGCGATCACATCAGTCTGGCGCAATTTCTGGAATGCAAGCATGTGCTGATCAGCTGGCGGGAAGCAGGGACGGGCCTGATCGACGACAGTCTCGCAAAGCTGGGGCTACGTAGAAACGTCTTTCTTGTTCTGCCGAACTTCTTGACGACGCCCTGGATTCTCGAGAAGACCGACCTCATGCTCTGTCTGCCACAAAGGATGGCCGAGCAGTTCGTACAGCTGGCTCCACTCAAAATCCTGCAGATCCCGATCGACCTGCCGCGCTACGCGTTGATGATGCTTTGGCATCCGCGCCACGAAAAAGATCACGCGCATATGTGGCTGCGGGAACGCGTGCGGATGGCCTGCCGCCGCGACAGCGGCAACGATGCGAACGTCGGCGCTGGCGCCTAGGCGCAGGATCGACACGCCGCAGGAACACGGCCCGACAAAGATCCGCGTCGGGCCGCGGGCCTGTCAATCGACTGAGAATCTCTTGTTCGCGCTGGCGCGTTCGACCGCAGTGCGCGCTTGAGCAAATCGCCGTGGCTTATCGAACCCCTAGCATCGCTGCGGGAGCGACCCGAAAAGTGAGCCGCAGGGCAGTTCCCATGGGACTCGGCGTGATCTCCAAGGCTCCGTCGAGGTGCGCCGCAATATCATGCATGAGCGTAAGGCCCTTTCCTGAAATTTTGGTCGACTGGGACAATGTTTTTAAAGGAAAGGGCGCTCCGTTGTTTTCAACGACAAGCTCGACCTCGCCCCGAAAACACCGGACGCGCGTTTCGATCCTGCCCTTCTCGAGACCGACGAGGGCGTATTTGAGAGCATTTACCGTCGCTTCGACGACCACAAGCCCGACGCTTTTTGCGCGCGCGCAGTCAATTTCGAAATCCCCGTCTATGGTCACGATGCTCTCATAACGACTGTCAAAGGCCGAATGCAGAGTTTCGGCGAGAAGCCTAACGAAAGAGCCGAGGCTGCAAATCTCGTGCTCATTCGTATCGAGCGCGCCGTGGAGCGCCGCGGTCGCGCAGATGCGCGAAACGCAGATGTCGCATTGTACCGGATGGCCACACTGTCTCCGCTGCGCGGCAAAGAGAGCCGATAAGACCTGCAATTCGTTTCTGATCCGATGGCAAATCTCTTCGTAGCGCTGCTGCGACGCGGCCAGCTGCGCTCTCAGCGAGGCTATTTCCCGCCTCAATTCCGGCGATCCGTCTGATGCTACATTCAAAACGATTATGCCTCAATCCTGTAAGTTGTTCTAGTATCAAGCATATTTATCTTGGCTGTTTTATGTTCAGATATTTTTCGAAGCAAACTCAGACGTGTGGGTCGCGTTGTGGAGAGGGTCAGAAGCGACGCGCACGCGCTGGCGACGATTCCCTGTTCGGCGAAAAGAACAAGGCCATCGCGAGTTAGTCCTTGTTCTTTCCTTCTTCCCGGATCTCACCGGTCAGCGACTCAACCAAAGCCGCATTAAACATCCGCTGAGGGTCGCGAGCACCTTCGTCCATGGCTCCTTCGCGCCTAGATCGGGCGCGAAGCGAACGTCTTCGCGGCATCGCGATACGCAACTGCGGCGGCCGCCTTCAACATCAACAGCGCCGCAAAGGCGCCGAGATTGATGAGAAAGATCCGCGTCACGACCGGCGCGGTGAAATGATCGACGCCGGGTCCTGTCGCCGCCGTGACCGCCAGAATCAGGCTCTCATAGACGACGAAGGCCGCAAGGAAAGCGGCGAGTCCTCCAGCAAACCCATGAAAGCGGCGCGCGATCAGTCCGGCGCTTTCACAGGAGAGCAGAGCGATGACGCCGAGCGCGCCGCCCCAGAATAGCGTAATGGCGTCCGTCGAATAATGCAGGAACAGAAAGCCGACCGCCTGATTGGCGAACCAGACTGCGCCCGTCAGCAGCAGGGCCTCGCGACGCGCCGTTGTAAGCGCGGCGACGGCGGCGAAACCCGCGAGCGGCAAGGCGCAAGCCCAACCGAAGCTCAGAATAATGCTCGCGGCGATGAAGGTCGCGAACCAAAAAGCGCGGCGGTTTGTCGTCGGAAGAGTGGAAAGCGTCAGCGACATGAGGTTCTCCTTTCAAGTGAACATTGGGGAAGTGAATTCATAAGCGCGGCGCGTCAGCCGCCGCGCAACCGCCCTGCTGAACGATCGATGGGATCGGGTTCGTGCAGGCCAAACCAGCGCGCACGCAATTTGTCCCACAGCGCGAGGCGCGACCAATCCGGTTCCTTCAGGACTTTGTCCGTCTCCGCGTCGAGGAAGGGATTGGGCAGCAGCACGGTGATCTGCTGTTCGCCGGCGCCGTTGAACAGCTGCAGTCCCCACGACATCGGCACGCAGCTCATGTTTCGCCGGCGATAGAGTTCGGCGCGCGACGTGCGCCTGAGTTTTGCAAGTTCGGGCGACGTCGGCCGCGCGCGCGATCCCTTGTTCTCGCCGATGCAGACGTGAAAATGCGTGACGCCGAAGGCGACCGTGAGATAGCCGTCGAGCAGCCTGATGCGCGTCGGCGCGCGGTCGGCGTGGATCTCCCACGCCGCGCCTTGAATGATCGGCCCGAAGACGATCTCGCGCCAGTGATGTTCGAAAAGGTCACGAATGAGCTCTTCGAGACTCGCCGGATCTGTCGGCAGCGAGAAGACATCGAGCGCCGCGCCATCAGGCTCGACGATGCGTCTTGGCGTTATACTTGGCGTCACGTCCGCGTTGGTTTCCATATCGATCTCCCTGCCATTCATTCGTCACCAGGCGTATTTCACGCCGCCATAAAAGGCGCGCGCCGTCGTGGAATAGTTGTAGACCTCCTCGTAGAGCGCATTGCCGACATTCTCGATGCGCCCATGCAGCGTCAGCTGGTCGGTCAGCCTGTAATTCGCGAAGAGATCGAGCCGCACATAGGGCGCGAGCATCACGCGTTTGTTGAAGATGAAATCCACGTCATGCGCGGAGCCGACGATATTGGCGCGCGCCTCGAGTTCGAGACCCGGCGCGCCCGTATAAATGACCGACCACATGCCCTTGTGACGCGGACGGCGCAGCAGCGTGCGTCCAGCGTAGATGCTGTTCTCGTCGTCATCGAGATTTCGCGCGGCGAGAAACGTGTAGCTTCCGCGCAACAGCAGAGCGCCGGGCACGAGACTGGCTTCACCCGAAAATTCGACGCCGCGCGTATCCGCTCGTCCGACGTTGAAATAGCAGCCGAAGATTTGCGTCGACGCGCAACTCTCAGCCTTGCCGAACTGCACGAGATTCGCATAGCGATTGGCAAAGACGGAGACGGAGGCCGTGGCGCGCCCGCCAAAAAAGCTCTGATCTATGCCGGCGTCGAAGCCGAGCACGCGTTCGGGCGCGAGCGCCGGATCGCCATATTCGGAAAACCTCTGAAAGAGCGAAGCGGTCTTGGCGCCGGTGGCGGCGGAGCCGCGCAGCCGCATGCCGATCTCATCGATGCGGAAATTCGCCATCGTCCGCCAGGTGAGAAACGTTTGGTTCTTGCTCACCGCATCGGCGCGGCCCCCGTAGGAAATATCGAGGCGGTCGAAGAGCGTGAATTGATGCTGCGCATAGCCCGACCATGTCGTCTGGACGGCGTGCGTCGGCGCGTAATCATCGACGATCCAGGCTTCGCGCGAATTCTGCGCCGTCTCGGTTTCGACGCGCGAGCCAAGCGTCGCGAGACCAAAGGCGCCAAGCGCGATATCGCTTTGATATTCGACGCCCCTGCGCCCGCCGAGATAGCCAAAGCGGCAGTTTTGCGACAGGAAGCTCTGCATGTCGAAACAGGCTTCCGTCATCCAGGCGTCGCGATTGCCGCGGTTGGCGTAGAGCGTCAGCCGGTTGCGTAGACTCTTGTCGAACATATCGGCGCCGAGCCGCACATAGCCCTGCATGAATGTCGCATGCTGATGATTGAAAGAATCGAAAACGCTAAAAGGACTGAAGGCGTAGGGATTGTCGTAGCGAATGGCGCTGTCGTAGCCGGCAAGGCCCGCCTCGATCCGCGCATCTTCGGTGAATTCATAGCCGATGCGCCCGGTGACGCCGACATTGTTCGTCGGATCATTGGCGGGCAGCGGCGGCAGCGGCGTCGTCTGATCGCCGATCACGATGGGGCGCTGCTGACGATAGCCGTAGCGCGGAAAGCCATCGGCATGCAGGCCGGAGATCGACAGCGCGTAGGAGCCCTGCCCGTCGGCGCCGGAGATCGACGCGCGCGAGGACGACGTCCCATAGGCGCCGCCTTCCGACATGAGCCAGCCTTGCGGCGCGCCCTTTCCGCGACGCGTGATGATATTGATCACGCCGCCCATCGCGTCCGAGCCGTAAAGCGCCGATTGCGGACCGCGCAGCACTTCGATCCGCTCGATGTCGGTCGGAAGCAGCCGACCGAAGTCGACCGAACCGTCCGTGCTCGTCGGATCGCCAATGCGGATGCCGTCGATCAGCACCAACGTCTGACCTGGCGTCGAGCCCCGCAAAGCGACGGAGGTCTGCGCGCCGGGCCCGCCATTCGAATAGACGTCAAGTCCCGGAACGCCCCGCAGAACGTCGTTGAAGCCGAGCGATCCGCGCTTTTGAATGTCACGCGCATGAATGACGCTGACCGAAGCGCCAGTGCTCGATGCCGGCTGCTCAACGCGCGTCGGCGTGACGACGGTTTGGTCTTCGACGTCGGCGCCGGGTGAACCCGGCTGCGCCGGGCTTAAAGGGCCGACCTCGATGACCGGCAAGGAGTGCTGGGCGAAAGCGACGGAAGTGGAGAGCGATAAGGACAGCAGAAATGCGCCGCGCAAGGCGGGGCTCTGAATGTGGATATGCATGCGCGTAGACTCGCAGCGAGACGTGGGCCGTCACTGCGAAGGTCTTTGCCCACACGCCGACAAGGCGAGAGGCATCGGCCGCATCGGTGCACCCCGCCCGACGCTTTCGCGCGTGACCACGAAGCGACGGCAGGTCTCCTGGCTCGCGGGTTGTCGCCTCGGACCGCCTTCCCAGAGCCTTATGGCTCCAGTGGCTTAGTGGTCGTCGGCTCGCCGCTTACAGTTGCGGGGGCAGCCGCGGAATTGCGCACGAAGCAGCGCGCTCACCGCATTCCCATTTTGATCCCGTTAGGAACCGTCTGCTGCAAAATAGAATGCCGATCGCATCACGAGTCAAGAGCGTGGCCGTAGAAGATTGCTCCTCTCACTGCGATCACGCCGCCGCCAGCGCCGCAAGCACACGCGCCCAGGAGCGCGTTCCCTTGTGAAACGATGTGTAGGAATATTTCTCGTTGGGCGAATGGATGCGGTCGTCGTCATGCGCGAAGCCGATCATCAGCGAATCCATATTGAGGTCGCGCTTGAAGGCGCCGACGATCGGGATCGAGCCGCCGCAACCCGCGAGCACCGCTTCCTTCTCCCATTCTTCGGCAAGCGCGCGGCGCGCGCGATTGAGCGCCTCCGAGCCGAAGGGAAGTTGCAAAGCGTTCGACGCGCCATGTGAAATGAATTCGGCCTTGGCGTCCGTCGGCAGACGCTCGCGCACGAAACTGCGGAAGCTTTCCAGGATCGTTTTGGCGTCCTGCTTGCCGACGAGGCGGAATGAGAATTTCGCCGACGCCTGCGCGGGCAGCACCGTCTTCGATCCTGCGCCGGTGTAGCCGCCGATGATTCCATTCACGTCGCAGGTCGGGCGCGCCCAGATCTGCTCGATAATTCCGCGGCCCGTTTCGCCGCCAACGCGCGTGAGGCCGATTTCCGAAAGCCATTTGGCCTCATCGAAGTCGATCGCGCGCCATTGCTCGGCGATGTCTTCGGGAATCTCCGGCACGCTGGCGTAGAAGCCGGGCAGCGTCACCTTGCCCTCGATGTCATGCAGATCGGCGATGATTTTCGCCAGCACATGAATCGGATTCAGCACCGGCCCGCCGAACATACCGGAATGCAGATCATGGCTCGGCCCTTTGATGATCACCTCTTCGAGCGCGAGCCCGCGCAACATCACCGTGATCGCCGGCGTCGACGCGTTCCACATGCTGGTGTCGCAGACAAGCGCGAGATCTGGCGCCGAGAGTTCGTCCTTATGCGCGGCGAGAAATCCCGGAAGCGAGGGCGACCCGGTCTCCTCTTCGCCCTCGAACAGAAAAGTAACGTTGCACGGCAGGCCGCCATTCGCCTCGAAGGCGCGGCACGCTTCGACGAAAGTCATCAGCTGGCCTTTGTCGTCCGAGGCGCCGCGGGCGACGATGTCCTTGCCGTCCTTGCCCTCGGTCAGCCGCGGCGCGAAGGGCTCGGTTTCCCACAGCTCCAGCGGGTCTGGCGGCTGCACGTCATAATGGCCGTAGAACAGCACATGCGGCGCATCCTTGCGCTTCGCCTTGGCGTGGCCGACGACGATCGGATGGCCGGGCGTCTCGCGCACTTGCGCTTCGTAACCAAGGCCGTTGAGCTGATCCTTGAGCCAGTTCGCCGCCCGCAGGCATTGCGCATTATAGGCCGGATCGGTCGAAACGGAGGGAATGCGCAAGAGATCGAACAGGCGTTCTCTCGAAGCGTCGAGATTGGCGTCTATCGTATTGAGGACGGCTTCGATCGCGGCCATGAATCAGCTCCTCGGTGAGGAGCCGAAACTAGTGCCTATGCATGGCGAGGGGAAGACGCGCGATGGCACAGGGCTGCCTCGTCCTTCGAGACGACCGCTTCGCGGTCTCCTCAGGATGAGGAAGCCCTGTTGCTTCTCTTGACCTCATCCTGAGGAGCCGCCTTTAGGCGGCGTATCGAAGGACGAGGTCAAAAGGAGGTTGCTCACGCGCTCGGCGCGAGCATATTCTCCGGCCGCACGATCGCGTCGAACTCGACTTCCGTCACCTTGCCGGAAGCCAGCGCCTCTTCCTTCAGGCTCGTGCCGTTTTTGTGCGCGGCGCGCGCGATTTTCGAGGCCGCGTCATAGCCGATCTTTGGCGCGAGCGCGGTGACGAGCATCAGCGAGCGGTCGAGGAAGCGCTTGATGTTGGCCTCGTCCGCTTCAATGCCGTCGACGCAACGCGCGACGAAACTGTTGATGCCGTCGGCGAGCAGAATGGTCGATTCGAGCAGCGCGAAGCCGACGACCGGCTTCAGCACATTGAGTTCGAGATGGCCCTGCGAGGCGGCGAAGGTGATCGTCGCGTTGTTGCCGAAAACCCGCGTGCACACCATGGTCAGCGACTCAACCTGGGTCGGATTGACCTTGCCCGGCATGATCGACGAACCCGGCTCGTTCTCGGGAAGCCTCAGTTCCCCGAGGCCGGCGCGCGGCCCCGAGCCGAGCAGGCGAATGTCGCTCGCGATCTTGTAAAGACCCGACGCCAGCGCGTTGAGCGCGCCATGGGCGAAGACGATCGCATCATGCGTGGCGAGCGCCTCGAATTTGTTGGGCGCCGAGACGAAAGGCAGTCCTGTCTGCTCCGCGATATCGGCGGCGACCTCTTCGCCAAAGCCTTTGAAGGTGTTGACGCCGGTGCCGACCGCCGTGCCGCCCTGAGCGAGCTCCAGAAGGTCGGCGAGCGTCGTCCTGATGCGCCTTTCCGCGTATTCGGCCTGCGCCGCATAGCCGGAAAACTCCTGGCCGAGCGTCACCGGCGTCGCATCCTGCAGATGGGTGCGGCCGATCTTGATGATGTCGGCGAATTTCACCGCCTTGGCGTTGAGCGAAATATGCAGCCGCTCGACGGCGGGAATCAGTCGACCGGAGATCGTCGTGGCGCCGGCGATGTGAATGGCGGTGGGGAAACTGTCGTTCGACGACTGCCCGAGATTGACGTGGTCGTTGGGATGAACGGGCGATTTCGAGCCGCGCGGCGCGCCGAGCGTTTCATTGGCGCGATTGGCGATGACCTCGTTAACGTTCATGTTGGTCTGGGTGCCGGAGCCGGTCTGCCAGACGACGAGCGGAAAATGCTCGTCGAGCTTGCCGGCGATCACTTCGCGGGCGGCGGCGACGATCGCGTCGGCGATTTTAGGCTCGAGCAGGCCCTTCCTGGCGTTGACCTTGGCGGCCGCGAGCTTGATGCGCGCCAGCGCATGCACGATCTCGATCGGCATGAGATCGCCGCCGATCGGAAAATTCTCGCGCGACCGTTCGGTCTGGGCGCCCCAATAGGCCCAGGACGGCACGGCGATGTCGCCAAAGGAGTCGCGTTCAATTCTGTGATCGTCGGTCATCGGCTCGCTCGCATGGAAAGGGGCGTTTGGCGCGCCTCCCTATGCGGCATTTCCGAGCAGCGTTCAATCGCGCGTGGCTGCGGAGAGCTGCTCGGCCGAGGACCATTCGCGCGGCTCGGCGCTTGGCGGCGCCGACATCAGGTCTGAGAGCCGATTGCGGGCGCGATTCACCCGGCTCTTCATCGTGCCCGGCGCGCAGCCGCAGATTTGAGCCGCTTCCTCATATGACATGCCGGAGGCGCCAACGAGGATCAGGGCTTCGCGCTGGTCGAGCGGCAATTTTTGCATCGCGTCGCGGAAGTCGAGAAAATCCATATGCGCGTGCTGCGATTCCGGCGCGACCAATCGTCCGGCGATCAGACCGTCGGGATCGGGAGCCTCGCGTCGGCGCTTGCGAAATTCGCTGTAGTAGATGTTGCGCAGAATGGTGAACAGCCAGGCGGTGAGATTGGTGCCTTCCGAAAAGGTCGCGAGACTGCCCCAGGCCTTGACCAGCGTTTCCTGAACGAGGTCGTCGGCGCGATCGGAGTTTCCGCAAATCGACACTGCGAAGGCGCGCAAGCTCGGGATGGCTGAGATCAGATCAGCCTTTAATCCCTGTCCTGCCGAATGCGCTTCTTCGCTTGCCTTCACTCACTCTTCCTCGGCGCGCTTGATGTCGCCGCGGAGGATAGCACATTCGTTTCGAGTTGGTTCAAAAGTTTCAGAAACCGATCGGGAACCGGTTGAGCCACGACATCGTCGTAGAGATTGCGGAGCTCCTTTCCGATCGAGTCCTGGAATTCCACCGGCCGCGGTCGCGGGGCCGGCTGTGCGCCGCAGTGCGCCTCCCCTACTCCTCGGCGACGATCGCCGAATTCGTCACGTGTCATCACCCACCCTGCAAACGTCCCCACCCTGCGAGGGCCCGGTCTCGAAGAATACCGCCCGTCGCCTGCGAAAGCGTCGTCGTCTGCTTTCGCCCGCGCAACTATATTCTCCGGATTCTTATTCCCCATGGAGCCCTCTATTTTAATATGCATGATTTCTGGAGCCGCCGCGTTATACTGCGCCGCAAGGACGGTAGGCAAAACGCACCGCTGAAGGATTGGTTCCCTAAAATGCCGAGCAGTTTTGACGTATTGTCCAAGTTTTGAATCTGCTTAGCCCGCACTCCTCTCCTTTGCGAGGCTCCATGCTGCTGGAGTTGTAAGACATGTCGGCGTCAAAGGAAATTTCAGCGCATATTCCCTATTTGAGACGTTTCGCGCGCGCATTGGTCGGCGATCGGGAGGGCGGCGACGCCTATGTGCTGGCCACTCTCGAAACCGTTGTCGCGGACCCGAGCCGCATCACAGATTCCGATGACCTGCGCATCGCTGTATACCGTCTGTTCCTGGATGTCTGGGCGGCGTCGCCGATCAACGCCCACACCGATCGCTCCGGCGCGCTGGCGGAAAACGGCCGACGCAATCTCGACGCTATTTCGCTGAAGCCGCGAATAGCCTTTTTGCTGCAGGCGCTCGAAGGCTTCGATCTCGACCAGATTGGTCAGACTCTACATGTTTCGGAGATCGAGGCTGGCGCCCTGATCGAGGCGGCGAACGGCGAGATCGCCGACCAGATCGCGACCGACGTGCTGATTATCGAGGACGAGCCCCTGATCGCCCATGATCTGAGGAGCATCGTCGAGGAGCTGGGACATCGGGTGGTCGGCATGCCGCGCACTCACGCCGAGGCGCTGGCGGCCATACAGCAAGGCAACCCGGGACTGATTCTCGCCGATATCCAGCTCGCGGACGGCAGTTCCGGGCTCGACGCCGTAAACGAGATCCTCGTCTCTCTGTCCATCCCGGTGATCTTCGTCACCGCCTACCCTGAGCGGTTTTTGACCGGCGAGCCGCCCGAACCGGCCTTTCTGATCGCCAAACCCTTCAACGTCGAAAGCCTCAAGGCCGTCATCAGCCAGGCGCTGTTTTTTGAACGACGCGCCGGACGCCGCGAACAAAGCGCGCCGCGGGTCGGCATGTGAATCTCTGATCTTATTGCAAACATTAAATTTTTCGCCCTCGCCGTCCCGGCGGGGGGATCCTTCGGGACTGCGAAGATAAATCGCCACCGCCCAGAAACATTGGCCGACCCCGCGAGTTATAGCCCAAGGCGCTGGGGGAACTTTGTGAGGCGGCCCATGGACGAGAATAGAAAATCCAGCCGCGGTTTTGCGTCAATGGATCCCGAAAAGCAGCGGGCCATCGCACGCAAGGGCGGCCAGAGCGTTCCTGACGAGAAACGAAGTTTCTCGCAGAACCCCGATCTTGCGGCCCGGGCAGGACGCAAGGGCGGTCAAAGCGTGAATCCGGCCAAGCGGAGCTTCTCGCGCGATCATGCGCTCGCTTCGGAAGCCGGCCGCAAAGGCGGACACGCTTCGCATGGAGGCGGCGCCCAAAAACGCAGCGCGCCGCTCTAAGGAGCGGCGCGATTTATGCCGCAAACGGCTTCGAGCGCTGCGCGATCAGCGAATAGAGCGCATCGTCGTCGCGCGTCCCGCGTAGCGTCGCCACGAGGCCTTGCTCCCTCAGCATCCGGGCCGCGCAGGCAAGCGCCTTGAGATGATCAGCGCCCGAACTCTCGGGCGTGAGGATCATGAACACGAGATCGACCGGCGCGCCGTCAAGAGACCCGAAGTCGACAGGCCGGTCAAGACGGCCGAACACGCCGTAAATCCCCTTCAATTTCGCGAGCTTGCCATGTGGAATGGCGATGCCTTCGCCAATTCCCGTCGAGCCCAGCCGCTCGCGGTGAAGAAGCGCATCGAAGATCTCGCGCGCGGGAAGCCCGCAAATCTTCGCGGCCTTCTCGCTGAGTTCCTGGAGAAGATGCTTCTTCGTCGTCGCCTTCAGTGAGGCGCAAACCGAATCCGGCGAAACCAAGTCCGTTGGCCGCATGCGACGATCATCCTGCTTCTCATGGGAGGTCTAGGGCCGCCGAAGGCGCAGACCATCCTTGAAATTTCAACGTCTCGCTATTTTCGCCAAACCCGAAGGGACGTGGGAAAATGGCAAGATACGTGCCGAGGAGGCCGTTATTATGGCCGTCCCACGACGTTTTTGCTGTCAGCGCGCGTCGCCTTCCGACTCGGGGGTGTCGATCCAGCCGATATTTTCGTCGCCGCGCCGATAGACGACATTCAGGCGGCCGGTGTTGGCGTGCCGGAACACCACGACGGGCGCGCCAGTGAGATCGAGGTCGAGCACCGCCGCCGAAACAGACAGCCGGCGCAATTGCGTGGTGGATTCGGCGATGATCGCGGGGCTGAACTCCGCCGACGCCTCATTTTCCTGATCGGGCGCCTCAAGCACGTGATAGGCGACGACCTCGGCCTGAGCGCCGTCGCCATGCTCGTGATGGCTCTTGAGCCTGCTCTTGTAACGGCGCAGGCGCTTTTCGATGCGCTCCGCCGCCTGGTCGAAGGAGGCGTAGGGCTCCTGTGCGCGGCCGTCGGCCTGCAGCACGATTCCGGAGGCGAGATGCAGGCTGCAGTCGGCTCGAAAGCCCGAGCCCTCCGGCGAGATGGTGACGTGGCCGCTGACTCGGCCGTCGAAATATTTCGCCGCCGCCGTCTCCAGCCTCTGCGTCACATGAGACCGAAGCGCTTCGCCGATGTTGATGTTCTTGCCGGAAACCCTAAGAGACATTTTGCAATCCGAACTTTCGTTGCGAGCGAAGTTTCGGCGCGGAAAGGGCCAGCCGCGCCTGCCGCGCCGCCGTCAGACCAACCGCCAACGCGCCCCCATCCGCCCTGGAACTCCGCCTGAGGGGTCAGCGAATCGCCCGCCATCTAACCAAAGAGCGGAAATTCCGCGCAGCGTTAGAAGCCTCGGCGTGCGAAGTCAATGGAGTCTTCCCCAACGGCGAAGCTTCAAGCCTCAGGACGACATAGGACAATTAATTGGTTGTCATGCGCGCCTGCGCAAGCTTGGCGCGGCGGCGATCGACCGAGGATGGAATGCGCAAACTGTCGCGGTATTTCGCGACCGTGCGCCGGGCGATTTCAATGTCGCTCGCCTTCAGCCGTTCGACGATCGCGTCGTCCGACAGGATGCCGTCGGGCGTTTCCCGATCGATCATCTGCTTGATGCGAAAGCGCACCGCCTCGGCCGAATGCGCAGCGGCGCCGCTCGTCGTGGCGATCGACGCGGAGAAGAAATATTTGAGCTCGAAGACGCCGCGCGGCGTCATCATGTATTTGTTCGACGTCACCCGCGAGACCGTCGACTCATGCATGCCGATCGCATCAGCGACGGTGCGCAGGTTCAGCGGACGCAGATGTTCGACGCCATGCGTGAGGAAGGCGTCCTGCAATCGCACGATTTCTGAAGCGACGCGTAGAATGGTGCGGGCTCTCTGCTCGAGACTCTTGGTCAGCCAGTTGGCGTTCTGCAGGCAGCTCGAAATGAAGCTTTTGTCCGCGGGGCCGGTGGCGACGGCGCTGACTTGCGCCGCATAACTGTGATTGACCAATACGCGCGGCAGCGCGTCAGCGTTGAGCTCCACATGCCAGGCGCCGTCCGCAGCGGCGCGAACAATGACGTCGGCGACGAGCGGCTGAATCGGGGCGCCGCCGAACGCCCGGCCGGGCTTGGGCTCCAGCCGGCGCAGCTCCGCCGCCATGTCGGCGACGTCTTCGTCGTCGACGCCGCACAGCTTGGCGAGTTGCGCAAAATCGCGGCGCGCGACGAGCGGGAGATTGGCGACGAACGCTTGCATCGCCGGATCATAGCGGTCGCGCTCCTTGAGCTGGATCGCGAGGCACTCCGCAAGATCGCGCGCGCCGACGCCGGAAGGGTCGAAGGTCTGGATCGTCGCCAAAATGCGCTCGGCTTCCGCCATGTCCGCCTCGAGACGGGCGGCGATCTCGCCAAGGTCCTCTCGCAGATAGCCGCTGTCATCGATCGCATCGATGATCGATTGGCCGATGATTCTGTGACGTGGATCGGGGCAGGCGAGCGCCAGCTGTTCGGCGAGATGCTCGTGGAGGCTCTGACGATCGGCGACATAAGCTTCGAGATTGGGCGCTTCGCCGTCGGCCGGCCCGCCGCCGGCGGCGCCCGTCCAGGAGGTCGCCGAAAGGCCGGCGCCGTCGGGGGCCTCATCCCGCGCCCGCTCCCCGATCAAAGGGCCCTCGGGCTCAAAAGCATTGCTCATGTCGGCGCCGAGATCGGCGGAGAGCGTCGCGGAGTCGACGGCGAGATCCTGTTGCGCCCAGTCGCCCTCCTGCGGCCCTTCAAAGGGCTCCGCCGCGCTCGGCTCCGCGCCCTGGGAAGCATCGGCCGCGTCGACGCCGCCATCGCCTTCCTGCGCTTCGAGCAGCGGATTGCGCTCGAGTTCATCATGCAAAAAGGCGGCAAGCTCCAAATTGGAAAACTGCAGCAGCTTGATCGCCTGGAGCAGCTGCGGCGTCATCACCAGGGCTTGGCCCTGACGCATCATCAACTTGGTGGAAATCGCCATAGTCGCTCGGCCCACTCGATACGCGATCGGCCGCCGCTCTGCGGCCCGGTTCTTGCTTATATCACTTCGCCTAAGCGCGCCTAGGGCCAAAAAAGCAGCGCGAGGCGAGGCAAAACGCCTAAGCCTTAATCAACCTTCGTCGATCGTGAAACTGCCCCGATTTCTCAGGGCGAAGACGACCCTTGTCGCATCGACGCCAGTTGGCTGGGGCGCCGCCGAGCGGCGCCTGTGGCGCTACATGCGGAAATCTTCGCCAAGATAGATGCGCCGAACGTCCGGATTGGCGACGATTTCGTCAGGCGTTCCTTCGGTCAGCACATGGCCGTTGTAGATGATGTAAGCGCGGTCGGTGAGCCCCAGCGTCTCGCGAACGCTGTGGTCGGTGATGAGCACGCCAATGCCGCGCGCTTTCAAATGCCGCACGAGGTCCTGGATGCCGCCGACCGCAATCGGATCAATGCCGGCGAAAGGCTCGTCGAGCAGCATGAAGGAGGGGTGGCCGGCGAGCGCACGGGCGATCTCGCAGCGACGCCGTTCGCCGCCGGAGAGCGCGACGGCGGGCGTGTGGCGCATGCGCGTGAGGCGGAACTCTTCAAGAAGCGCCTCCAGCTCCTCCTCGCGCTTTTTGACGTCGGGCTGGGTGATCTCGAGCACGGCGCGGATGTTGTCCTCGACCGAGAGGCCCCGGAACACCGACGCCTCCTGCGGCAGATAGCCGATTCCGAGCCGCGCGCGGCGATACATCGGCAGCGGCGTCACATCATAGCCGTCGAGCGAAATCATGCCCTTGTCGGGCTTCACCAGCCCTGTGATCATATAGAAAACAGTGGTTTTGCCAGCGCCGTTGGGGCCCAGCAGCCCGACCGCCTCGCCCCGCGCCACATGCAGGCTCACGTCTTCGACGACACGGCGCGCTTTATAGGACTTCGCGAGATTATGAATGGAAAGCAGGCCTTGTCCGTCGAATCCGGCGGGTTCCCGATAGGCGGAGCCGGGCTCGAAGGCCGGCGGCTCAGCCTGTTCGTTTGTCGGCGCGGGTCCCCAGAAGTTTGCGTCGCGCGCCGCCTCGTCGGAATCGGCGCCTAAGTTTTGGGCGTCGCGCCATTGGCCTTCCGCGATGTCGTCGGGCTTTCGCGAGCGCCTCACGCCGTTAGCGAGCCGCGCCAGCGACTGGCCGGCGGCGCGAAAACGCATGGAAAGGGCGGAAAGATAACTCAAGCGCGCCTTGTCCGTCGCTCTGGGCGTCCAGCGGTTGGAAGCGACGCTCGTCGCCCCGTCAGGGGCGCCAAAGGCCGCTTCGGAAACATTAGCTCGGCGCCGCCGGGCTGCGGCGCCAATGTTGCTGTCAGGCCCAAGGGCGCTTCGCCGCGGCCTGCTTTTCGTAGTCGTCGATCTTGTCGGCTTTTTGGAGGGTCAGACCGATGTCGTCGAGCCCGTTCAGCAGGCAGTGCTTGCGAAAAGGGTCGATGTCGAATGTGATCACGCCGCCGTCCGGCCCGCGAATCTCCTGCGCGGCGAGGTCAACGGTCAGGGTGGCGTTGGCGCCGCGCTTGGCGTCGTCCATCAGCTTTTCGAGCTCGGCCTCGCTCACCGCGATCGGCAAGATGCCGTTCTTGAAGCAATTGTTATAGAAAATATCGGCGAAACTCGTCGAAATGATGCAGCGGAGCCCGAAGTCGAGCAGCGCCCAGGGCGCATGTTCGCGCGACGAGCCGCAGCCGAAATTGTCGCCGGCGACAAGGATGCGGGCATTGCGGTAGGCCGGCTGATTCAGGACGAAATCGGGATTCTCGGAACCATCGTCGCGATAGCGCATCTCCGAAAAGAGGCCCTTGCCGAGGCCGGTGCGCTGAATGGTTTTGAGATACTGCTTGGGGATGATCATGTCCGTGTCGACGTTCATGATCGGCAGCGGCGCGGCGACGCCCGTCAGCGTGGTGAACTTGTCCATGTTTCTTTCGGTGTGGCGCGAGGAAGTCTAGCGCCCTTTACCAAATCGCCGCAGCGAGGGCAAAGCGCGAAGGGACGCGGGGATCGCCAAAATCAAAATGTTAACTTTGTCGGAGCGTGCTCTGGGCCTCGCTCCCCGCCTCCGCCTTGCCGCCGCGCAGAAGCAGAAAGCCGGCCAGCAACATCGCGGCGCCCCAGATGATGAAGCCCGCGTCATAGATCGGCCATTGGGCGCGATCGACTCGTTCATTCACATGATGGATGCCGAGGACGAGATGGTTGATGACGCCATCGTAGAGGTTGAATCCGCCCCAGCCGATCAGCAGCGCGCCCGCCAGGCGCCGGCCGGACCACATGTAACCGGCGCGGCGCGAGGCGCGCCACAGAAGGAACAGTCCCACGCCGACGCAGACATAAGCGAAACTGTGCAAGATCCCGTCCCAATAGGTGTTGAATTCCATGCCCTCGACTGTCCCGGCGGGGCTCCAGTTGCTGACCAGATGATGCCATTGCAAGAGTTGATGCAGAACGATGCCGTCAAAAAAGATGCCAAGGCCCACGCCAAGAATGATCGCGGCGGCGGTCGGAAAGCCGCCCCCGGCGCGGGCGGGACGAATGCTGGCGGACTGCGTCATGGCGATTCCTGCTCCACCCCGTAGACCTTTGCAACGCCCGGGGCCGAGACGTGTTCCGCCCTCGCATTTTTACAAAGTCTTCTGCTAAAGGTGTTGGGCGAAGCTGAAGTCCGAGCGATCTCGCCATGACGCTGCCCACCACGCTGAACGGTCTGCTTATCGAAGTCCTCGGCTATCTCGCCGCGGCGGCGAGCGTGTTCGTTTATGTGTCGAACACCATGATCCCCCTGCGGATCGCGGCCATCCTCGCCAATGCGCTGTTCGCCGCTTACTTTTTCCTCAAGGGTCTCTACCCGCTCTTCGCGCTCAACGCCTTTCTGGTCCCGGTCAACATCGTGCGGCTCCGGCAGATCCGGCGGCTCGTTCAGGATATTCGCGCCGCCGCCTCCGAGGATTTCGATTTCGAATGGCTGCGTCCCTATATGCGGCCCATAAAGCTTTCCGAAGGCTTCGTCCTGCATCGCATCGGCGACCTGTCCGAGGAAGCCTATCTCTTGGTGCACGGCGAGATCCATCTGCGCGAACCCGACGTCACGCTGAAGCCCGGAACGCTCTTTGGCGAGATGGGCATGTTCACCAATGAAAATCGCCGCACCGCCACCGCGGTCGCCGCGACCGACGTCGAGCTTCTTTGCGTGCGCTATGACGATCTCTTGCAGCTCGCGGCGCAGACTCCGCAATTTGGCTTTTACCTGATGCGGCTCATGGTTCGGCGCATGCAGCATAATGTGGAGCTCGCCCGCGCCCGCAAGGGATGAGCGCTCCCATTTCGTGCCCGTAAGCGTCCCCTTTCCGCGTCATGCCCGCGCTTGTCGCGGGAATCCACGCCGAGACACTGCGCCATGTTCCCCAATCTGCGTCGCCATAAAGACGTGGATGGCCGGGACAAGCCCGGCCATGACGGGCGGGCGTTTACGAAAAGCGTCGATGGAGAAACGAATGTCGCAAAAAATCTACCCCGTGCCGGACGACTGGAAAAAGCGCGCGCGCATCGATGAACCGACCTATCGCCGGCTCTACGAACGCTCAATCAAAGACCCCGACGGCTTCTGGGCAGAGCAGGCGCAGCGCATCGACTGGATCACGCCCTTTTCAAAAGTGAAGCGCACCAGCTTCGACACGCATAATGTTTCGATACGCTGGTTCGAGGACGGCACCACCAATGTCGCGATGAATTGCATCGACCGGCATCTGCCGGAGCGCGCCAACAAGACCGCGATCATCTGGGAAGGCGACGATCCTTCCGTCTCGCGCCATATCACTTACGCCGAACTGCATGAAGAAGTCTGCCGCTTCGCCAATGTGCTCAAGAGGCACGGCGTCAAGAAGCGCGACCGCGTCACCATCTATCTGCCGATGATTCCCGAAGCCGCCTTCGCGATGCTCGCCTGCGCGCGCATCGGCGCCGTTCATTCGGTGGTCTTTGGCGGCTTCTCGCCGGATTCGCTTGCGGGACGCATCGCCGACGCGGAATCACAGGTCATCGTCACGGCGGACGAAGGCCTGCGCGGCGGCAAGAAGATTCCGCTGAAAGCCAATGTCGACGCGGCGCTCGACAAGGTTTCCGCGAAAACGGTCATCGTCGTGACGCGCACCGGCGCCGAGATCGACATGCAGCCCGGCCGCGACTTCCGCTACGAGGAAGAAGCCGCGCGCGTGCACGCCGATTGTCCCTATGCGGAGATGGACGCGGAAGATCCCCTGTTCATCCTCTATACGTCCGGCTCAACCGGCAAGCCGAAGGGCGCGCTGCATACGACGGGCGGCTATCTCGTCTACACATCGCTCACGCATGAACTCGTCTTCGATTATCGCGAGGTCGACGTCTATTGGTGCACGGCCGACGTCGGCTGGGTGACCGGACACAGCTATATTGTCTACGGCCCGCTCGCCAATGGCGCGACGACGCTGATGTTCGAAGGCGTGCCGAATTATCCGAGCGTGTCCCGCTTCTGGGAGATCGTCGACAAGCATAAGGTCGATATTTTCTACACGGCCCCCACCGCCATTCGCGCGCTGATGGCGGCGGGCGAGGCGCCCGTCAAAAAGACCAGCCGCAAGTCGCTGCGCCTGCTCGGCTCCGTTGGCGAACCGATCAACCCGGAAGCGTGGGAATGGTATCACCGCGTCGTTGGCGAAGGCCGCTGTCCCATCGTCGACACATGGTGGCAGACGGAGACCGGCGGCGTGCTGATCTCGCCGCTCCCCGGGGCGATTGATCTCAAGCCCGGCTCGGCGACGCGGCCGTTCTTCGGCGTCGCGCCCGAGATCGTCGATCCGCTCGGCAATGTCCTCCAAGGCCAATGCGAAGGCTTGCTCGTGATCTCGGATTCATGGCCGGGGCAGATGCGCACCGTCTATGGCGATCACGAACGTTTTGCGCAGACCTATTTCTCGGCTTTTCCGGGCAAATATTTCACCGGCGACGGCGCCAAGCGCGACGCCGACGGCGATTACTGGATCACCGGCCGCGTCGACGACGTCATCAATGTCTCGGGCCATCGCCTCGGCACCGCGGAAGTCGAGAGCGCGCTCGTCGCGCATGAGAAAGTGTCGGAAGCCGCCGTCGTCGGCTATCCGCACGACATCAAGGGGCAGGGCATCTACGCCTTCGTCACGCTCAATCAGGGCGTGACGCCGAGCGAGCATCTGCGCAAAGAGCTGGTGCATTGGGTGCGCCATGAGATCGGGCCGATCGCGACGCCCGACATCGTGCAATTCGCGCCGGGACTGCCGAAGACGCGCTCGGGCAAGATCATGCGGCGCATCTTGCGCAAGATCGCGGAGGGCGAATTTGGCGCACTTGGCGACACGTCGACGCTCGCCGATCCGGGGGTCGTGGAGGAGCTGGTAAAGGCCAAGTCTATCAAATAAGTTGGCACCGGTTAAATGTTATGGTGCAACCATGTTGGATGGAAGTCTCGCGCTTTGGTACGAATCTGACGAAGTGCAAGTTGATGGTCACGAGCCATGTATTGAACTCCACTTTAACATGTGGAGAAACTTACCTGGCTCTAAGATGGACGCGCTTGATGTTGGCTTTCGCATCAAGGAGAGGCACGCGATTGAGAAATTGAATTTTTTTGTGCCCGCTAAGATCGAGGCTGCTAACGTCGTTGATTTATCTCAGGTGCTAAAGGATCAAAAGACGCTTTCAGCGGTCTTTAACGAGAGTCTACGCATTGGACGAGAGACAAATGATGCCTTCGCGGCACTTAAATCAAACTCTAGCGTTTCCCTTTATGTTATGAAATTGGATATGCAATCCGACGTCGAGATCCGGCATATCTACGACGGAGATAAGACGGCGGGAAGCATCCTTCAATTTAAAGAGAGCATTTTCAATAAAATGAGTCAGGTAGGCGACTACTACATCAGGATTAGGCTTTTGCTAAGCGGGCAGCTTCGCCAATTGTTTGTAAGTAACTTCAAACAAGCCGATAGAATCTTCGTCAGCTCGTTTTATACGACTGATATGATTGAATTTCGGTTAAATGAACGTCGGACCTTCCCGGCTGGATTGCTGCAGGCTTACCCAATGATGCGCTGGCCAAAGTTGTCGGCCATATATTTCATATTAATCAGGGATTTTAGAGCGGAATTAGTTAGATCGCACACCGGTTTTCACAAAATAAGGCGGTTGGAAAAACACCTATGGTCGAGTTATCTCGCATCTTTAAGCAAGAAAGCGCCACAACAGATGATGCTATATCATTGGCGTGTAAAAGCATCCACAGAGAATATAGATGATTTCACTGCTTTTGCGTCGTTCAGGACAATAAACCATCTTATCCCACTGTATATTTTTGCAATTGTTCTCATCGGCATGGCGGCTACGGCCTTTGAAGCGGAAATATATGCTTATCTGAGCCCGTCAGGACCTGATTGCGCCGCTCAAACTAATTGGAACCATTTAAAGATCGGGATTGCGGCTTTAACGTTGCTTTCTTTGCCGACCCTAGTGAGTCTAGCAAAAAAACTTTTTCGTTTCATGATTCGACGAGGGATTCACATCGTGGGCGGTTCGTGTCAATAAGTCACTTCGACGTGGTGAGGGCTCGCTGTGATTCGCTTATCTTGGACAGACCCTTACAGGCTGTCAGCGATCATCGGCTCCGAGAACGGTGATTGCTGGAGTGCATTGCGCCGCTTGGAATGCTTCTATCCCGGATTTGAGAACTGGTATCACACACAGGTGATGCCCGGCTTAAGATTAGGGACGAGAGAAGCTTTTCTTTCTTACCGTGAAAATTTTTTAGCTGGAGTCGCGATCGTGAAACGCGACCCTTCGGAAACTAAGCTATGCACACTATGGGTAGTTCCGGAATTCAGGGGTCTGGGAATCGGCAGAACGCTAGCTGCCAGCGCATTTGAATGGCTTGGCACTAATCGTCCCCTCTTCACAGTGCCTGAAGAGCGGATAGGTGAATTCGACAAACTTGTGTCGGCATGGCATTTCAAACGCACTCAAGTTATTGAGGGCGTATACCGTAGCGGCAAACTAGAGCACGTCTTCAACGGACGTCTAATCAGACCCTCCTAAAAGGCCTTTGAGGATCAAGTCAAAGGCTACAACGTCGCCGTCCTTGATTGAGCCGAACGGAACCCTGCCCTTTCTGGCTAACCGACGAGCGTGAATATGTTCAAGCTCCCCAAGATCGGATAGCTCATCAACGCACACACCGTTCTCGCGAGCCCTTCGCTTCATGATCTCTTTGGGACTTGTATCAACAAACAGGATGTAGCTTACCGGCAACCGACTCACGATGGTATCGGGAACGAGTTGGGGGCCGTCTATCGTTTCGATCAGCAGGTGTCCATCCAGTACGATGAACGCTCTCTCTGCTGCTAGGTCCGAAATCTTATCAATGAGATATTCCTGGTTCAAGAGGGCGTCGCGGGCCCGGAGCTGTGTTGTCGGAAGCCCAGCTGACCGAAGCAAATCACTTGCCCTAACGAGAACGAAGCCTAGAGACAGAAAGTCTGAATTTTTTGTAAGAGAGCTTTTTCCGCTACCTGACAAACCACAAACTATAACAATCATCTTACAGCTCCAATCGAGCGGATCAGCTCTTCGCGGGCGTAACACCAAGCTTGTGGTGGGACGAACCGGAACTGTTCCCGGAGACAGGCGAGTGACCATGGCGGGATCTCTCGAACTTCATCAATTTTGATCGCATAGGCGATATTCCTAGATCGGAAATACGATTCGAACTCGTGACGATTAAGGCCGGTCAGAGAACCGACCTGCCTCCAAACTTCTTCACGTGTTCCCGAAATTATCGGACCTACCTTGCACACCACCCTAAGCCGACTCGCAGGCGAGGTCTCGTAGAGGAACGCGGCGGTCGGCCCAGACAATTTTGGTGGCCGTCGACGAAGCTCATACTGCTTTGCACCGGAGAGAATCTTCTCCACCCATTCAGGATGTATGCTGAATATCAAAGCGTCGCTCACGTGTGTTACTCCTGCGAATAGTTCCTCATTCGCTTTCCTTAACGGACTGATGGCGAAAAACCGCCCCTCTTTGGCGCCCTGCCGCCTGTTCCGACGCCCTGCCGCACCGCATCTTACCTCTTCAGAAAAGAGGACCCAGGAGATGCGGCGCTTTCTTGCCATCTTGTCGGACTGATCGCGGCTGCCCCCGCACGCGCGGATTCCGATGTGGAGCATGCGCGATATTCGGTGGTCGCCTCGTCAGGGGCCATCGAAATTCGCGACTACGCGCCGCAGATCGTCGCAGAGACGACGGTCGCCGGCGAGCGCGGCGCGGCCATTAGCGAAGGCTTCCGCCGCCTCGCCGGTTATATTTCGGCGCGCGCGACTCTAATGAGTCTGCAGGCGCCCTGTCGGCATATGCGAGTCGCTCAGCCGGATTTCGCGCCACTTGCAGATCTCATCGCCGCCGCCTCGCGCCGCCGGACGGATCGCCATGCGCGGCCCCGTGCGCCGCCGCACGTTCGTCCGTCCCTTCGAGTCGTATGGTCGTCCCGTCTTGCAATCGCAAGACAAGCGTTTGCGGAGAACCTTCGTGTTCGCCGCAAACGTTATCGAGACTCATTTTTGGAGAAATTTCATGAAGACCGCATTGTTTCTCGCCGCCGCCATCGCGGCCGGCTCTCTGAGCGTCGACGCGAACGCCGCGCCGATGGGCGCTTCGCTGAAGGCGCCGGGCGATTCTGTCGAAAACGCCGCCCTTTCTTGGCGCTGCGGCAAGAAGAATCCGGCGTCCTGGGGCACGTTCGGCAACGGCTGCCTCAAGCAGAAACGGAAATGGGGCAAGGGCCGCGCATCGTTGTCGGAGCCTGATCCCGCCCGTCAGTCTTCCATCTATCGCTCATAAGCGGCGAGGGCGTGTTCGTGACGGTTCGCGAAACACCCATCGCTCATTCCAAGCCTCGGGCCCCTCTTTCAAAAAGAGGGGCCTTAGCGAATCGCCGAAATGGTCAAGCTCGGCGCAATCGGCCTAGCCGCCGCTTTTTTTATCGAAGAGCGCTAACGCCTCCGTCGCCAACACGCCGCCGGTGATGGCGACGGTCAGAAACGGCGCGGCCTCCGCCACGGCTTTGCTCGTGATCATGATCTGGCCGATCCGCTTCTCAAGCTGCTCGATCGACGCCGCATAGACGACACGCCCCATGCCGCACCAGACGATCGCGCCCATGCACATCGGGCAGGGCTCGCCCGACGTGTAAAGCGTCGCGCCTTTAAGCTCTTTCGCCGGATTGTCGGCGACGAAGCGGCGAATCGCCACCATCTCGCCATGCGCGGTTGGATCGTTGTTCGTCACGCCCATATTGCGTCCGGTCGAGACGACCTTGCCGTCGCGTACGATGACGGCGCCAAACGGAAAGTCGCCCTTGGCGGCTTCCGCGATCGCTAACCGCATAAATTTCTCATCCTCCGGCCGGACGGGCGCGCGCTTGGCATGGGCCTGCGCCGGCGCGGCGCCAAAGGCTAACCCAAAACCTGCGCCCAGCGTCGCCAGCGCGGCGCGCCGATTGAAGCGGCCGGCGTCGCCGCCGCATGTCGTTTGGCTCATCTCCCGCTCCAGCGCGCGTTTCGACGTCACGCGCCAACTTGACACAGCGAACCCCCCGGCGCCACACGCGGCGACCCAAACAATAATAAAGCAGGGACGGTTACGCATGCAGAAGGCTTTCATTTTTCCCGGTCAGGGATCTCAGGCGGTCGCCATGGGCAAGGCGCTGTTCGACGCCTTCGCGCCCGCGCGCGCGGTTTTCACTGAGGTCGACGACGCTCTGTCGCAGCCGCTCTCGAAACTCATGTTCGAAGGCCCTGACTCGGAGCTGACGCTCACCGCCAACGCCCAGCCGGCGCTGATGGCGGTTTCGCTCGCGACGATTCGCGCGCTGGAAGCCGAATGCGGCCTCGACCTCGCGCGCGACGCGGCCTTCGTCGCGGGACATTCGCTCGGCGAATATTCGGCTCTTGCTGCGGCGGGCGCGCTGACGATTTCCGATACGGCGCGGCTGCTGCGCATTCGCGGCGACGCGATGCAGAAGGCGGTCCCTGTCGGAGCAGGCGCCATGGCGGCGCTGCTCGGCGCCGACCTCGATCAAGCGCGCGCCATCGCTGAGGAGGCGGCGACGGCGGCGAACGGCGTCTGTCAGGTCGCCAATGACAATGGCGGCGGCCAGGTGGTGCTTTCGGGCGCCAAGGCGGCCGTCGACAAGGCGATCGACATCGCCAAGGAGAAGGGAATCAAGCGCGCCGTGCTGCTGCCGGTCTCCGCGCCCTTCCATTGCGCGCTGATGCAGCCCGCCGCCGACGCCATGCGCGAGGCGCTCGCCGGAGCGGCGATCAGCGCCCCGTGCGTGCCGGTCGTCGCCAATGTGACGGCGGAGCCGACGCGGGACCCGGAGGCGATTCGCCGACTGCTCGTCGAGCAGGTCACCGGCGCGGTGCGCTGGCGCGAATGCGTGGCCTATATGGCGAGTCACGGCGCGACGAAGTTCGTCGAATGCGGCTCGGGCAAGGTTCTCGCGGGGCTATTGAAGCGGATCGCGCCGCAGGCCGCGGGCATTTCGGTGGGCGCGCCCGCCGATTTCGACGCCTATCGCGGCTTCGCATAGAGGCCGGGAAGAGAAACGGAAGCGCCAAAAGAAAAGGCCCGGTCGCGAGGACCGGGCCCATTCTCTCGACCGTAAGGCCGATCGGTAGGATTAGTACTTGGATTAGTACTTGGCCAACACCGGCGCCGGGGAGCCGAAGTGGAAGTGGTAGTTGATGCCCGCGCGGATCGTGTGGAAGCGCGTGCGGTTGTTGGTGCTGTTCAGGCCCCAGCCGGGGTTGAACGCCCACGCCCAGTTGTTGTTGTTCCCGGTGCCGCTGATCTGCGTATACAGATACTCGACCTTGGCGGACCAGTTCGGGAAGAACATCCACTCGGCGCCGCCGCCAGCGGTCCAGCCCGTCTGCACGGCGCTGTTCTGGTTCCACCAGCTGTTGCGCTGCACTTCGCCATAGGCGAAGCCGCCCGTGCCGTAGACCAACAGTTGCGGGCTCAGCAGGGTGATGCCGACGCGGCCGCGAACGGTGCCGAACCAGTTCAGACGCGCCGTGCCTGCGCCGCCGCCGCCGAAGCCGCCGCCCAACAACCACCAGTTGTTGTTGCCGCCGCCGCCCGAGCCGAGGCTCGTGCCCTGGAAGTCGGTCTCAACGCCGACGACGAACATCGGCGTAACCTGGAAGTTATAGCCGAGCTGACCGCCGCCGATCACGCCGCCGGTGCTGTTGTTGCCGTTGTTCCAGCCCCCGTTCCAACCCTGATTGGAGGAATTGCTGGCAAAGAAGCCACCGCCGAGGTTAAGACCGGCGTAGAACCCGGTCCAGGTCATGATCGGCGGCGGGGGGATGTACGGCGGAGGAGCCTTGTGGGAGGGTAGATCGGCGGCGTTCGCGGCGCCGGCGAAAAGCGCCGTCGCCAGAGCCAGGGCCGAGATCGCTGTCTTCATCTCTCTATCCTTCATTTCGAGCCAACTTAAATTAATAGGTGCGCGTCAGTCCTGTGACTCTCTCGGACGTTTAAGGACGCTGACCCCCAAGCACGGCGGACTGTGCGCAAATTTCGCGCGGGAAACAACAAACAGAAGGTAAAAACGGGCCCAAAAGACCCAAAAGATTTCGACTGTTGCAGTTACGCCACAATGAAATTTGACGCCGATTCCGATGCGTCGTTGAGCAATTCAGTCTCGAATCCGTCGCTTGCGAAACGAAGCCGGACTGGCGCCCATTTTCTCCCAATTTCCGACCGGGCATCGGTGGCGTCCGCCGTTGTGGAGGCGGTCGTTTGAAGTTGAACCGCGGCTGAAAAAAGGCCACTCCCCCGAACTGAGCTATAAAGCTCGCTTCATCGGCGCGAGGGAGGAGAGGGGGAGATATGTTTGATCTCAACGGCAAGACTGCGCTGGTCACGGGCGCGAGCGGCGGAATCGGCGCGGCGATCGCGCGCGCGCTTCACGCCGCCGGCGCGACCGTGGCGCTTTCCGGCACGAGAAAAGAGGCGCTCGAGGCGCTTGCCGGCGAATTGAACGGCCGCACGCACATTCTGCCCTGCAATCTTTCGCAAAAGGACGAGACCGAGAAACTCGTGCCGGCGGCGGAGGCGGCGATGGGCGGTCTGGACATTCTCGTCAATAACGCCGGCATCACCCGCGACATGCTGTTCATGCGCCTCAAGGACGAGGACTGGGACGCCGTCATCAACGTCAATCTGACGTCGGCGTTTCGCCTGTCGCGCGCGGCGCTGCGCGGGATGATGAAAAAGCGCTTCGGCCGGATCATCCAGATCACTTCGGTCGTCGGCGTGACCGGCAATCCCGGGCAAGGCAATTACGCCGCCGCCAAGGCGGGCATGATCGGCATGTCGAAGTCCCTGGCCGGCGAGGTCGCCTCGCGCGGCGTGACCGTCAATTGCGTCGCGCCCGGCTTCATCGAAAGCCCGATGACCGAGGCGCTGACAGACGCCCAAAAGGAGGCGATCCTGCGCATGGTGCCGACGGGACGGCTCGGGACCGGCGCCGACGTCGCCGCCGCCTGCGTCTATCTGGCCAGCGCGGAGGCGGGCTACGTCACCGGACAAACCCTGCACGTCAATGGCGGCATGGCCATGATCTAGGAGAGGCGAATCGCCCGGAAAACACGTCTGCGGCGACCTTTCGCCGCGTCCGTGAGAACGCGGGGACGCCTCTCGCCATGCCCAGGGAAGTATGCTACCAGACCTCGCCGCTGAGGGGCGGCGTCGCCGCGATTTAAACCCGGTGGAGCAAGCCGCAACGCGTCTCGCACACATCAGGGCGATCAGCGCGCGATTGCACGTTAAAGGGATGAAGGGCGATCATGGAGCACGCCAGCAGGCCTGCTCCAAATCGCCACACGGCGCGTGAGGCGCCAAACGCAGACAGGGATCAAAGAAGATGAGCGATGTCGCCGAGCGCGTGAAAAAGATTGTTGTCGAGCATCTCGGCGTCGAAGCCGACAAGGTCGTCGACAAGGCCAATTTCATCGACGATCTGGGAGCCGATTCGCTCGATACCGTCGAACTCGTCATGGCTTTCGAGGAAGAATTCGGCGTCGAGATTCCCGACGACGCCGCCGAGACGATTCTCACTGTGGGCGATGCAGTGAAGTTTCTCGAAAAGGCGAAGGCCGCCTGACGAACTGAACATCCAAGCGCGCGGCGAATCTTCTCGCGAGGCTTCGCCGACGCCGCCATTTCCGACAACATAAAGGTTGAGAGTAGAGCCATGCGCAGGGTGGTCGTCACCGGTCTTGGCGTCGTATCTCCTTTGGGCTGCGGCGTGGACACCAATTGGCGCCGTCTCGCCGCCGGAGAATGCGGCTTCAAACGTATCGACACATTCGAGGCCTCCGACCTCGCATGTCAGATCGCGGCGGTCGTGCCGCGCGGCGACGGCACGGACGGCACGTTCAATCCTGACGACTGGTTCGATCCCAAAGAGCAGCGCAAGGTCGATGATTTCATCATCTATGGCGCGAGCGCAGCGACGCAGGCGCTAAAAGACTCCGGTTGGGTGGCCGACACCCCAGAGAAGCAGGAATCGACTGGCGTTCTGATCGGCTCCGGCATCGGCGGCCTCGGCGGCATTTATGAGACCTCCGTCACCTTGAGGGAGAAGGGACCGCGCCGCGTGTCGCCTTTCTTCGTCTCGGGCAGAATCATCAATCTCGTGGCGGGCTATGTCTCCATCATGCATGGCCTGAAGGGCCCGAATCATGCGGTGGTGACGGCCTGCGCCACCGGCACGCACGCCATCGGCGACGCGGGACGCATCATCGCGGTGGGCGACGCAGACGTGATGGTCGCCGGCGGCGCCGAATCGCCCGTCAATCGCATTGGCGTCGCTGGCTTCGCCGCGTGCCGCGCGTTGTCGACCGGCTTCAACGATCGCCCCGAAGCCGCCTCCCGGCCCTATGACAAGGACCGCGACGGCTTCGTGCTTGGCGAAGGCGCAGGCTGCGTCGTGCTTGAGGAATATGAGCACGCCAAGGCGCGTGGCGCGAAAATCTACGCCGAACTCATCGGCTACGGCATGTCGGGCGACGCCTATCACATCACCGCCCCGGCGCCCGACGGCGACGGCGCCTATCGCTGCATGAAGGCGGCGCTGAAGCGCGCCGGCATTTCCGTGACCGACATCGATTACGTGAACGCGCACGGCACGTCGACGCCGCTCGGCGACGAGATCGAACTCAAGGCCGTCGAACGCCTTCTCGGCAACATCGAACCCAAGCTCGCCATGTCATCGACGAAATCTGCGATCGGCCATCTGCTCGGCGCCGCCGGCGCCGTCGAAGCGATCTATTCGATCCTGGCGATGCAGGCGAATGTCGCGCCGCCGACCCGCAACCTCGACAATCCCTCGGTTGCAACGACGATCGACCTCGTGCCGCACAAAGCACGCGAGAAGGAAATCAATATCGCTTTGTCGAACTCGTTCGGCTTTGGCGGCACGAACGCCTCGCTGGTGTTTCGCCGCGCCTCCTGAGCCCGGGCGCTCAGCCGGCGCATTCGAACGCCTATCTCGCGATACGCCGGAGCCTGCGAACGGAAGCGGCGCATTCCTGAATTCGCCACAATGAGGCATAGTGTAAGTCTTCGGCGATAATCGGCGTGAGATCTTCGACGTTTGATGGGCGTAGTGCGATGAGCGAAGCGGACAATAAAGGCGCGCCCGAAAAGCCAACAGACGCCGCAGTAGCGGCGCCGAGCGAGCCGACCCCGGCCAAAAACGCCGAAACCGCCGCCCCGCCACACGAAGATCTCGCAGTTCAACCGACCCTGAACGCGCCCGCAAAGGACTCTGGCTCGCCGCCGACGGAAGTTTCGCCGTCCGACGCCGCCTTGGTGAAAGGGCCGGCCATGGTCGCGTCCGCGCCGGAACCGCCAAGCCAGCCGCCGATCGCAGCGAAGGCTGAAGCGCCTCTGCCCGAGCCGCCGAAAGCTCCCGCACCGCCATCAGGCGACATCGCGAAGCCCGCGCCGCCGCCGTCGTCACCTACAGCCAAGTCTGAAGCGCCCCCGCTCCAACCGCCCGGCCAGCCCTCGGCGAAAAAGCCCGACGCCTCCCCCGTAGCCGGCATGTTCGGGCGGCGCGCCACGCCGCAAAGCGCTAAGCAGGTAGAACCCGCGCCTCCGCCAAAAAAGCGTAAGCGCCGCGAAGGAACGCTTTCGGTGGCGAGCGGCTTCCTGAGTTTCGTGCTCGTCGCGCTTGTCGCCGGCGTCTTCGGCCTCATCGCCGCCATGCACAAACTGAAAGAGCCCGGACCGCTCGCGGCCGACAAGGTCGTCTATATTCCGCCGCGCAGCGATTTGATTGAGATCATCTCCCAACTCGAGCGCGAAGGCGTCATCGCCAATTCGACGCTCATGCAGCTCGGGATCGTTCTCGAAGGCAAGCTCGGCAAGCTGAAACCCGGCGAATATGGCTTCAAGAAAAACATCAGCCTGCGCGACGTGATCAATCAGATCGCCTCCGGCCGCCAGATCATGCACAGCGTGACCATTCCGGAAGGTCTGACTTCGGAACAAATTGTGCAAAAGCTGAAAGAGGCCGAACTGCTGGCGGGCGATGTCGTCGACCTTCCGAAGGAAGGCGCTCTGCTGCCGGAGACCTATAAATACCCGCGCGGCTACCCTCGGGCGCGTCTCCTCACAAAGATGCAGGAGGATCAGCGCAAGACGCTCGATGCAATCTGGGCGAAGCGCTCCCCGGACCTGCCATTGCGCACGCCCTACGAACTGGTGACGCTGGCGTCGATCGTCGAAAAGGAGACCGGCAAGGACGAAGAGCGGCCGCACGTCGCCGCCGTATTCGTCAATCGGCTGCGCAAAGGCATGCGCCTTCAGTCTGATCCCACGATCATCTACGGCCTCGTCGGCGGAAAAGCGACGCTCGGCCGTCCGATCATGCGCGCCGAGATCGAGAAGTGGACGCCTTACAACACCTACGCCATCGACGGTCTTCCGCCAGGACCGATCGCCAATCCTGGCCGCGCAGCGCTTGAAGCCGCCGCGCATCCGGCGCCGACGCGCGATCTTTATTTTGTCGCCGACGGCACGGGCGGTCATGTCTTCTCCGAGTCGCTCGACCAGCATTCGCGCAACGTCCAGAACTGGCGGCGACTGGAGAAGGAGAAGACCGATGGCGCGGTTGATCGCGCCACGCCCGGCGTCCCCGCGCCGGCCGCGCCCAAGCCCGACAAGCGCACGCAGGCGCCCATCGGACGTCTCGTCACGCTTGCCGAGAGCCACGAAGACTTCCCGCCGAACCGGGCGATGGCGCCCGATGACGGCCCGACTCACCGGCTCGGCAAATTTGGTTACGCCGAAGCCGATTTTTTCCTCGGCGGCCATGGCGACCGCACGCAGGTCCAGGCGGCTGAATATGCCGCCTTAAGGCGGGCGCGGCCCTTCTTTACCGAGGACTCCGTGCAGCTGCGCGCCAAGGCGCTGTTCGACCCTATGCTTTTCGTCGGCCGCCCGCCGCCGCCCCGTGCGGAGGAGGAGCGGCTTAATCCGGATATGACGACGATCGCGCGCGAAAATCCTGACGCTCAGCCTGACGATGGCGGCGAGATCGCCGCCTATCCCGTCTCGCCGGCGCAGCGCGCCGAACAGAGGGCCCGCGCGGCGCGTCTCGGACTTGCGGCAGGCTCCGACGAGCTTCCCAGCGAAGCGCTCGGCGGACGGCTCGCCCAGGACGCCGCGCCGCCGGCGGGCGCCACGGCTTTGGCCGCGACGGGTCGGCCCCTTCGTCCCCGCGCCTTCGACGCCTCGGAAGGCACGCCGCTCGACCCGCTGCGTGACAAGAGCTGGGATCTCACCTCAGCTAAGACTGTCCCTATGACGAGCGATTTGCGGTAAGGCCGGCGCGGCGATAGTGAGGCGCGGCGCACGTCGGCCTCACGCCGATTCGCCGTCTCGGAGTCGCCGCCGCAAATGAGCATTCACAGCATGACGGGATTCGCCCGCGTTCAAGGCGCCGTCGCCGCCTTTCGCTATGCGTGGGAGCTCAAGAGCGTCAACGCCAAGGGGCTGGACCTGCGTCTGCGCGCCCCGCCCGATTTCGACTTCGTGGAGATCAAGGCGCGGGAAAAAATCGCGGCGCGGCTCGCCCGCGGGGCGGTCTTCGCCAATCTTGTCGCAAGGCGCGAAGACGAGAGCCAGGTCGCCCGTCTCAACCGCGCCGCTCTCGACGCCCTTCTTGCCGCGCTCTCAGAACGCCCGCCGCCCGCCCATGTCGGACCCGCGACGCTCGACGGTCTGCTCGCGGTGCGCGGCGTGGTCGAGATCGTCGAGCCGGAGCTATCTGAGGCAGAGCGCGCCGAGCTCGACGCGCATATTCTCGGATCGCTGGATGAAGCTCTTGACGCGCTGACCGCCTCGCGCGCCGCGGAGGGCGATGCTCTGGCGGCGGTTCTTCGTCAGCGGCTCGACCGCATATCGATCCTCGCCGCGCAGGCCGACGCGGCGCCGGCGCGCCAGCCCGAAGCGATTCGCGCGCGGCTGAAGCAGCAGCTCGCGCGCCTCTTGGAGAACGCCGAGTCCCTCGATCCGGCGCGACTGCATCAGGAGGCGGCGCTGCTTGCGGTTCGAGCCGACATCCGCGAGGAGCTCGACCGCCTGAAGGCGCATGTCGAGAGCGCCTCCAAACTGCTCGTCGCGGGTGGGCCGATCGGCCGTCGTCTGGATTTTCTGGCGCAGGAGCTTGGCCGAGAGACCAACACGCTTTGCGCCAAATCGAACGACGCTGGACTCTCGGCGATCGGGCTTGAACTGAAGATCGAGGTCGAGCAGCTGCGCGAGCAGGTTCAGAACATCGAGTGAGTCGCGAGTGGACAGAGAGGCCGCTACTCGCTAACTCGCTACTCACTATTGGCTACTACCTCTCGAAAAGTCATGCTTCCGACTCCATCCAGCCGCCGCGGCATTGTCCTCATCCTTTCCTCGCCCTCCGGCGCGGGCAAGACGACGCTGACGCGAATGCTGCTGCAGGACCGCGATCTCGATCTGACGCTGTCGATTTCAGTAACGACGCGCACAAGACGTTCGAGCGAAGTCGACGGCATCCACTACAGCTTCATCCCCGAGCGTCGATTCGTCGCCATGCGCGACGCCGGCGAACTGTTGGAATGGGCCGAGGTTCACGGCAATTTCTACGGCACGCCGCGCGGGCCGGTCGAAGACATCCTTGCGCAAGGCCGCGACTGCCTCTTCGACATCGACTATCAGGGCACGCGCCAGGTGCGGGAGAAGATGGGCGCTGACGCCGTCACCGTCTTCATCCTGCCGCCGTCGATGGATGAACTGCGCGCCCGACTTGAGCGGCGCGCAGAGGATTCGCGCGACGCGATGGCGCGGCGTCTGGAGAATGCGCGCAAGGAAATCGCGCGCTGGAAAGACTACGACTATGTGATCGTCAACGACGATCTGCAGCGCGCCTTCGACGATCTGATCGCGATCCTGCGCGCCGAACGGCAGAGGCGGCCAAGGCGCGACAAGGAAATCGAGCAATTCGTCGCCAAGCTATTGAGCGAATAGCTCTTCGCGCGCCGCGCGCTATCTCGTCACCATGGCGCCTATTGCTCTCAAGCGCGTTTACGAGCAAGCCGAAGCGGAAGACGGAACCCGCGTGCTCGTCGATCGGCTTTGGCCGCGCGGCTTGCGCAAGGACAAGGCGCAAATCGACTTCTGGGCGAAGGACGTTGCGCCAAGCAATACGCTGCGGCGCTGGTTCGGCCATAGACCTGATCGGTGGGAAGAATTCGCAAAGCGTTATCGCGCCGAGCTTGCCGCGCCCGAGACGCAGCCGCAGGTCGAGTCGCTTCGCGCATTGACGCGCAAGGGCCGCGTCACATTGCTCTATGCGGCGCACGATGAATCGATGAACAACGCCGTCGTGCTGCGAGACGATCTACGCAAGCGTCACTGAGCCGAAAGCGCGTTCGCCAGAGCGACGAAGCCGGCGACGTCGATCTCTTCCGCCCGCTTGGTTTCGCCTATTCCGGCCGCTTCGAGCAGCGCCGCCGCGTCGACGCCAAGCGACTTCAAACTTTGCCGCAACATTTTTCGGCGCTGTCCAAAGGCGGCTTGCGTGACGCGCGACAACGTCCGTGGATCGCAGTGAAGCGGATTCGGATTTGGCGTCAGCTCAATGACGGAAGAGGTCACTTTCGGCGGCGGCGTGAAGGCGGCGGGCGACACATCGAAAAGAATGCGCGCCTTTGTGCGCCAGCCGCACAGCACGGCGAGCCGACCATAATCGGCGCGCTCTTTCGGCGTCGCGACGATGCGCAATGCGACCTCTTTTTGAAACATCAGCACATAGCGATCGAAGACCGAGGGCCAGGGTTCCGCTGCGATCCACCTCGTCAGCAGCGCCGTCGCGACGTTATACGGAAGGTTGGCGCAGATGCGGGCGGACCGACGGCTGTTCTTCCCAACGGGCCGCAGGTCTGATCGGGGATCCAGAGCAGCGGCGTTGTTATCGGAATTTGCCCTGGATTCCCGATCGCTCGTTTCACGAGCGTCGGGAATGACAGGCGCGTGGGTCCGCACGAGCGCTGCAATGTCTATCTCCAAAGCATCGCCTTCGACGATCGTCAGCCGGCCTGGATAATGCGCCGCGATCTCTTCGAGCGCCGGCAGACAGCGAGGATCGCGTTCGACGGCGATGACTCGCGCGCCTTGCTCGAGCAGCGCACGCGTCAGCCCGCCGGGACCGGGACCGATTTCGACGATGGTCGTGTCGTCGAACGGCCCGGCGGCGCGGGCGATGCGCGCGGTGAGATTGAGATCGAACAGAAAGTTCTGTCCAAGCGATTTTCTTGCGTCGAGTCCGTAGCGGGCGACGACGTCTCGCAAAGGCGGCAGCGCGTCGACCACTTAACTGATGCGTCCTGCAAGTTTGATCGCCTCGATCAGGCTTGTCGGATCGGCGATTCCTTTGCCGGCGATGTCGAAGGCCGTTCCATGATCGGGCGACGTGCGCACGAAAGGAAGGCCGAGCGTGACATTCACGCCGCGCTCAAAGGCGAGCGTCTTGATCGGAATCAGCGCCTGATCATGCGTCGGACACAGCGCCACGTCATATTTCGCGCGAGCGGATTCGTGGAACATCGTGTCGGCGGGAAAAGGTCCAGACGCATTGACGCCGCGCGCGCGCAATTCGGCGATCGCCGGCGCGATGGTGTCAATCTCCTCACGGCCAAGCGCGCCCTCTTCGCCCGCATGAGGGTTGAGGCCGGCGAAAGCCAGGCGCGGCTTACTGACGTGAAAACGCGCGCGCAGATCATGGGCCACAATCTCTCCCGTCTCGACGATCAGTTTGCGCGTCAGGTTTTTCGAGGCGTCGGCGAGCGGAATGTGAATCGTGATCGGAACGACGGCGAGTTCGTCCGACCACAGCATCATCACCGCGCGGTAATCGCCGCCATAATGGCGATGCGCGAGCTCCGCCAAAAACTCGGTGTGCCCGGGATGTTTGAATCCGGCTTCATAGAGAACCGATTTCGCGATCGGATTGGTGACGACGGCGCGCGCTTCGCCCTTTGCGACGCATTCCACCGCCTTCTCGATCGAGCCAATCGTTGATTGAGCGTCTTGAGAATCGGGTCTGCCTGGCGCGCCGGCGACAACATGACGCCCCGTATCGACGACAGGCAGCGCGCGGGAGAAGACATCGCGGGCCTGCGCCGCCGTTGTGCTTTCAATCTGGATTTCGAGCGCGAGAGTGGCCGCGACGCGGGCGATAAAGGCGGGATGGCTGAGCAAAAAAAACGGTGGCAGATCGCGTGATTCGCGCAAGACATAGGCCATGAGCGCGAGCTCCGGCCCGATGCCTGAAGGGTCGCCTTGAGTGAGGGCGATGGGCGCTACGGCGTTCATCTCGCCGCGAAACGCAGCGAAGCGCGAAGGTCAAATTGGCCACAAGAAGACATTGCGCGAAATTGGCGCAATGCAGTCAGGAAATCAAATCCGTTCCAGCGCAAATCGCGTCCTGGCGGCGTCAGGACGCGCTGATCCGACTGCTCAGTCGTACATCATGCCATGTACGCCATAGTAACGCTGATCCGGCCAAGCATAGGTCTCGCGGCGCGGAGTGGCGGCGGGCCCCTGCGCAGGGTTTTGATCCGCGATCGCTGGGTGGCTGGGATGGGCAGAGCGACGAGCGCGAGCGGAGCCATAATTGTCTTGGGCGACGGCCGACGCGATTGATGCGGGCGCAATGAAAGCCGCCAGCGCGACAACCGTAAGCATGCGTTTCATGGGAGCGCTCCTTCGTCGAAGCTCATCCGCCTGAGGCGCCGGAAATCCGGACGCTCGGATACTCGACCCTTACTGTAATATCACTGTCATAAAACCGTGGTAGGGGCGCCGCCCGAAATTCTCATAGGTCCACGCACGCGCAAAAAATCCGGCGCGTGCATGCCACCAGCGCGCCGGATTATTCTAAAGACGTATTCGACCGAGATGTGTTGCGACGCGCGCTAGGCCTTGCTGGCCTGAGCGCGCGGCACGCCTTCCTTGTCGAGCAGCGCGACGAGCTCGCCGCTCTGGAACATTTCCTTGGCGATGTCGCAGCCGCCGATGAATTCGTTCTTCACGTAAAGCTGCGGAATCGTCGGCCAGTTGGAATAGGCCTTGATGCCGTCGCGTATCGCTCCATCGGCGAGCACGTTGATTGCCTTATAAGGCACGCCGAGGTGGTTGAGGATCTGAACCACCTGCATGGAGAAGCCGCACTGCGGCGCCTGCGGCGTGCCCTTCATGAAGAGCACGACGTCGGAGGATTCGATCTCGTTCTTGATGCGCGTGTTTGTGTCTGCAGTGCTCACTTTGTCTCCTCGCAGGGCCTGGTCGGCGCGGCCGTCAGTCGAACATCATCCCCTGACAGGCGCGCCTTGCGTCGACGTCATCGCCGTATTTGTACAGCTGCCGCAAATAATTGCAGCCCAGAAAATAGCCGTTGGCCCATTGCTGATACTGCACCCACGCCGGCGCGGCCGGCGCGCAGCAAGGCCCGCGCCAACGCTGTGCAAAAGCGTTGCCACTTGAGAGCGCGCAAACAAGGGCGAGAAGCGCTACCGTCAATGTCTTCCTCATGACCTATCTCCGACTCTTGAGCGCGCCTTCGCCCCAAGCGGATCAGTCCAGCGCCATTCCGTGATGCCGGCGCCGATCATGGTGATAGTAGTAGTGAGTGCTGTCTCCGTAGTGGCCGAGATGGGCGCAGGAGCGATGATTCCATCCGCTGCGCTCACAAGCGGCGTGGCTCGGATGGCGGTCCGGCGACACATGACGCTTGTGATCCGCAAGCGCGGACTGACTCAAGGCGGATGTTCCCAAAACTGCCGCCAACAACACGCGTTTTATCATTTTGAGAGCTCCCCAGCTGAGCGAAGGCTACGTGTCACAGATATGTCACGCGCAGTCCGCTTCAACGGGGCTAAACGCTTTCCGGCGCCCGCGTCGTCAGCTGCAACGCATGCAATTCGCCGCCGAGCCGGTCGCCGAACGCGGCGTTGACCAGTTGATGCTGCTTGACGCGGGTGAGACCGCGGAAACTTTCGGAGACGACCGTCGCCGCCCAATGATCGTCATCGTTGACGAGCGCGGTCAGCTCCACCTGCGCGTCGGGTATGGCGGACTTGATGAGACGCTCGATTTCAGCGGAGGGCATGGGCATTTTATGACACCTGTGTCGGGAAAGCGCACGAAAGCGCGTTGTCATCTCCGGCCATGAAGGCCGGCAGCGGGGCTTCATGCGCCTTGCGCAGCTCGGTCAGCAATATCGGCGCCTCGCCGGGCAGGATCAAGGCGCCGCCCCCGGCGCGGCCGATCGCCAGAATGGGCACGCCCGCCGCCGCGCCCTCTCGGACCACCTCGGCGGCGTCCTCGCCCTGTGGAATGGTGACGAGATAGCGGGCCTGGTCTTCTCCAAACAGCGTCGCGTGTCCAGGACCCGTTGGGAGCTCCGCGATTTCGGCTCCCATGTCGCCGGAGAGCGCCATTTCCGCCAGCGCCACGGCGAGGCCGCCGTCCGAGAGATCATGCGCCGCGCTGGCGCGCCCGGAAAGTATCAGCCCCCGAACGAAGTCGCCGTTGCGGCGCTCGGCGGCGAGATCGACCGGCGGCGGCGCGCCGTCCGTGCGCCCGCATAGATCGTGCGCATAGGCTGACTGGCCGAGCCAGCCTTTCGTCTCGCCGATGAGCAGGATCGCGTCGCCGTCTCTCGCAAAGCCGGTTTGCGCCGCCTTGGCGACGTCGGCGATCAGTCCGACGCCGCCGATCGCCGGGGTGGGCAAAATGCCGGCGCCCTGGGTTTCATTGTAGAGCGAGACGTTTCCCGAAACGATGGGGAAATCCAGCGTGCGGGCGGCTTCGCCGATCCCCTGAAGGCATCCGACGAACTGGCCCATATATTCGGGCCGCTCCGGATTGCCGAAATTCAGATTGTCGGTGAGCGCCAGCGGCGTCGCGCCGCGCACGGTGATATTGCGCCAGCTTTCAGCGACCGCCTGCTTGCCGCCCTCGTAAGGATCGGCGGCGCAATAGCGCGCGGTGACGTCGGTGGTCAGCGCCAGGCCTTTCGGTCCCTCCTTCAGCCGGACCACGGCGGCGTCGCCGCCGGGCGGCCGTACGCTATTGCCGAGTATGAGGTGATCGTATTGCTCCCAGACCCAGCGCTTCGAGCAGAGATTTGGCGTCGCCAGGAGTTTCAGCAGCGCTTCGCGGTTCGACAGGGGCGATTTGATCGACGCCGCGTCAAGCGCCGGCTGTTTCGGCGTCTGCGTCCAGGGACGGTCATAGAGCGGCGCCTCGTCGCCCAATTCCTTGATCGGCAGATCGACCTTCACCTCGCCCCTGTGCTTGACGACGAAGCGCAGCGTATCGGTCGTCCTGCCGATGATCGCGAAGTCGAGCCCCCATTTTTTGAAGATCGCCTCAGCCTGCTCTTCGAGTTCGGGCTTGAGAACCATGAGCATGCGCTCCTGGCTCTCCGAGAGCATCATTTCATAGGCGGTCATGCCCTCTTCGCGGCAGGGAACGGCGTCGAGGTCGAGCTCGATGCCGAGATTGCCTTTGGCGCCCATCTCGACCGCCGAAGATGTCAGTCCGGCGGCGCCCATGTCCTGGATGGCGATGACCGCGCCCGACGCCATGAGCTCCAGGCAGGCCTCTAACAGCAGCTTTTCCGAAAAAGGATCGCCGACCTGCACGGTGGGGCGCTTTTCCTCGGCGTCCTCCTCGAAGGACGCCGAGGCCATGGTGGCGCCATGGATGCCGTCGCGGCCGGTCTTGGAGCCAAGGTAAACGATCGGATTTCCGACGCCGGCGGCGGCCGAATAGAAAATCGAGTCGGCCCGCGCAAGCCCGACCGCCATGGCGTTGACGAGAATATTGCCGTCGTAGGAGGGATCGAATTCCGTCGAGCCGCCAACGGTGGGCACGCCGAAACTATTGCCGTAGCCGCCAACGCCGGCGACGACGCCCGCCACCAGCCGCCGCGTTTTCGGATGCGAAGGGCGGCCGAAACGCAGGAGGTTCAAGCAGGCGATCGGCCGCGCCCCCATCGTGAACACGTCGCGCAGAATGCCGCCGACGCCCGTCGCCGCGCCTTGATAGGGTTCGATGAAGGAGGGGTGGTTGTGGCTCTCCATCTTGAAGACGCAGGCGTCGCCATCGCCAATGTCGATGACGCCGGCGTTCTCGCCCGGACCGCGAATCACCCAAGGGGCTTGGGTCGGAAGCTTGCGCAGATGGACGCGCGACGACTTGTAGGAACAGTGTTCGTTCCACATCGCCGAGAATATGCCGAGCTCGGTGAAGCTCGGCGTGCGGCCGATGAGAGTCAGGATGCGCGCATATTCATCGGGCTTGAGGCCATGCGCGGCGGCGAGCTCCGGCGTAACGGCGGGTTCGGTCGCGCTCACTTAACCTCGCATTGACGTGAAAATCTCGGCCGCGCTTCGAAGGTCTTCGCCGCGCTGCGGCAGCGCAAGGATTACTGCGCGCCGTCTGGCGCGGCAAGCCGCGCATATGCCTAAAGTCGCATCTAAGATGCTGTGCACGGCAGCGGTTGCAGCAAAAGCGATGGTCGCTATCTCACATTAATTGCTAGGGAATGTTGCCCGAGAGCCACAGCGGCCAAGAATGAGCATGCCACAGCCTAATTTTGCATCAGACTTAGTTGCATTACAAAAATTTTATAGCAACGTGAAAGGGACTTCGGCGCCTTCGTCGTCGACCGTCGACCGCAGATTTAATCCGGGGGTTCCGATGAAGAATTTTGTTCGCGGCACGCTAGCCGCTCTTGTGGTCGGGAGCGTGGGCGTCGCCGCCCAGGCCGCCGACCTGCCCAGCTATAAGGCTCCGCCGCCGCCGCTTCCGCCGGTGTTCACCTGGACGGGTCTCTACGGGGGCGTCAACATCGGTTACGCCTTCGGGGCCAGCTCCTCGGAAACCGGCGGCCTGGGCTACCTGAGCGGCGTCACGCCAATCGGGCAAACGTTTGGCGGACCGGTAGCGCCGCTCGGCTCGGCCTGGACCACCGGACAAAATCTGCAAGGCGTCGTGGGCGGCGGACAGCTCGGCTACAATTATCAGTTCAACCCGTGGCTCGTCCTTGGCGCCGAGGCGGACATCCAGGCCGCCGATATCGGGTCCCACGGCAACGCGGTGGTGGGAATCGTCGATGGCCTAGGACCCCATGTGCAGTCGGTCAATTCGACGAAGAAGGTCGATTGGTTCGGCACGGTGCGCGGCCGGGTCGGCTTCACGCTGCCGTCCATGCCCAATCTGATGGTTTACGGCACGGGCGGCTTCGCCTATGGCCAGGTCGTCCACAATGCCGGCTTCGCCGATAATTTCCTCACTCAGGGAATAAGCTCCGTCGGCCACGGCTATTACGACAACACCAAAGTCGGCTGGGCGGCAGGCGGCGGCCTCGAATGGTCGCCTTCCATGTTCCCGGCGTGGTCGCTCAAGGCCGAATATCTTTATGTCGATCTCGGCTCGACGAATGCGAATTCCGTGCCGCTCAATGCTCTGCCTGGCTTGGCCGCCGGGGTTCCGATCTTCGCCGCGACGCAGAGTTCGCCGACCCGCTTTCATACGGTTCGCGCGGGCCTGAACTGGCACTTCGATCCCTTCGCGGTCGCGGCGCCTTCGAGCGCGGGCGGCGCTCTTCCGTCCGTCAAGGGACCCCCGCCGGCCTTCGTCGACAGCTACCAGCCGTTTCAGGTGCGCCTGAAGATTGGCGGCGTCATTCCGCTCAACGGCCATGGCACGGTTTACGACTCGGGCGCCGGACACCCTCTCTTGGGCTCCATCGGCGTGGGCACGGGCCTGACCGGCGCGAATGGCGTCATTGCCGGCGCGAGCACCAACACTTCGTCGGCCATCATCCCGATGATCGACGTGGCCTATTACCTCACCAAGAACTGGGCGATTGAAGCGATTTGCTGCATTGCGCCGGCTCACATTCAGGGCACCGGCACGATCGCCAGCGACTTCGCTCGCACCTGGGTGTTCCCGCCGTCCATCATGGCGCAATATCACTTCACCAATTTCGGCGCTTTCCAACCCTACGTCGGCGTCGGCGTGAACTTCACGACCTTCTGGAACACGCGCGTCAATAACGACACTTGGTCGATTCCCTTCGCCCCTGGCTCGCCGCTTGCGGGCGCCCAGGGAGTTCTCAGCACCTTCCAATACGCCACGGTTGCTCCTTCCTGGGGCGTGGTTGGACAGGCTGGCTTCGACTATATGCTCAACGACCATTGGGGCGTGAACCTCGACTTCAAATATGTCGGCTTGCACCCGATGGTTCACTCGACGGTGGTCTCCTTCGCGCCGGCGGTGCCTGCGCTGGGTGCGATCTTCATTCCGGTCAAGGTGTCGCTGCCGATCAATCCGATCGTCATCTCGGCGGGCCTCACCTATCGCTTCGGCGGCAGCCTCCTGTCGCCGCTGTTCTAAAATTAGCAGTCAAGGAGAAACCGGCCCTTGCGGGTCGGTTTCAGATTACAAAAAACCCCCGGCTCACGCCGGGGGTTTTTTTGGCCAGGGTATCGCTGAGTGGCGCGCTCGCCCTCTATCTGACCCTGGCGCCGGACGCAGTTTGACATCGACGTTGTGCTCAAGGGAAATCTATTTGGTCAGCAGCCCACAAATCGAGTCAAGCTGCTCCAATGATTCATAGCGAATCCGAAGCTCGCCCCTTTCATCCTCGGCGCGAAGCTCGACACGCATACCGAGGGCGTCGCTCAAGGTCTTTTCGATCGCGCGCGCGTCGGCGTCCTTGGCGGAATTCTTGGCCGAATTCTTGGCGGAACGCGGCGAACGTCCCGACGGGCCAGCCTCCTCGGCGTGGTCCTTCGCCAATCGCTCGACGTCGCGAACCGTCAATCCCTTTTCGACGATGCGGCGCGCCACTGCCGCCGGATCGGCGACGGCGAGGAGCGCGCGAGCGTGACCGGCCGAAATCGCGCCTTCGCCCAACAGCCTTTTCGCGTCCTCGGGCAAAGCGAGCAGGCGAATCGTATTCGCGATGTGAGACCGGCTCTTGCCGATGATTTTCGCGATGTCGCCGTGGGAATATCCAAACTCCGCGCCGAGCCGCTCATAGCCCTTCGCCTCCTCAACGGCGTTGAGGTCGGCGCGCTGCACATTCTCGATGATCGCGAGTTCGAGCGCTTCCTTGTCGTTCGCCTCGTGAATGACGACCGGCACGTCCGAGAGCCCCGCCATCTGCGCCGCGCGCCAGCGCCGCTCGCCCGCGATGATTTCATAGGCGTCGGCGACGCCGACGATGACGCGCACGATGATGGGCTGGATCACGCCCTTCTCGCGAATCGATGCGGTCAGTTCGGCCAGATCCTCTTCGCGAAAAGAAATGCGCGGATTGCGCGGGTTCGGGCGCAAAAATTCGATCGGCGCCTTTCGTGGCCCGCGCGGCCGCTCGGCCGGGGCGGCGTCAGCGGCGGCGTCGCCGAGAAGCGCCGCCAATCCCCGGCCCAGCCGGCGCCGCGATTCATCCGCCATCTTGAAAGGCTCCTTCTAGGCTCTTGGGCCGCTTGGCTTTTGGGGTGCTTGGCTCTTAGGCCGCGCGCAACCGCTTCTCGCGCTGGATCACCTCCGAGGCGAGCTTCAGATAGGCCTGACTGCCCGCGCATTTGAGGTCATAGAGCAGCACCGGCTTGCCATGTGAAGGCGCCTCCGAGACCCTGACGTTGCGCGGAATCATCGTCTGATAGACCTTCTCGCCCATGAAACGACGCACGTCGGCGACGACCTGATTGGCGAGGTTGTTGCGGGGGTCATACATCGTCAGAACGACGCCATGGATGGACAACTTATGGTTGAGAGTCTGCCGAACCTGTTCGACAGTCGAGAGCAGCTGGGAGAGGCCTTCCAGCGCGAAGAATTCGCACTGTAGCGGCACGACGACGGCGTCGCTGCTAGCTAACGCATTGATTGTCAAGAGATTTAGTGACGGCGGACAGTCGATCAGAATATAGCTGAAGCGCCGCTCATCATCGTGATCGGCCGCCAGCTCGGCGAAGGCGCGCTTCAACCTATAGGCGCGATCCTTGTCATTGGCGATTTCGAGCTCGACGCCAAGCAAATCCAGAGTCGACGGCGCGATCGAGAGCCGCGGCACCGCCGTGGCGATGATCGCGTCGGCGAGGCTCGATTCGCCGAGCAGCACGTCATAGGTGGAAATCGTTCGTTGGTGACGGTCGACGCCAAGGCCGGTCGACGCATTGCCCTGCGGATCGAGGTCGATGACGAGAACTTCCTCGCCGACCGCCGCCAGCGCCGTGCCGAGATTGATGGCGGTGGTCGTCTTGCCCACGCCGCCCTTTTGATTGGCCAGCACAAAAATGCGCGGCGAAGAGGAAGCGGTCACGATGGGGAAACCTTGTGCTTGACGACGACGACTCGCGCGCCCTTGCGGGTGCGGCTGTCCGCCGATTCGCAGCTCAAGCTACCGAGCGCCTCGACCGCGGTCAATTCGTCTCGCCACTCTTCCCCCTTTAAAAACACGCCAACAGCGCCTTTTTGTAGCGGCGCCTCGGCGAGCTGCACGAGGCGAGAGAGCGGCGCGAGGGCGCGGGCGCTGACGCCGCCGACTTCGGCGGTAAGATTCGGCAGAACGCTTTCTATCCGCTCGGCATGAATGACCGTTGGCGCTCCTGTTTCACGTGAAACAGCACGGAGGAATCCAGCTTTGCGCTGGTCGCTTTCAATCAGATGCACGACGACATTCGGCGTCGATTTCAATAAGAGCGCCGTCACCAGCCCGGGAAAGCCCGCGCCAGACCCCAGATCCGCCCAACATCGGACGTGAGGCGCGACAGCGTGAACCTGCGCCGAATCGGCGAAGTGCCGCAGCCAAATTTCGTCGAGGGTCGCCGAGGAGACCAGATTGATCTTCGCCTGCCAGCGACGCAGCAGGGACTCATAGATCTCAAGCTCCGCTTGAATCGGTTTGAGTTCCGGGAAAAGACCGAGCGCCTCTTCCCGGCAAGATCTGTCTCTCACGCCCGCCGCGCCCGCGCCGCCAGCAGCGTCAACGCCGAAGGCGTCATGCCGTCGATCCGCTGCGCCTGGCCGATCGTGCGCGGCCGCAGATAGCTCAATTTTCCGCGCAATTCCGCCGAGAGTCCGGCGATCGCCGCATAATCCAGCCCATCCGGCAGCGCCAGGCGCTCGTCGCGTCGATACGCGTCGATATCGGCCTGCTGGCGGTCGAGATAGACCGCGTAGCGCGCCTCGGTCTCGAGCCGCTCGGCAGTATCGGAATCAATTCCGCTAAACTCTGGCCAGATCGGCGCCAGGCGCTCCAGCGTGATGTCCGGAAAGGACAGCAGCGCATAGGCGCTGCGGCGCAGCCCGTCCTGATTGACCGGCAGCCCGTGCCGGCGCGCGGCGGCCGAGGTCAATTCGCTTGTCTGCAGCATGGTGCGCGCAGCCTCGAGGCGGGCGGCGCGGGCTGAGTGATGCGACGCCCGATCAGCGCCGACGCAGCCGATCTCGATCCCGCGCGGCGTTAGGCGCTCGTCGGCGTTGTCGGCGCGCAGCGACAGCCGATATTCGGCGCGCGAGGTGAACATGCGATAGGGCTCGCTAACCCCCCGGGTGACGAGATCATCGACCATCACCCCGAGATAGGCTTCCGCCCGGTCGAAGACGATTGCGGCAGCACCGGCGGCGCAGCGCGCGGCATTGATCCCGGCGAGCAGCCCTTGCGCGGCGGCTTCCTCATATCCCGTCGTGCCATTGATCTGCCCGGCGAAGAAAAGACCGCGAAAACGCTTGGTCTCGAGTGTCGCCGAAAGTTCGCGCGGATCGACATAGTCATATTCGATCGCATAGCCCGGCCGCAGAATGCGGGTGTCCTCCAGCCCAGGAATAGCGTTGATAAAGGCCTGCTGGGTCGTGAGCGGCAGCGAAGTCGAGACGCCGTTCGGATAGACGGTGTCGTCGTCGAGCCCTTCGGGCTCCAGGAAAATCTGATGGGCGTCGCGGTCGGCGAAACGCGTCACCTTGTCCTCGATCGAGGGACAATAGCGCGGTCCCGGGCCTGAGATGGCCCCTGTGCGCATGGGCGAGCGATGCAGATCATCGAGAATGATCCGATGCGCGGCCGGCGTCGTGCGGGTGACGCCGCAGGCGATCTGACGGTTCGCGATCGCCGTCGTCAGATAGGAAAAGGGCTCCGGCGTCGGGTCGCCCCATTGGACTTCGAGAGCGTCCCAGCGGATGGAGCCCCCGTCGAGCCGCGGCGGCGTGCCGGTCTTGAGCCGCGCGACTGCAAAGCCGGCGTCCCGCAACCGTCGGCTCAGCCCGTTCGACGGCGCGTCCCCCATTCGACCCGCGGGCGTGCGCTCATCGCCGATATGGATCACCCCGCCGAGAAATGTGCCGGTGGCGACGACGACGGACGCGGCCCTGATCTCGCCCTCGGCGGTGACGACGCCACGAACAGTTTCGCCCTCCATCAGCAGATCTTCGACGTCGGCCTCGACGATCGTCAGATTTTCCGTCTCATTCAGCGCCGCCTGCATCGCTGCGCGATAGAGCTTGCGGTCGGCCTGGGCGCGGGGACCGCGCACCGCTGGGCCCTTGGAGCGGTTGAGGACGCGGAACTGGATGCCGGCGGCGTCAGCGACCCGCCCCATTAGCCCGTCGAGCGCGTCGATCTCCCGCACCAGCTGGCCCTTGCCGAGCCCGCCAATTGCGGGATTGCAAGACATTTCGCCGATTGTCGCACGGTTCTGGGTCACGAGCGCGGTGCGCGCGCCAAGACGCGCCGCTGCCGCCGCAGACTCGCAGCCGGCGTGGCCGCCGCCGATCACAATGACGTCGAATTGCTTCATCCCGGAATTCATCGCTTGGCCTGTTTCACGTGAAACATATCATTTGCCAATACAGAAACGCGAGAAAACCGCGTCGAGAATTTCCTCGACGTCAACCGCGCCGACAATCCGGCCGAGCGCACGGCTGGCGCGGCGCAACGCCTCGGCCTGAATCTCGAGCGCTTCGCCGCCAACCAGTATAGAGTCAATGCTTTCAATGGCTTGCTCCAGAGCGTGACGATGCCGTTCTCGCACGATCAGCGACGTCGCGCCGTCGCCTAGGCGCGCCCGGGCGCGCGTTTCAATCGCCGCCACCAGCGTCTGGAGCCCCTCGCCGCTCAAGGCGCAGACGCCTATCGCGCCTTCAAGCGCCGGCGTCAGATCAGTTTTGGTCGCGACGCGGATCGTCTCGACGTCGTGTTCCGGCGGCGCTTCCGCAGAATCCGAGAGCCACAGCGCCAGATCGGCGGTTTCGACCCGGGCGAGAGTCCGATCGACTCCGATCCGCTCGATCGCGTCGGCCGCCTCGCGCAGACCCGCCGTGTCGATCAATGTCACCGGCAAACCGCCAATATCCAGATGGGCTTCGATCATATCCCTCGTCGTGCCGGGAATCGGCGAGACGATCGCCAGATCGCGCCGCGTCAGCGCGTTGATCAGCGTCGACTTGCCGACATTCGGCCGCCCCAGGATCATGACAAGGAAGCCGTCGCGCATGCGCTCCGAGGCTGGCGCGAGCTGCAGCGCCGCGCGCATGTCCTCGGCAAGCGGCGAAAGCAGCGCGCTGAGCCGCGCCGGCGAAAACGCGCCGACGTCCGCCTCGTCGCTGAAATCGAGCTCGGCCTCAACAAGCGCGAGCGACTCCACCAGCGCCGCCCGCCAGGCCTCGACCTTCCGGCGCAACGCGCCGCCCGCCACCCGCAAAGCCTGCCGCCGCTGCGCCTCGGTTTGCGCGTCGATGAGATCGGCGAGCGCTTCCGCTTGAGAGAGATCGAGCTTGCCATTGGCGAAGCCGCGGCGCGCGAATTCGCCGGGTTCGGCAGGCCGCAAGCCGGGGAGCCGATGCAAAGCGGCGAGCGCGCCCTCGACGACCGCGCGGCCGCCATGAAGCTGCAGCTCGCCGTAATCTTCGCCCGTTGACGACGCGGGACCGGGAAAGAACAGCGCGAGCCCCCGATCAAGCATTTCCCCGGTCTGGGGATCACGCAGAATCGCAAAACTCGCCTGCCGCGGCTTGGGGAGCTTGCCGACGAGCGCCGCGAGCGCGCCGCCGGCCCCCGGCCCCGAAATCCGGATGACGGCGATCGCGGCGCGACCGGCGCCCGTTCCGAGCGCGAAGATCGTGTCGGTCACCGTCATCGGCCGGCGGCCTCTCGGCAGTCCGGCGCAGCTATGTAAATTCCCGATCGCCTGCTCCCGTTCAAGGGGTCGAGACCGAAAATGCTGCAGCGCACAAACGGCGGGCTCCGGTCGATGAACGCACAGGACACGCCGGCGTCGCGCTTCCGATCACGCGCAACGCCGACCGTCATCCACACATTGGCGAAATCCTTGAACATGCGCGCCGCTTATTTCCTTCGCCGCTGGCATTCGCAAGGCCGCTCCGGCACAAAGACATATGCGAACGCGAGCAATATGTCGCCGGCTCAACGGCGCGGACGCGGACCTCTTTCAAGCGTTGCGACTTGAGGGCTTTACATTGGAGCCCCGAGCCTTTCGCTTCGCGCCCGAAGATGAAGTCCATGTCCCGTCGGAGTCGGTCGCCGCCCGCCTTCAGCGCGACTTTGTCATCGGCGCATTCAACGAAGAAGACTCGCAATTGATTGGCGTTGGCGGACTCGCATGGAGCGACGGCGTGAAGACGCGCCACAAGGCGCTGCTCTACGGCATGTATGTGAAGGCCGCTGAGCGCGGATCTGGCGTCGCCGACGCGATCATGAAAAGACTGATCGACGAGGCGCGCGGCAGCGTCGAGATCGTCACGCTTACCGTCGTCTCGACGAATTTTCGCGCGCTGCGTTTCTACGAACGATGGGGATTTCGCGCCTATGGCGTTGAAGAGCGCTCAGCGAAAAACGACGACGGCGATTATCTCGACGAAACGCTGATGGCGCTGCGTTTCGTTGATGAGAATAGGCGACAAGACGAGAGCCGATGATTCGGCTCGAACGCTTATCGCCGTTACGTATTCATCGAATCGAAGAAGCCCAGATTGTTCTTCGTCTCGCGCAGCTTTCCGAGCAGGAATTCGATCGCGTCGACCGTGCCCATCGGATTGAGGATACGACGCAGCACGTACATCTTCTTGAGGATGTCGGGCGCGACGAGCAGCTCTTCCTTGCGGGTGCCGGAGCGGGTGATGTCCAGCGCCGGGAAAATCCGCTTGTCGGAAACCTTGCGGTCGAGAATGATCTCGCTGTTGCCGGTGCCCTTGAACTCTTCGAAGATGACTTCGTCCATGCGCGAACCCGTGTCGATCAAGGCTGTCGCGATGATCGTCAGCGACCCGCCTTCCTCGATATTGCGCGCCGCGCCGAAGAAGCGCTTGGGACGCTGCAGCGCGTTGGCGTCGACGCCGCCGGTCAGCACCTTGCCGGACGACGGCACGACGGTGTTGTAGGCGCGCCCGAGCCGCGTAATCGAATCGAGCAGGATCACCACGTCGCGGCCGTGTTCGACGAGACGCTTCGCCTTCTCGATCACCATTTCCGCGACCTGCACGTGACGCACCGCCGGCTCGTCGAAGGTCGAAGAGACGACCTCGCCCTTCACCGAACGCTGCATGTCGGTGACTTCCTCAGGCCGCTCGTCGATGAGCAGCACGATGAGATAGCACTCGGGATGATTGGTCGTGATCGACTGCGCGATATTCTGCAGGAGTACGGTCTTGCCGGTGCGCGGCGGCGCCACGACCAGCGCGCGCTGCCCTTTGCCGATCGGCGCGACGAGATCGATGATGCGCGACGAGAGATCCTTGCGGGTCGGATCTTCGATCTCGAGCTTGAGGCGCTCGTCCGGATAGAGCGGCGTGAGATTGTCGAAGGGCACCTTGTGGCGCACCTTCTCGGGATCTTCGAAATTGATGCTGTTGACTTTTAACAGCGCGAAATAGCGTTCGCCCTCTTTGGGGCTCCGGATCATGCCCTCGACCGTGTCGCCGGTGCGCAGGCCGAATTTTCGGATCTGCGAGGGCGAGACGTAAATGTCGTCGGGACCGGCGAGATAATTCGCGTCGGGCGACCGCAGGAAGCCAAAGCCGTCCTGCAGCACTTCGACGACGCCGACGCCGACGATTTCGACGTCGCGACTGGCGAATTGCTTCAGAATCGCGAAGAGGAGCTCCTGCTTACGCAGGAGCGAGGCGTTCTCGACTTCGTGCTCTTCGGCAAAAGCGAGGAGTTCGGCGGCGGACTTGGCTTTCAAGTCCGAAAGTTTAATTTCCCGCATTCAGGAGGAACCTTGGGTATTAGCTGGCGCGCAGGTGGAAACGAGCCGGAGAGAAGCGGTGGGGCGGGGGAGGCGGCCTTACCGGAGCGCCGGCAAAAATCCGGCGATGCCGCTATAAGCAGACACGGGCCTCAGAGGGATAGAGGTCACTTAGACAATTTCCAGACATGAATCAAGAGTTCCGTTAAAGCGGCCCTAACGCGCCAAACAGGGCCCCGCCCCCGGCGAACCCCGGCGAAACTTTACGATCCGCGCGGTGCGCATCTCTGCTGTCTGCACAGGCAAGATGAACGGCGTCGCTAAGCCGATCGCGCCCGACCGGGAGAAGATCGCCCCCGAGAGTCAGAACGGCTTGACGATCACCAGAATAACGACGCCAATCATCAGCACGGTCGGCAGTTCATTGAAGATGCGATAGTAGCGCGGCGAATGAACATTGGCGTTTGCCGCGAAACGGCGCATCAGCGCGCCGTCATGAATATGCGCGGCGGTCAGCAGCACGACGAGCGTCGCTTTCGCATGAAACCATCCTGACGAGAGAGCGCCGCCCTCAATGGCCAGATAGATGCCGCTCATCCAGGCGACGAGCATCGCCGGCGTCATGATGTAGCGATAGAGACGCCGCTCCATGATCTTGAACGTCTCAGAAAGCGTCCCCTCGCCCGCGCTGGCGTGGTAGACGAAAAGACGCGGCAGATAGAGAAGCCCCGCCATCCACGAGATGATGGCGATCACATGCAGCGCCTTGATCCAGACGTACATCGTCAGGCTCCCCGTCGCACGCGCGCGACAAGCCGCTCGACGTTTTCGATCGGCGTCTGTTGCAAGATGCCGTGACCCAGATTGAAGATATGCGGACGGCCTTCGAAGGCGGCGAGAATTGAATCGATTTCGCGGTCGAGCGCTTCTCCGCCGGCGACAAGCACGAGAGGATCGAGATTGCCTTGCAGCGGCACGTTCGATTCGGTTTGCGCGACGGCCCATGCGGGATCGAGCGCCGTATCGATGCCGTAAGCATCCGCGCCGATCGTCTGCGTGAGCTTGGGCAGATGCGCGTCAGCGCCGCGTATGAAGGCGATCACCGGCGTTTGCGAATGGCGCGCCTTGACGCCTTCAACGATCCGCCGCACCGGCTCCGCCGACCAGCGCTGAAATTCATTTGCCGGCAAGACGCCCGCCCAGCTGTCGAAGATCTGCACGACCTCGACGCCGGCCTCGATCTGGCGCGCAAGATAGTCGATCGACGCCTCAACGACGCGATCGATCAGCTGCGCGAAAGCGTCGGGATAACGATAGGCGAACAGACGCGCCGGCGCCTGATCGGGCGTGCCCTGCCCGGCGATCATATAGCTCACCACCGTGAACGGCGCCCCGCAAAAGCCGATGAACGCGACGTCCGAAGGCAGCGCCGTTTTCACAAGATCGATCGTCTCGAACACCGGCGAAAGATGCTCGATCTTAAACTGACCGAGCCGCTGCGCCTGCTCCGGCGTTTCAATCGGCTCCAACCGCGGACCCGAGCCGCTCTCGAAGGAAACCCGTTGGCCCATGGCGTCGGGCACCACAAGAATGTCGGAGAACAGAATCGCGGCGTCGAAGTGGAAGCGACGGATCGGCTGCAGCGTCACGTCGGCCGCCTTCTGCGGCGAATAGCAAAAATCGAGGAAGCTCTTCGTCGTCGCCCGAACGTCGCGATATTCGGGAAGATAGCGGCCCGCCTGCCGCATCAGCCACAGCGGCGGAACGCTTCGCGCTTCTCTGCGCAGAACCGAAAGAAGCGCCTTCTCGTCCGCCATCGCGTTCGCTCCGTCTGTCGTCCTCGACAAGCGGGGTAGCGCGAAACGCCATTAAAACAAAATTCATTTTAATAAGAATTGATTCTTCAGTTGTATCGCGTAGCGGACAAAAGTTAATTTTCATTAACCAGTCGCCCACAGGCGAGCTGCGAAGACCCGGTCGTGGGGGCCGTAGCGGGAAAAATTCAGACAGCGAATGGAATCATGGATGTATCGGTCGTTCTCGGCGCAAGCGATTGTGGATGGCCTGTGAATCCCTTCTGTACCGGCGTCGGCGGGAATCCGTTCGACAGGGCTTCTCCTGTTGAGCGTTTGGGGACTCTATGCCCGCTAACCGAAGCGGAGCATTTTTTGACCGCGCTTTATCCCCGCTCTTCGGCTTACGCGGGAGGGCTGTGGACATGACCGGCAAGTCAACATCGACCTTCTGGCGCGAATCGGCGCCGCTGATTCTCGCCTCCAAGAGCGCCGGCCGGCGGCAGGCGCTGCTGCATTCGGGCGTCCCTTTCGAGATAATTCCCGCGGATGTCGACGAACGGGCGATCGAATCGCGGCTTGACGGCGCCGACGCCGACGCGATCGCTTCAGCGCTGGCGCGCGCCAAGGCGCTCGCCATTTCCGCTGAAGGCCGGCTCGTGCTCGGCGCCGATCAGGTCGCAAGCTGCGAAGGCAGGATATTCGGAAAGCCAGCGGATATGCGGGAAGCCGAAGCGCTTCTGCGGTTCCTCTCCGGCCGCCGGCACCGCCTGCATTCGGCGATCGCTCTCGCGCGCGACGGCGCCGTGGTCTTTGCGACGGTCGGCATTGCCGACCTCACTATGCGCGCGCTGAGCGAAGACTTCATCGCCGCTTATCTGGCGGCGATCGGAGAGAATGCGCTGACGTCGGCCGGCGCCTATCAGATCGAAGGCCTGGGCGCGCAACTTTTCTCGAAGGTCGAAGGCGATTACTGGACCATCATGGGGCTTCCGCTGCTGGAGCTCCTCGAGGCGCTTCGGCGCCAGGGGGCGCTCCTCTCATGAGACAGCCAAAGATGCTGCGCGTGGGGCTGACCGGGTCGATCGGCATGGGCAAGTCGACGACGGCCGACATGTTTCGCGCCGAAGGCGTTGCGGTTCTCGATTCCGATCAGCTCGTGCATGATCTCTATAAAGGACCGGCGGCGGCCGAGATTGAGCGTGCGTTTCCCGGCGTCGTCGTCAATGGCGTCGTCGACCGTCGTCGGCTCGCCGCCCGCGTGCTTGACGATCCCGCGGCGCTCAAGCGCCTGGAAGCGATCGTGCATCCGATGGTGTGGGCGGCGCGCGACGCTCTGATCGAAGAACGTCGACATCAGGGCGACCACATCGTCGTCTTCGACATCCCGCTGTTGTTCGAAACAGGCGCCGAAAAGGATTTCGACGTCATTGTCGTCGTCACCGCGCCGGAAGATGTGCAAAAAGCGCGCGTTCTTGCCCGGGAAGGCATGACGGTTGAGAAATTCGCGTCCATTCTGTCGAAGCAGACGCCTGATTCAGAAAAGCGCGCCCGCGCCGATTTCGTGGTCCATACCGACCGGGGTCTGGACGCAGCGCGCCAAGAGGTGCGAAACATCGTGAAAGCGCTTGAAGCGCGGCTCGGGTGAAAAATGCGGGAGATCGTTCTCGACACTGAAACGACGGGGCTCGATCCCTCGAGCGGCCATCGCGTGGTCGAGATCGGCGCGGTCGAGATTTCCAATCTCATCCCGACAGGCAGGCATTTCCACTGCTACGTCGATCCACAGCGCGACATGCCGGACGAGGCCTTCCGGGTGCATGGCCTCTCGCGCGAATTTCTGGCGCAGCACAAGATCTTCAAGGAAATCGCCGCCGAATTTCTCGACTTTATCGAGGATGCGCCGCTGGTCATTCACAACGCCGAATTCGATACGCGCTTTCTCAACGCCGAATTCGCGCTCATGAATTTGCCGCCGCTCGGCGGCGCGCGCATCATCGACACGCTCGCCATGGCGCGCCGCCGCCACCCTGGCGGCCCCAATTCTCTCGACGCTTTGTGTCAGCGCTACGCGATCGATCACTCGCGGCGCGAGAAGCATGGCGCCCTGCTCGACGCCAATCTTCTCGCCGAGGTCTACGCCGAGCTTTGCGGCGGGCGGCAGTCGGCGCTGTCGCTTCAGACGGTTCACGCGGTGCGCATCGCCGCGTCGAACGATCTGCTGCTCAGCCGCCCCGAGCCGCTGGCGCCGCGGTTAAGCGCGGCCGAGGAGACGGCCCACCTTGCCTTCGTCGCGACGATCAAAGCGCCGATTTGGGATCGCTATCTCGCAAGCGACGAAGACGCGGCGCCGAGCGTCGCTGGCTAGAGCGCTTCCCGATCACATGGAATCATGTGATCGACAAGGAATCGCTCAAAAGAAAAATGTTGGAGCAGGTTTTCTCATCGAAAAAGTCTGCCAACTTTTTCGGAACCTGCTCTAATTGCCCTGAGTAGCGCTTTGGACGCCCGCTTCGGCGGCCTTTTGCTGATAGAGCGCGACGAAGTCGATCGGATCGATATAGAGCGGCGGATAGCCGCCCTTGCTCGTGGCGTCGGCCACAAGTTGGCGCACGAAGGGAAACAGCATGCGCGGGCATTCGATCATCACGATCGGATGCACCTGCTCTTCGGGAATGTTCATCAGTCGGAACACGCCGCCATATTCAAGGTCGAGCTTGAAGAGGAGTCCGTCTCCCTCGCCGGCCTTGCAGTCGAGCATCAGACTGACTTCGAAGTCGGTCGGCGCCAACTGCTTGGCGTTGACGTTGACCTGAATCGAGATGTTTGGCGCCTTCTCCTGCGCGCCGAGCGAGCGCGGCGCATTGGGATTCTCGAAGGAGAAATCCTTCAGATATTGAGCGAGCGAATTGAGGGCCGGAGCGCCGCCCGGCGCTCCTTGCGCGCCGTTGCCATTGGTGTCGGTCATGTAGGATCTCCAGCAAAGCCGTTGTCATGAGAATTCGCGCCCGCCTAACACGTCTGTCAGAAGCGAACAAGGCGCGCCCCCGGTTCTACTTCGCGGCGCTTCGGCGCGCTCTGCGCGCTTCGCGTCGCCATTCGCGCGGGTCGAGGTCGATGATTCGCGGGTCTGCGTCGCTGGACCGCGCCCGCAGCCGCCGCGCCAGGCTCTGCCGCACGGACGGGGACTTCAGCGCCAGCCCGACAAAATCCGAGGCGAAGCCCGGGAGAATGAGCAGGATCGAGGCGAGCGCCTGCAACGCCCCGTCAAGCATGGCCCCGTCGAGCATGGCGGAGCTTTCGCCTTTCGCCTTGGCGGCCAATCCGGCGCGGACAAAATCGAGGAGGCGCCGCACGTCGGAGAGGCCAAGCAGCGAAGCGCCGATGGCGAGCGCAATCGCCGCGAGAAGCCCGACAGCGCGGACGACGAGCGCGAAACACAGAATCTCGAGCACGATCCATGTTGCGAGGACGGCGCCGACAAGCTTAGATTTCACCGAATCATCCGATCTTTGTGGTCCTTCGTCGCCCGCGGCGATACGCCCGCCCCTTGATTCGTGACATGTACGAAGCGACATGATAGCCGACGACAAATTTATTCGGGAGTTGCCAATGCCGGCCTCCGGCGATCTCTTCGATCCCAGCCTTATCGTTTTCGCAGCGCTCGCGGTTTTCGTCATCTGGAAACTGCGCTCGGTGCTCGGAATGCGGGTGGATCGCGATACGCCGCCCCCGGCGCGCTTCGCGCCGCGCGGTCCGGCCCCGGCGGCAGTCGCCGCGGCGCCTGGCGTCGCGCCGATCGCTGAAGCGCCGTCGCGCCCAACTGGCGCCGATCGCTGGGAGGGCGTGGCCGAGAAAGGCGTCGCCTCCGCCTGGAGCGGCCTCGACGCCGTGGCGGCGTCGGACCCCAATTTCGACGGCAAATCCTTCGTCAGCGGCGCGCGCCGCGCCTATGAACTCATCGTCACGGCCTTCGCCAAGGGCGACCGGGAAACCTTGAAGCCGCTGCTGGCGCAGGACGTCTTCGACGGGTTTTCGGCGGAGATCACCCGGCGTGAGCAGCAGGGCGAAAGCATGGAGACTGCCGTGGTCGCGATCGACTCGGCGACGGTCGACGCCGCCCGCGCCATCGGCGGCCGCAACGAGGTGACGGTGCGTTTCGTCGTTCGGCTGATGAGCGTGCGGCGTGACCAGGCCGGCGAAACCATCGACGGCGGGCAGACCCGCAAGGTCGTCGAGCGCTGGACCTTCGCGCGCGATGCAAAGGCGAATGATCCCAATTGGAAACTCGTCGCGACGCAAACCGAAGACTGAGCATGTCGCGGAATGCGCCGCCGTTTTCCGCCTCCGATCTGCTGCAAAAGATAGAATTTGAAGAGATCGACGGCTTTGCGGCCGACGATCTCGCCGCCGCATTCGACGCCTTCCGACGCTCCGCCGAGATCATCGGCGCCAAGGCGCAAGAGCAACGTAGCGCCGTCGCGCCGCCCTCCTCGCTCCTCGCCGCCGCGCGCGCGGCGCTCGGCGCCATCGATCATCCTGGCCGCTTCTTTCAGGACTGGTTTCGCCCTCACGCCATCAAGGCGCAAGGATTCGTGACCGCCTATTACGAGGTGGAGGTCGACGCCAGATTGGCGCCCGAGCCGGGCTTCACGACTCCGGTCCTGTCGCGTCCGCGCGATCTCGTCACTTTGAACGAATCGCCGCTCTCGCTGCCCTCCGGCGAGACGCTGACCAGCGCGCGACGGCAGGCCGATGGCGCGCTCGTGCCCTATCCCGATCGCCGCGCGATCGAAGAAGAAGGCGCGGCGCCGAGCGCGCATCCTCTCGCCTATGTTCGCGACCCAGTCGAACTGTTCCTCATCCAGGTGCAGGGTTCGGCGCGGTTGCGGCTGCCCGGCGGCGGCGTCATGGCGCTGACCTATGCGGGGCGCAACGGCTGGCCCTATACGTCCGTGGGCCGGCTGATGATTGAGCGTGGGCTCGTCAAGAAAGCCGAGATGTCGCTCGATCTGATGAAGGAGATGTTGCGGCGGCTCGGAGTTGCTCCCGGCGAAGCGGGTCGCCGGCTGATGCAGGAGAATCGCTCCTATGTGTTCTTCGAGATCGATGCGTCCGAGCGGCGCCGGATCGGCCCGATCGGCGGGCAGGGCGCGCCGCTGACGCCGTTCCGGTCGATCGCCGTCGACCGCTCGATCTGGTGCTACGGCCTGCCGTTCTGGATTGCGGCGCGAATTCCATGGCAAGGAGAGGCGGAAACGCCATTTCGTCGACTGATGATCGCGCAGGACACCGGATCTGCCATAATTGGTCCTGCGCGCGCCGATCTTTTTTTCGGCGCGGGCGAAGCGGCGGGCCGGCGCGCCGGCGACATCCGGCACGCCGCCGAAATGATCGTGTTGCTGCCGAAGGATGTTGGGGACGATCCGTGAGCGAGGAGAATTCCCGCCGATATGCGCGCCGGCTGTCGCAGGCCGAAGCCGAGCTTTGGATGGTTGCGACGGCTGACGTTCGACCTGCTCGGGCGCGTCCAAAAAAGCACGTGTCGCCCACGCCGGCGGCCGAAGGCCCCGCGCCCTTGCCGCCTTCGGGGCCTTCGGTGGCCTGCGATCGCCCAATGGCGCCGAAGCCTCCGCCGCGGCCGATCGACATCGACCCGCGCACCTTCGTGAAGATCAAGCGCGGCCGGATTGAAGTCGACGCCAAGCTCGATCTTCACGGCCTCCGGCAGGCGGAGGCGCAGCGCTCGCTAACGGCCTTCCTGCGCAGATGTCAGGCGAATGGCGCGCGAATCGCGATCATCGTGACGGGCAAGGGTCTGACGCGGGATGAAGGCGGCGTGCTGCGGCGCGTCGTGCCGATGTGGCTCGAAGCGCCGAATCTGCGCGACGTTGTCGTCGGATTTGGCGAAGCCGCCCGCCATCACGGCGGCGAAGGCGCGCTCTATGTGCGCATCCGCCGCGCCGATCGTGGGCGCTAAACCTACTGCCCGGCCGCGCCCGAGACCTCGGCCGCAGGCAGCGCCACGGGTTCGGCGGGACGGGTCAAAAAGGCGGCCGGAATGTTGGGCTTGCCTTCTTCGGTCAGATGTTGCGCGGAGTCCGGCGGCGGCTTCCATTCGAAGGCGTCGAGCCGGCCGGTGACCGGCGACATCGGCAGCCAATTCTTGGAGACGACGCCATCGGCGATCCAGACAGGATCGCGCGGCGCGCGCGATCCGCGGGCGAGCCATTCGCGCACCGGACCTGACGGTCCCTGCTCTCCATCTTCGATCTCCGCCATCATCAGACAGGTGTGCGCGGTCGGATGACGGCCGGCGGCGATCAGCGGCGCGAGCGCGTCGCGGGCCTTGGCGAAATCGCGCGCCGACAGTGCGACCTCCGCGACGATATGCCGGCTCTCCGGCGCGTTGGGGGCGGCGCGGGCGAGCCTCTCCACCCGCGCGAGCTTCGTCGTATTCGATTCTCCCGACAGCGCCTCGAGATAGGTGGCGGCGAGGTCAGGATGCGGCTTCGTCGCCCAGACCGTTTCGATCAGCTTCAGCGACTGCTTCTGGTCGCCATGGCGGGCAAGCACTCGCGCCGCGGCGACGGCGGCTGGCGCGAAGCCCGGCCGGCGCTTCAACGCCTGGCGTGCGAGATGGAGCGCGTCATGGGGATGGTCGCGCTCCTTCTCCATCGCCATGGCGGTTTCCATCACGGCGCGAAGGTTCTGCGCCGTCGGCGCGTCGATCGCCTTGGCGGTAAAACTGGCCTCGATCGCTTCGCGCGCCTTCTGCCAGTCGCCTTGCGCGGCGAGATGTTCGAGCATCGCGGCGCCCGCCCAGGGCACTGGCGCGATGTCATGCGCCTCCTTGGCGAAATGATGCGCCGCGTCGGCGTCCTCGCGTCGGCGCGCCTCGATGTGCAGCCCGCGCAAGCCGAGCAGCTTTGTCTCCGGCTTCAACGTCATTTTGTGGAAGGTCTCTTCCGCAACCCGCCGATCGCCGGCGAGCTGCGCCGCCTGGGCTTTCAAAACCTGTGTGAGCGGCTCGCTCGGCAGCAGCCGTTCGGCGACATGCGCGGCCTTGCGGGCGCGGGCGGCGTCGCCGGAGCCGACGGCGATGAATCCCTGCGAAAGCGCGTCGAATCCCTTGTCCCGGCGCTTCGTCCGCGACCCGCCGCTCCAGCGGCCAGGCAGCCGCAGCAGCGCCATGGCGATCGCCCAGAGGACGACCGTCGCGGCGATGACCAGCAGCAGACCCGCCACCGCCACCGGTATCGACGCTTCGAACTGATAGCCGGCGAAATCCAGCGTCAGCGACCCGGGCTGTTCGATCAGCCATTCGAGGCCATAGGCGACCGCGGCAAGCGCGATAATGAAGAACAAGAGAAACAGCATGGCGATGGATCCCGCTTACTCTTTCGTTGCGCCGAGCGCGGCGATCGCGCCATGCAGCAGATCGTCGGCCGCCCGTCCTGCGTCGACGCGGGCGCGCAAGGTCGCGCCGAAGTCTTTGGCTTCGTTCTGGGCCGCTTCGGGGAGCGCCGCGAAAACGGCGCTCGCCTGAGCGAGATCGCCATGGGCGAGCGCCGCTTCGATGTGAGCGACTTTTTCTTCCACCGTCTGAGCCTCGGTCGTCGGCGCTTGACCGGAGGGACGAACGCGCACGAGTTTGCTGGCGCCCTTCATCAGATGCTCTGTAAGATCGCCGGAGGCGCCGCTCTCAAGCGCGTGGATGCGCTTGGCGGCCGGCGCGAAGTCCGCCTTCAGTTGCGCCGCGGTCGGCGCGCCCTTTTCCGCGAATGGCGAGAGGGCCGCCAACGCGGCAGGATCGGTGCCGAGCCGCGTCAGCACCTTCGTCTCGACAGCATAGGGCCGGCCCGACTCCAACTCGCGTTGAAGCGCATAGGCGACGACGACGATCGCCGCCGGTCCGTCCGGAGTTTTGGCCGCCGTGGCCTCTGGCGCCGCGCGCGTCTCGCCCTTCGCAGACTCGAGGCGCTCACGCAGCGCCTTAGTCTCATTCCCGAGTTCGTCAATGCGGCCTTCAAGCGCCGTCACCTGCTCGTTGGCGGTTAGCGCCCCGGGTTCACCCTGTTCGGCGGTAGCGACGGGAGCCGGGCTCGCCTTCCCCGCCGCTTCGGCGGTGGTCTTCGCGGCGTTGGCGGCGGCCTCGGCGACGCGCAAGGCGCGTTGCGCGAGCTCTTCGGCCGAATCGACGCGGCTCTGCAACGCTGCGACCGCTGCTTTTTGCGATTCGATCGCCGTCTTCTGCGATTCCATAGCGGCGTTAGGCGCTGGCGTGGGCGGCGCCAGCGGCGTCGGTTCGACCGCCGGTTCGGCGGATTTCACGGGCGCCGTGGAGGGCGGGGGTGTGGTGGAGGGCCGGGGCGCTTCCGCGACGGTCGTGGCAGGCTCGCTTGGCGGGGTTTCGAGCGGGAGCGTCGTCGTCTGCGTCGGTTCGGTCTCGCCGATGAGCGAACGGACCCGGTCCTTCAACTCGCCTAAGGCGCCGCTCGCCTGATCCACATAAGGCTGGGCATAGTCCGCGACGATCTTCAGCCGCTCGTCCCGGTCCTTGAACGCGATCGACGCATAAAGAGCTGCGCCCGCGAGGAGCACGAGCAGCAGCAATGTCGCCGCCAGGGGGCCAAAGAAGGAGCGCCGCTTGCGTCTGACCGGCGGCGGAGGCGGCGGGTCAGACGGCGATACTGCAAAATCGATGGGCGCTTCCGAAGGTTCGACGCGCTTCGGTTCTTCGTCGTTCGGCAAGACCATTGGCTCATCCTTGCTGTCCCGCATCCTTATAGTTGATGCGTTCGGCGCCCGCAAAACAGGCGGCCCTCAGCCTGACGCCTCGACAAGCTGCAACGTGCGGCGCGCAATGTCGAGATGCAGACGTTCGACCATCTTCCCGTCGATCTGCACCACGCCCTTGTCCGCGTTGTCCGGCTCGTCGAACACGGCGATGATGCGGCGGGCGAAATCGACCTCCTCGGCGCTCGGCGCGAAAATTTCATTCACCGGACCGATCTGGCCTGGATGAATGAGCATTTTCCCGTCGAAGCCGAAGTCGCGCCCCTGCTCCGCCTCGCGGCGAAGGCCGTCGAGATCATTGAAGTCGTTGTAAATCCCGTCGATGATCTCGATGTTGTGGACCCGCGCCGCAAGCACGCCGGCCGAAAGCCAGGACAACAGCGCCGGCCGTCCGGGCGTGAGCCGCGCGCGCGTCGATTTGGCGATGTCATTGGGGCCAAGCACCAGGACCTCGAGACGCGAAGCCCGATCGTCCGCGGCGCTGGCGATTTTTTCGATGTCCAGGACGGACCGGGGCGTCTCGATCATCGCCCAGAGGCGCGTCTTATACGGGGCGCCTGCGGCGACGAGATCGGCGGCCGCCTTCAAAATCTCGTCGCGTGAACTGACCTTGGGAATGACGATGCCGTCTGGGCCGAGCGGCGCGATGGCGGCGATGTCGGGCTTATACCACTCGGAGCCGCGGGCGTTGACGCGCACGACGAGTTGCCGCGCGCCATAGCCGCCGCCGGCCACCGCCGCCGCGACCTGCGCGCGCGCCGTCGCCTTGGCGGATTCCGCGACCCCGTCTTCAAGTTCGAACATCAGGACGTCGGCGGCGAGCGTCTTGCCCTTCTCCAGCGCTCGGGCGTTCGAGCCCGGCATCGCCAGCACGCTGCGCTTTAGTCGGGAAATCATTCAAAACTCCAGCATCGAAACGAACCGGCCTGCTCTTGACCCCGCCGCGTGATCTACACAATAACCCCGGGGTCCGCCATCCGCTTGGCCAAGGCGAACTTAGCCAAGGTGGACCTGGCCGAGGCGGACCTGGCCGAGGCGCGCGAAGGGAACGATAAATGGCGGATCACGAGCAGTCGTTCGGCGCGGCCGGTCTGCCGGAAACGCTCATTGAGGGCTATGAGTCCTTCATTCGCGGGCGTTTCCTGGCTGATCACGACCGATTCGAAGAGTTGGCGGTCAGGGGCCAGACGCCCAAAACGATGATCATCAGCTGCTGCGATTCGCGCGTCGCGCCCGAGACCATCTTCAGCGCCGGCCCCGGCGAACTTTTCGTCTTGCGCAACGTCGCGGCGCTGGTGCCGCCTTACGAGCCCGACGATCATTATCACGGCGCTTCCGCGGCGCTGGAATACGCCGTCATGGCCCTAAAGGTTTCAGACCTCGTGGTGCTCGGCCATGGGCAATGCGGCGGAGTGCGCGCCTATGCGGAAATCGCCGCGGATCCCGACGCGCCGCGGCTGAGCCACAGCGACTTTATCGGCGACTGGATCAAAATGCTTGGCCCCGCGGCTGATCGCCTGGGCGTTCGGCCTAATCCCAAGGACGCCGACTATGTGGAGCGCCTGGAGTTCGAGTCGGTGAGGCAGACGCTGCGCAACTTGCGCTCCTTTCCCATGATCCAGGTGCTCGAACATCACCGGCATCTGCGGCTGCACGGCGCCTTGTTTCGAATCATGGACGGGCGATTGTTGCTGCTCGACGAATCGACCGGGACTTTTAATCCCGTCTGCGACGGAGCCTACGCCGCCGCGTTCGCCGAGGCGCGCTTTTGACGGCGGGCGCCTCGGCAGACCGCGGCCGCATTCCGTTCATCGCCGGCCTGCGCGACATCGCCAACGGATATGACGCGATTCTGTGCGACGGCTGGGGCGTGCTGATTGACGGCCGGCGCCACTTCCCGGAAGCCGCTGAGGCCTTGCGGCGCTTCCGCGCGCAAGGCGGGATTGTCGTGCTGATCACCAACGCCTCGCGCCCGGACGAAGAAGTGCGCCGCCAGCTCCTCGGCCTTGGCGTGCCGCAGGACTGTTTCGACGATCTCCTCTCGGCGGGGGAGCTTGCGCTGCGCGAGATCGTCGCGCGCGCCGGACAGGCGGTCTACCACCTGGGCCCCGCACGCGACGACGGTCTGTTCCGGGCGGCCGCGCGGCGTCTCGGCGCGCCGATCATGCGCGTCGGGCCGCAAGCCGCCGATTACATCGTCTGCACCGGCCTCTTTGACGAGCGCAACGAAACGCCCTCGGACTATGACGAACAGCTCGCGGCGTTGAAGGCGCGCGACCTGACGATGCTGTGCGCCAATCCCGATATTGTCGTCGCCATCGGCAATGATCTCGTCTACTGCGCCGGCGCCATCGCCGAACGCTATGCGGCGATCGGCGGCCGCGTTCTGACCTTCGGCAAGCCCCACGCCCCGATCTACGCCGCCGCCCTGGAGCGGCTCAAGAATTTGCGCGGCGGCGAAGTCGACAAGGCGCGCACGCTGGCGATCGGCGACGGCGCCTTCACCGACCTTTCCGGCGCGGGCCGCGCCGGGCTCGACTGCCTCTTCATCATCCATGGCGTGCATCGCGCCGAGCTGCATCCCGGCGGCGGCGCGCTTGACGAAGCGGCGCTCGAATCGCTCTTCGCGCGCGCCGGGGCTCGTCCCAAGGCTTTGGCTCGCGAGCTTTTCTGGTAAAAGGGGGCTGCACAGGCCTCATCTGCGGTCACGATCCGCAACACAACTTTCCGGTGGCTCCATGTCGACGCCGTTCAAAATCTACTATTTCGAGGATCTGAGCGTCGGCATGCGCGAGACGCTGATGAAGGCGGTGATGGACGACGACGTCATCGCCTTCGCCGATCTTTCCGGCGACCGCAATCCGATTCATCTTTCGGATCACTTCGCCTCGAAGACGCGCTTTGGCGAGCGCATCGTGCATGGCCTTTATACGGCCTCGCTCATTTCGACGGTCATCGGCATGTATCTGCCTGGCCCCGGCGCGGTCTATCTGTCGCAGACGCTGAATTTTCGCGCGCCGGTGAAGATCGGCGACGTCATCACCGTCATTGTCGAAGTGGTGGAGCTGATCGAAAAAGGCCGGCGCGCCAAACTCAAATGCGAATGTCTCGTCGACGGCAAGGTCGTGCTCGACGGCGAGGCCTTCGTCATGGTGCCGAGCCGCGAGCAGGCGATCCGCGCCGCAACGCCAGCGCCAGCAGAGGTGAAGCCGGCCTCAGCTTAGATCTTCCGGCCCGGGCCGTGTCCGCCTCCTTCATCTTTGCGCGCGACCCTCAAGCGCCGCCGCCTGGACTGGAAGGCGCGGTCGCGGCGGTGGGCAATTTCGACGGGTTGCACAGAGGCCACCGCGGCGTCATCGCTCGGGCCCAGGCGCTCGCCGCGAAACTCTCGCGTCCCTGCATTCTGCTGACCTTCGAGCCCCATCCGGCGGATTTTTTCGCGGGGCGGACGGTGATCTTTCGTCTCACGCCGCCCGACGCAAAGGCGGCGCAGGCGGCGCGGCTCGGCCTCGACGGGATCGTCGTGCTCACCTTCGACAAGGACTTCGCGCAGAGCCCGGCGCGCGTCTTCACGCAAGAGATCCTGCACAAGCGCCTGCAGCTTTCGGCGGTCGTCGCGGGCTATGATTTTCGCTTTGGCGCCGGCCGCGAAGGCGGACCGGAGTTCCTGCGCGCCGAAGGCGAACGGCTTGGGATGATCGTGGAGATCGTCGACCGCATCACCCAGGACGAAGAGGGCAGCTTAGAGGCCGTCTCCTCGACAGCGACGCGGGAAGCGCTGGAACGCGGCGACGCGGCGCTGGCCCGCCGGCTTCTCGGCCACCCTTATTTCATTCGCGGCGTCGTGCGCCACGGCGACAAACGCGGGCGCGCGCTCGGCTTTCCGACCGCCAATATCGCGCTCGATCCCGCCAATCGGCTCAAGCACGGGATCTACGCGGTGACGATCGAGGTCGATGGGAAGGTTCATCAGGGCGTCGCCAGCTTCGGACGCCGGCCGACCTTTGACAATGGCGCGCCGCTGCTTGAAGTCTTCCTCTTCGATTTCGATGGCGACCTCTACGGCAAGCAGGTGGAAGTGGCCTTCTACGGCTTCATACGGGCCGAAGCGAAATTCGACAGCGTCGAGGCGCTCGTCGAAAGAATGCGCGTCGACGTCGAAGAGGCGCGAAGACGATTGGCCGAAAGCGGCGCTTTGAGCCGGGCGAATGATCTGTTGCCATAAGTTGCGCGCGATCTAGCTTGGAGACATCGTCCTCGACAGGAGGGAGCCGTTATGAACGAAGAGCCCAAGGGACGGGTCGAAATCATCTTGCCGGGCGAGGAGACGGACGCCTCGCGGATCTGGGTCGCGACGGGCGCCGGTCGCGTCAAGGTCGTCAAGCTCTCGCCATGGCAGAGCCTGATGGTCACCGCGGCGCTGCTGTTGTTGCTCTTCATCGGGTTCACGCTGTTGTCCGGCGCATTTCTGGTGTTGCTGGTCATCGCCGTTGTGGCGGGAGGCTTCGCTTATCTCGCCGGACTGCTCGGGCTGAGGCGACCCCGCTAGGGGCGCCGGCCGTCTTTTCCCGTTCGGTCTGCGCTGCTATTAAGGACCAGATGCCTTTCCTGAGCGCCCTTCGAATTACCGGACCCTGCGCTTGGAGCTAAGGCTCGCGCAGGGTCCGGGTGCGGCGCGATTGGCGCTCTTCCTAGAAATCCTCTAATCAGCGCGCAATAGCGGCGCTTATGGCGCCTGCGTCCGCCCCAGCCGGTTTTCACGACGATGAACGACGACAGCCCGAAAGGGCCCGACTATTCGAAAAGCCTCTATCTGCCGGTCACGGATTTTCCGATGCGCGCCGGCCTGCCGCAGCGCGAGCCGGAAATCCTCAAGCGCTGGCAGACCATCGGCCTGGAGCAAAAAATGCGCGAATCGGGCGAAGGTCGTCCGAAATTCACGCTCCATGACGGCCCGCCCTACGCCAACGGCAATATTCATATTGGCCATGCGCTCAATAAGATCCTCAAGGATCTGGTGACGCGCAGCCAGCGCATGACCGGCAAGGACTGCGTCTATGTGCCGGGCTGGGACTGCCATGGCCTGCCGATCGAATGGAAGATCGAGGAGGAGAATTATCGGGCCAAGGGCAAGCAGAAGCCGGACTTCACTGATCCAGACGCGATGATCGCCTTCCGGCGCGAATGCCGCGCCTATGCGGAACATTGGCTCGGCGTTCAGCGCGAGGAGTTCAAGCGCTTAGGGGTCGCCGGCGATTGGGGCCATCCCTATTCGACGATGGCTTTTCCGGCGGAAGCGACGATCGCGCGCGAGATCATGAAATTCGCCGCGAACGGCCTGCTCTATCGCGGCTCGAAGCCGGTGATGTGGAGCGTCGTCGAAAAGACCGCGCTCGCCGAAGCCGAAGTCGAATATGAGGATTATACGAGCGATCAGGTCTGGGTGGCGTTTCCGATCCCGCGGGGCGCCGAGGGCGAACTGAGCGACGCGCGCATCATCATCTGGACGACGACGCCCTGGACGCTTCCCGGCAATCGCGCGATCTCCTTCTCCTCGAAGATCGACTACGGCCTCTATCACGTCACCCATGCGCCCGCAGGCAACTGGGCGCTTCCGGGCGCAACCTTCGTCATCGCCGACAAGCTTGCGAGCGAGGCGTTCAAGGCGGCGAAGGTCGATGGCTACGAGCGTTTGCACGACGTGCCCGCCGCGATGCTCGCCGAACTGATTTGCGCGCATCCGCTGGCGCATCTTGGCTATGATTTCGACGTGCCGCTGTTTGATGGCGAGCATGTCACCGACGACACGGGCACCGGCTTCGTGCACACCGCGCCGGGCCACGGCCGCGAGGACTTCGACATCTGGATGGCGAACGCGCGCGCGTTGCAGGCGCGCGCCATCGATTCGCGCATTCCCTATACGGTCGACGAGGACGGCTTCTACACGAAGGACGCGCCGGGCTTTGAAGGCAAGCGCGTCATCACCGACAAGGGCGAGAAGGGCGACGCCAACGAAGCTGTGATCGCCGCGCTGGTTCAGGCCGGCAATCTCGTCGCGCGCGGAAAATTGAAGCACCAATATCCGCATTCATGGCGCTCGAAGAAGCCGGTGATCTTCCGCAACACGCCGCAATGGTTCATCGCGATGGATAAATCCATCGCCTCTGGGTCCATCGCGATGGACCGGCCATTCTCTCAATCGAACCCTCATCCTGAGGAGGCGCGCAGCGCCGTCTCGAAGGACGAGGGTTCGGCGGCCGCATCCTTCGAGACGCGCGCTTCGCATGCTCCTCAGGATGAGGTTCGTGGAAATCGATCGACGCTCCGCGAGATTGCGCTCGAAGAGATCGCCCGCACGACATGGACTCCGGCGGCGGGAGAGAACCGTATCCGGGGGATGATTCAGAATCGTCCCGATTGGGTCGTCTCGCGCCAGCGCGCCTGGGGCGTGCCAATCGCCGTCTTCGTCAAGAAGGGGACGCATGAGCCGCTTGTCGACGCGCGCGTCAACGCCCGCATTATCGAGGCTTTTGAAAAGGAAGGCGCCGACGCCTGGTATGAAGCGAAGGCCGCCGAGCGTTTTCTTTCGCCCGATTACAAGGCGGAGGATTACGAGAAGATCTCCGACGTTCTCGACGTCTGGTTCGATTCAGGCTCGACCCACGCCTTCACGCTCGAAGACCCGCAGCATTTTCCGATGCTCGCCGGCATCCGCCGCAAGCGCGACGGCGGCGAAGACGAGATCATGTATCTTGAAGGCTCCGATCAGCATCGCGGCTGGTTTCATTCCTCGCTCCTCGAAAGCTGCGGCACGCGCGGCCGCGCGCCCTACGACGCCGTGCTGACGCATGGCTTCGTGCTGGACGAGCGGGGGCGCAAAATGTCGAAGTCGCTCGGCAATGTCGTCGCGCCGCAAAAAATCATCGCCGATTCCGGCGCCGACATCATGCGGCTCTGGGTCGCGGCGTCGGATTATGCCGACGATCTGCGCGTCGGACCCGAAATCCTCAAAACCTTCGTCGAGCTTTATCGCAAGCTGCGCAACACAACCCGCTGGATGATCGGCGCGCTGGCGCATTATCAGCCAAATGACGATGCGGCGATGCGCGAGGCGGGAGAACTCGAACGTCTCATGCTGCATCGTCTGCATCAGCTCGACGAGTCGATCCGCGCGTCCTATGCGGCATACGACTACAAGCGCGTCGTCGCGCTGCTCACCCATTTCATGACGAGCGAGCTGTCGGCTTTTTACTTCGACGTGCGCAAGGACGCGCTCTATTGCGATCCGCCCTCGAGCGTCAAACGCAAGGCGGCGCTCGCGACCATCGATCGCATCTTCCGCAGCGTCACGACATGGCTCGCGCCGATTCTCGTCTTCACCGCCGAGGAGGCGTGGCTTTCGCGTTTTCCGAACGCGCAGTCCGTGCATCTCGAGCATTTTCCGACCATTCCCGACGCATGGCGCGACGACGCGCTTGCAGCCAAATGGGAGAAAATTCGCAAGATCCGCTCGGTCGTCACCGGGGCGCTCGAAATCGAGCGCGCGCAAAAGCGCATCGGCTCTTCGTTAGAGGCGGCGCCGATCGTCTACATCGCGGACGAGTCGTTGCGCGCGGCGTTGGAGGGCGTCGATCTCGCCGAAATCTGCATCGCCTCGGATATTCGCGTCTTGCCGGGAGAAGCGCCGATGGACGCCTTCCGCCTGCCGGAAGCGCCGGGGGTCGGCGTGGTTTCGCAACGCGCCGCCGGCGTCAAATGCGCCCGCTCGTGGAAATATTTCGATCCCGCGACGGCGGACTTGGATTATCCCGACGTGACGCCGCGCGACGCACAGGCGTTGCGCGAGCTTGTCGCGCTCGGCCGCTGGAGCGCTTTGTGATCCTGGCAAGAGAGACATTGCGCCGACCCGTCGCCCCCTCCCTGTCCCTCCCCCGCTCTCGCAAATCGGGTGTTCCAGATTTGCGCATCGACTCCGAAGTCGGCGACAGCCGACTTCGGATGGGAGAGGGGACGCAAGCGATCGGCGGCGCGCGCGTTCCTTGTCGCGACCCGAGCCTGAATCCCTCTCCCGCGCAGCGGAAGAGGGTTGGGGTGGGGGTTACGCCTAAGTGAACGTTCTTCTCGCATTTCTCGCCAATACGATCGTCAATTTCGTCATCGGCCTCACGGTGGCGAAATTTCTCGGCCCCGAGGAATATGGCCGCTTCGCGCTCGCCTTCTCTATCGCGGTGGTCGTGCAGACGGCGCTCTATGATTGGCTGCGTCTTTCGGCGACGCGCTTTTACTCAAAGCGCACGCGCAACAAAGAGCCGGTGGTGCGCTCGACGCTCGACGCGGCCTTCATCGGCGTCACGCTCTTCCTCACATTGGCCACGGGCATTTATGCGCTTGCCGGGCCGCCGCTCGACTTCGAAACCAATCTCATTCTGCTTGCGCTGCTGACGTCGGTGGCCAATGGGCTTTTCGATTATTGTACCGCTTTGGTGCGCGCGCGTTTTCATGACCACGCCTATGTGCGCCTCATGCTCGTCAAGAATGCGCTGTCGCTTGTCCTGATTGGCGGCGGCGCCTTTATTTTTCACTCGGCTGCGGTGGCGCTCGCTGGCGGCGTCGCGAGCCTGTTCGGCACGGTCATTCTCGGACGTCGCGCGCTGCTCGATCCCGGCGCCGACATTCGCGCCGCTTCGAGTCAGAATGCGCGTGCGCTTGCGGCCTATAGCGCGCCGATCGTGACCGCGCATCTTCTCTATCAGGCGATGCCGCTTGTGGCGCGCTCCATCGTGGCAAGCGTCTTCGGTTTCGCCGAAACCGGCCAGTTCGCGCTGGCCTATGATCTTGGCGTGCGTGCGGTGCAGGCGCTCGGCTCGGCGCTCGACGTGCTCTTGTTTCAGATCGCCGTCGCCGCGCATGAACTCCACGGCGTCGACCGCGCCAAGGAGCAAGTCGCGCGCAACATGGGCATCGTCGTCGCCTTTTTACTGCCGGCGTGCGCCGGCCTCTGGTTCGTCATGCCGTCGATCGAAGCGCTCATCGTGCCGGCGCAATATCGCGGTCCCTTCGGCCATTACCTCGGCCTGCTGCTTCCGGGACTTTTCGCGATGGGCGTCATTCTGTTCGGCGTCAATCCCGTCTTTCAGATCGAAAAGAAGACGGCGCCATTGATGGTCGCGGCGCTTGCCGCGGTCGCCTTCGGCCTGGCGCTGCTCGTGATCCTGCCCTGGGGCGAGGACGCTTCCAATCTCGCGATCGCGCAAGCCGGCGCCTACATCGCGGCGCTTGTGGCGACGGTCTATTTCGCACTGCGCACGCAGCCGGTCTGGCCGTCGTTCTGGGACATGTTCGCTGCGCTTGTGGCGACGGGCGCAATGTCGCTCGCGCTCACGCCCTTGCGCGAGATGAGTCCGGGCATTCTCGCGCTCATCGCTCAGATCCTGGCCGGAGCGGTCGTTTACGGGCTGCTGACCGTCGCCTTCGACATCGCCGGGCTGGGCGTGCTCGCGACGACGTGGCTCGATCGGCGGTTCGCGCGGTCGTGACGCGGCTCGTCGGCGTCGCCATATGTTAGGCTAGCGATTGATAAGGAGCGCGCCATGGTGATGCCGATCTATGACGACGCGCCGCTGCGCTATTTGCGGCGGCCGATCGTGAATTGGATGCTGATCGCGCTCAACGTCGTCATATTCCTGGTGGTGCAGAGCGAGATTTTCGGCGATCCGCTGACCGTCGTGCGCGGATTCGCGATCATCCCGCGCGTGCTCTTCGGCGAGGCCCAGCTCGCCGACTGGATTGTCGGACCGCCGGCTGCGCTGACGCTTGTCACCGCGCTGTTCTTTCATTCGTCGGTGGTGCACCTCGGCTCGAACATGCTGTTCCTTTACGTCTTTGGCGACAATGTCGAAGACGCCATGGGGTCGCTCCACTATCTGCTGTTTTATCTTTCCTGCGGCGTCGCCTCCGGCGTGTTCTACATCTACGCCACGCCGCATTCGATCTTGCCGCTCGTCGGCGCGTCGGGCGCGATCTCCGGCGTCTGCGCGGCCTTTTTGCTGCTCCATCCGCGCGCGACGGTCGCGGGAATCTTTCCGCCGCTCTCGCTGGCGCTCGCGCCGATTTATCTCGGCGCCTGGCTCTCCGGGGCGCGGCCGAGGTCGATCCTGGGGCTGCGGGCGCCGCTGTTCTCCTTCGTCGCCTCGGGCTGGCTCTTCGTCGGCGCCTGGATTTTGATGCAGCTCATCAACGCCTCTATGGGCGAGGGTGGCGCGGTCGCCTGGATGGCGCATGTCGGCGGCATCGCCGCGGGTCTGGTGCTGACGCCGATCTTCAAGCGCCGCCGGCACAGGCTTTTTGACCGGGGCGGCGCGCTCGCTCCCGCGCCGCGCGCGCCGGACGCCGGCGACGACGGGCCCTAATCGCGGGGCCGCGGTCGCTTTGTTTGACTTGCGCGCGCGCCCCCGCTACCAGACCGCGCGACGGCTTTAGCCAGAGTGGCGCGCGCGCAAGCGGCGCTCCGACACCGTCTCGCCAAAGGGGTCAGAAGGACCAAGGGGTCGCGCGATGAAGATTCTCGTGCCCGTCAAACGGGTCGTCGATTACAACGTCAAGATCAGGGTGAAGGCGGACGGTTCGGGCGTCGATCTCGCCAATGTGAAAATGTCGATGAACCCCTTCGATGAGATCGCCGTCGAAGAGGCGCTGCGGCTCAAAGAGGCCGGCAAGGCGACGGAAGTCATTGTGGTCACGATCGGTCCGGCCAAGGCCGACGAGACCTTGCGCACCGGCCTCGCCATGGGCGCCGACCGGGGCATTCTGGTCAAGACCGACGAGACCGTCGAGCCGCTCGCCGTCGCCAAGATCCTCGCCAAGATCGTCGCCGAGGAACAGCCGCAGCTCGTCATCATGGGCAAGCAGGCGATCGACGACGATTGCAATCAGACGGGTCAGATGCTCGCGGCGCTGCTCGGCTGGGGCCAGGGCGCCTTCGCGTCGAAGGTCGAGATGGCTGAGGGCGCCGTCGACGTGACGCGCGAGATCGATGGCGGGCTGCAGACCGTCAGCTTGAAGCTGCCGGCGGTCGTCACCACGGATTTGCGTCTTAACGAGCCGCGCTACGCCTCGCTGCCCAACATCATCAAGGCAAAAAAGAAAGAAGTCGCCGTGAAGTCGCCGGCCGATTACGGCGTCGACATTTCGCCGCGCCTTGAAGTGTTGAAAACCTCCGAGCCTGCGAAACGCAAGGCGGGCGTCAAGGTCGGCTCTGTCGTCGAGCTCGTTGGCAAGCTCAAGGAAGCGGGAGTGCTTTGAAGATGACGATTCTGCTTCTTGCCGAAACCGCCGGCGACGCGATCGCCCCGGCGACCGCCAAGGCGCTCACCGCCGCCAAGGAGATCGGCGGCCCCGTTCATGTCCTCATCGTCGGGCCCGGCCTCAAGGGCGCGGCCGAGCAGGCGGCGAAGCTCGCCGGCGTCGAGAAGGTCCTCGTCGCCGAAGACGCGTCGCTCGATCATGTCCTGGCCGAGACGGTCGCCGCGCTGATCGTCTCGCTCGCCGGCGCTTATGACCTCATCATCGCGCCGTCGACCTCGGCGACGAAGAATGTGCTGCCGCGCGTCGCGGCGCTGCTCGACGTGATGCAGGTCTCGGACATCATCAAGGTCGTGTCGGCCGACACTTTTGAGCGGCCGATCTACGCCGGCAATGCGATCCAGACCGTGCGCGCGAAGGACGCAAAGAAAGTGATCACCGTGCGGACCACCGCCTTCGCGGCGGCCCCCGAAGGCGGCTCGGCGCCCATAGAGGCGATTGCGGCGCCCGCCGATCCCGGCGTTTCCGCCTTCAAGAGCGAAGAGCTGGCGAAGTCCGAACGCCCCGAGCTCACCTCGGCGCGGATCATTCTTTCCGGGGGGCGGGCGCTCGGGTCGGCGGAGAATTTCCAGAAGGTGCTGGATCCGGTCGCGACGCGGCTTAACGCCGCGATCGGGGCGTCTCGCGCCGCGGTCGACGCCGGCTATGCGCCAAACGACCTGCAGGTGGGGCAGACCGGAAAGGCGGTGGCGCCCGATCTCTACATCGCCGCCGGCATTTCTGGGGCGATCCAGCATCTCGCCGGCATGAAGGATTCGAAGGTGATCGTGGCGATCAACAAGGACGAGGAGGCGCCCATTTTCCAGGTCGCCGACTATGGCCTCGTCGCCGACCTCTTCACGGCCCTGCCGGAGCTCGAGGCCGAGCTGGCGAAGATCGGCCGCTGACCGCGAAAAACGGCCGTCGCTTCGGTCCACTTGGTCCGGCGCGGCGGCTGTGAGTTTGGCGGAGCGTCGGCGCTCGGGGCTCCGCAGTTTCTTTTCTTTGTTTTCTTTGCGAAGGATCGCAAGTTATATTGCACTGCGGCACGCACTCAGCGCGGGCGGGCCGCTTGCTATCCGGCGCGAGCTTGGCTGACGGTGGTAAAAAATGGGCTTCGAAATTCGCAAGATCGGCGTCATCGGCGCGGGCCAGATGGGGAAGGGGATCGCCCATGTCTGCGCGCTTGCCGGCTATGACGTCGCCCTGAACGACATTTCGCAGGAGCGTATCGACGCCGGCATCGCCGATGTCGCCGCGCAGATGCGCCGCGCCGTCGAGCGCGGCCAGATCGACGCCGCGGCGGTCGAACCGGCGCTGGAGCGCATATCCGGCGCGCCAAAAATGGCCGACTTCGCCGACGCCGACCTATTGATCGAGGCGGCGACCGAGGTCGAAGACCTCAAGCGCAAAATTCTGACGGAGCTCGCGCAGTTCGTAAAGCCCGGCGCGATCATCAGCTCCAATACGTCGTCGATTTCGATCACCCGCCTTGCCGCGGTCACCGGTCGGCCGGAGCGCTTCATCGGCATTCATTTCATGAATCCGGTGCCGCGCATGCAGCTTGTCGAACTCATTCGCGGCATCGCGACCGATGACGTCACTTTCGAGGAGACGAAGGCGTTTGTCGCCAAGCTCGGCAAGACGATCAGCGTTTCGGAGGACTTCCCCGCTTTCATCGTCAACCGCATTCTGCTGCCGATGATCAATGAGGCGATCTACACGCTCTACGAAGGCGTGGGCTCGGTCGACGCCATTGACACGGCGATGAAGCTCGGCGCCAACCACCCGATGGGTCCGCTGCAGCTCGCCGATTTTATCGGCCTCGACACCTGTCTTTCGGTCATGCAGGTGCTGCATGAGGGCCTGGCGGATTCAAAATACCGCCCCTGCCCGCTGCTGGTGAAATATGTCGAAGCCGGCTGGCTCGGCAAAAAGACTCAGCGCGGCTTCTATGATTATCGCAGCGGCACGCCGGTTCCGACGCGCTAGCGTCTCGAGAGAGGCGCGTCCGCGCTCAGTGGCCGCCGGGGCCGGCGCCGCGCGCCGCCTCGAACAGGAACCAGGTTCGCTTCTCGGTCTCGTCGAGAAAAGTTTCGAGAAGGCTCGCCGTCGCGATGTCTTCGTTGTCGTCGCAGACTTTATGGGCGTTGCGCAGCGACTCGGCCATCCCCTTGTTGTCGTCGAGCAATTCGCACAGCATGCCGAAAGGCGAAACGAATTCCTCATTATTGTCCTTGATGCGCGATAATTTCGCGATCTGCCCGATCGAGCGCAGCGTCGGTTGCCCAAGCTTGCGCACCCGTTCGGCCAACGGGTCGACGGTCGCGTAGATCTGTGTCGCCTGCTCGTCGAGCAGCAAGTGGTAGTCGCGGAAATGCGGGCCGCTCATGTGCCAGTGGAAATTCTTGGTCTTGAGATAAAGCGAAAGGGCGTCGGCGACGAGCTTGTTGATTTCCGCGGCGATCTTCATCGTCGACTGCTTTTCAAGATCGGTCGGCGTATCCAGCGCCGAACGTTCTGTGTCGGGATTCATCGGCGTTTTTGTTTTCTGCATGTGCGGACCTCCTTGCGCCCTCGCTTCAGGCTCAAGCTCGGGTGAGCTGCTCAATAGCTAGATCGCGCGCCTTGGCGGACCAGATGAAAAATAGAGCAGCGCGCCGAGAGTCAGCGGCGTCGCACGGCGTCGCCTGTCTGGGGCGCCAAGAGGTCCGGGCGTCGGGCGCGGGTGAGCGCCAGCGCCTGTTCATGGCGCCATTTGGCGATCCTGGCGTGATCGCCGGAGAGCAGCGCCTCGGGGATGTCGCGTCCCTCGAAATCGCGGGGCCGCGTGTAATGCGGATATTCGAGGAGGCCGGCCTCAAAACTTTCCTCGACGCCTGAGGCTTCTTCGCCCATCACGCCGGGAATGAGCCGCACGCAGGCGTCGATCAGCGCCAGCGCCGCGATCTCGCCGCCCGAAAGCACGAAATCGCCGACCGACATTTCTTCGAGCGCGCGGGCGTCGATGATGCGCTCGTCGACGCCTTCGAACCGCGCGCAAAGAATGATCGCGCCGGGGCCTTGGGCGAGCGCGCGTGCGCGCGCCTGCGTCAGCGGCGCGCCGCGGGGGGTCATCAGCAGGCGCGGGCGCGGATCGTCCTTGGGCGCGGCGGCGTCGATCGCCGCCGCCAGCACGTCGGCGCGCATCACCATGCCGGGACCGCCGCCGGCCGGCGTGTCGTCGACGGCGCGATGGCGGCCGAGCCCATGCTCGCGGATCTGACGAGGCTCAAGCGTCCAGATGCCACGCGAAAGCGCGTCGCCGGCGAGCGACAGGCCCAGGGGACCTGGAAACATTTCGGGAAAAAGGGTGAGGACCGTTGCGCGGAACATGGAGCGGTTATGGCATGGCCTGCGCGGAGGCGAGAAGCAGTTTCATTCTTGCTGAGATCAAGCCTCGGCCATAGTGTCGCAGACATTGCGACAGCTTGGGGCCAACGATGAAATTCTTTCTTCGAATAGGCTTTCTATTGTGGGCTTTCGGCGGCCTCTTCGCGGCGCGCGCGACGCCAATTGACGCGCCGCCAACGCTCACGGTCGGGCAGATGCACGGCAGTTGTCAGAAAACCTGTTGGGCCGTGCGCGAGGGCGCGAAGGGCTCCGAGTCGCTGCGCGATTCACTGACTTTGACCTGCTTGAACGCGTGCTTCAAGTGCTTCCTGCAACTGCGAAGCTGCAGCCAATCCAATGCGAACTCGGCGCCGTCGGAATGCGCCGCCGCCTTCCTTCAGTGTTACAAACAGAGCTTCGCCGAAAGGCTCAAATCAAAACCGCTCGTGAGTTTCGACGGCGGCGATGGCCACAGCCGCGAAATGGCTGTGAAGATCGTGGGCGCGGCCAGTTCCCTCGAAGGGGTTCCGGCGGAGGATTTCTGGATCCAGCTGAAGCATCCCGGCTGGCGAAAAAAGGAGCGGCGTTTCGTCAAAGAGGGCGGAATTTATGACGTCATCGTTTACGACACGCCGAACGGGCCGCAGACGGTGTGGTTCGACGTTAAGGACTTTTACGTAAAGAATGGCGAGGAGGACTTGCGCCTTTTGGCGCCGAAATAAGCCGAGAGATGCGCGGCGGGGCCTAGTGTAGATCCGGCTCGGCCGAGACCTCCGCCGGCGGCGTGATCACCACGCGCCCTTGAGCGATGTCGACTACCGGAACGACGGCTCCGGTGAACGGGTAAAGCAGCGATTCGCCGCCGGCGGCTGGCGCAATTTCGAGAATGTCACCCGCGCCGAAATTGCGCACCGCGACGACGACCCCGATCGCCTCGCCATCCGGCGTTTCGGCGCGAAGGCCAATGAGATCGGCGATATAGAATTCGTCCTCTTCCGGCGCGGGGAGCATCTCGCGTGCGACGTAGAGTTCGATGCGGTTTAGCGCCTCGGCGCCGGCGCGGTCGTCGACGCCCTCGACTTGCGCGACGAGCATGTCCTTGCCCTGCCGGCGCAAGGCGCGCAGCCTGAAATTGCGCGTCCCGCTTTTATCGGTGAGGCCGTCATAGGCTGCGATCGCCAGCGGATCGCTCGTGAAGCTCTGCAGTCGGACCTCGCCGCGCACGCCATGCGCTGCGCCGAAGCGGCCGAGAAGAACGCGCCCTTTCGCAGGCCCTTTCATTCGATTTCCTCATCCTGAGGAGCGTGCGCAGCACGCGTCTCGAAGGACGAGGAAATCGCCGCACGCGCTGTCCGCCCTCGTGCTTCGAGACGCGCCCGTTGGGCGCTCCTCAGCATGAGGGCGAATGAAATATCGCGCATGGCGTTCCGCCAACTCCCTCTCGAGGGCGAGGCAAAGATGCGCCCCAGTTACGCCGCCGGGGCTTCCGCCGCGCCCGCGGCCTCGGCCGCCGCGGCGGCGCGCTCCTGCGCCTTCTTCTTGGGCTGCGCCTTCTGCGGATTGCTGCGCGCTTCGCGCTTCATCACGCCGAGACCATCGAGCAGACGCGCGACGCGATCGGTCGGCTGCGCGCCCTTCTCCATCCAGGCCTTCGCCTTTTCGGTGTCGAGCACGAGGCGGTCGGCCGCGTCCTTCTCCTTCAAGGGATCGAAATAACCGATCTTCTCGATGTAGCGGCCGTCGCGCGGCGAGCGCGAGTCGGCGACGACGACACGATAGAAGGGACGCTTCTTGGCGCCGCCGCGGGCGAGACGAATTTTAAGGGACATGTTTTCGTTCCTGTTGCGTTGAGGTGAGTGAGGGGACCGGCGACGACAATCGCCGGTTTGCTATTTCTTCTTCCCGAAGGGGTTCAATCCGCTGAACAAGCCGCCGCCGAGCCCCGGCAGGCTTGGCTTGGCGAGAAGATCGGGGGGCGGCGCCGCCGGAATGCCGCCGGGTGACGCCTTTGGCTGCGGCACGCCGAGCTTCTCCTGCAGTTTCTGCAGCTCTTCCTGGGTGGGCGTCGGCATGCCGGGGCCAAGCCCCATCATTTGCGCCGCCTTGCCCATCATGCCCCCGCCGCGCTTGCCGGCGCCGAAGGACTTCATCAGATCGGCCATCTGCCGATGCTGCTTGAGGAGCTTGTTGACTTCCTCGACCTTCACGCCCGAGCCTGCGGCGATGCGCTTCTTTCGCGAGGCTTTCATCAGATCGGGATTACGCCGCTCCCTGGGCGTCATCGAGAGGATGATGGCGCGCTGGCGCTTCACCATTTTGTCGTCGAAACCGGACGCGGCGATCTGATCCTTCATCTTGGCGACGCCGGGCAGCAGACCCATGATGCCGCCCAATCCGCCGATCTTTTCCACCTGGGCGAGCTGATCGCAGAGGTCCTGCAGATCGAACTTGCCCTTGGCCATCCGCTCGGCGGCCTTGCGGGCCTGTTCGGCGTCGATCGCCTGGGCGGCTTTTTCGACCAGCGCGACAATGTCGCCCATGCCGAGAATGCGGTTGGCGATGCGCGTCGGCGAGAATTCGTCGAGCGCGTCCATCTTTTCGCCGACGCCGATGAGCTTGATCGGCTTGCCGGTGACATAGCGCATGGAGAGCGCCGCGCCGCCGCGGCCGTCGCCGTCCATACGCGTCAATACAATGCCCGTCAGCCCGACCCGCTCATCGAAATTCTGGGCGAGATTGACGGCGTCCTGGCCGGTGAGCGCATCGGCGACGAGCAGGATTTCATGCGGGTTGGAGGAGGTCTTGATCTCCGCCATCTCGGCCATCAGCGGCTCGTCGATATGCGTGCGGCCGGCGGTGTCGAGCAACACGATGTCGTAGCCCTGCAAACGCGCCGCCTCCATCGCGCGCTTGGCGATCTGCACCGGCGTCTGGCCGACGACGATCGGCAGCGTGTCGACTTCGACCTGCCGGCCGAGCACGGCGAGCTGTTCCTGGGCCGCCGGACGCTTGACGTCGAGCGAGGCCATCAGCGTGCGCTTGCCGTGGCGCTCCTTGAGCCTTTTGGCGATCTTGGCGGTGGTTGTGGTTTTGCCGGCGCCTTGCAGGCCGACCATCATGATGGCGAGCGGCGGCGCGGCGACGAGATCGATCGGCTCCGCGTCCTGGCCGAGCGTCTCGATCAGCACGTCATTGACGATCTTGACGACCATCTGGCCGGGCGTCACCGATTTGATGACGCCGGCGCCGATCGCCCGGTCGCGGACCTTATCGGTGAAGGAGCGCACGACGTCGAGCGCGACGTCAGCCTCGAGCAGCGCGCGGCGGATTTCGCGCAGCGCCTCGTTGACGTCGGCCTCGGAAAGCGCGCCGCGCCGTGTGAGCTTGTCGAAAATGCCGGAGAGCTTATCGGAAAGGCTCTCGAACATGCTGTTCTCCCGCGAGCGCGAAGGCTCCAAAGCAAAACGCGCCCGGGGGCGCATCGCGCTGCCGGGCGTTGGCCTACCGCCTCTCGGACGGCTCGGCGTGTGTTAGGGTTCTCTTTCGAGATATGCGCCGATGTTTAGGCGGGGCGCACGCGGGAGTCAACGTCGGGCGTATTTGCGGCTAACATGACGCTCTTTGATATATTTTATGCTGGAACTCATGACCCTCAACGCTTTTCTCGAATCGCTTTCGGCATCCGAGGCGCCGGCTCTCCCCCCGCCGCTGCGGGCGCTGTGGTTCGACGCTAAAGGCGACTGGAACGCGGCGCATAAATGCGTCGACGACAAATCCGACCCCGACAGTATGTGGGTTCACGCTTTTCTCCATCGCAAGGAGGGCGATCGCTCGAACGCCTTCTATTGGTACCGCCGCGCCGGGCGAGAGCCCCACAAAGGCCTGCTCGAAGACGAATGGCGCGAAATCGCCGAAGCGCTGCTGTCTCAAGCGGCGCCATGACGGGGGTGTCCGCGCAAGAATTGCTGCGCAGCATTTTCGGTTTTGCGGACTTTCTGCCGGGTCAGGCGGAGATCGTCGAGGCCGTGCTCGCGGGGCGCGACGCCATCGCCATCATGCCGACGGGCTCCGGCAAATCGCTCCTCTATCAGCTGCCGGCCGCAGCTCCGGGGGGCGGACTCGTTCTCGTCTGCTCGCCGCTGATCGCGCTGATGCGCGACCAGCTTCGAACCCTCGCCGATTCGGGCGTCGGGGCCGTCGCGCTCCACTCCATGCAGGAGGACGATGAAGCGGCGGCCGCGATCGACACCATCGCGTCGGGCCGGGCAAAGCTGCTTTACGCCGCCCCCGAACGTCTTGCCCAGGACGGAACGCAGAATTTATTGCGCAGCATTCGCATAAAACTCTTCGCGGTCGATGAGGCGCATTGCGTCTCGCATTGGGGCCATGAATTTCGCCCCGACTATCGCGCGCTGGGCGAGATTGCGCGAAAGCTCGGCGCGCCGCCGATGCTCGCCGTTACCGCGACGGCCGGTCCGCGCACCCGCGAGGACATCGCCCGCACGCTGTTTGCGCGGCCCCCGCAGATCTTCCAGCGCTCCTTCGCGCGGCCCAATCTTGCGCTCGATTTCGCGCAGAAGCGCGCCGGCCTGCGGCAGATCGTCGAATTCGCGCGCAAAGGCCGCGGCGGCGCGAAGGAAAGCGGCATCATTTATTGCAACTCGCGCAACAAGACCGACGCGCTCGCCCGCGAACTCTCGCGGCTCGGCTTCGACGCGCTTCCCTATCACGCGGGGCTCGACGCCCACACGCGCGCGGAGAGCCAGGACGCTTTCTTTACCCGCAAGGGCGCGGTGATGGTGGCGACCATCGCCTTCGGCATGGGCGTCGATAAGCCGGACGTGCGCTTCATCATTCACGCCGATCTGCCGACCTCGGTCGAGGGCTATTATCAGGAGATCGGCCGGGCCGGGCGCGATGGCGCGCCGGCCCGCGCGCTGACGCTGTTCTCGCCCGCGGAGCTGGCGCTGCGCTGGCGCATTCCGGGTGCGGCGCAAGAAGACGACGCGGCCGCCGGCGATTACGCCAGACGCCAGGCGATGGCGCGGCTCGCGGCGGCGCCGGGCTGCCGCTTTCAGCGCCTCCTCGCCGAATTCGGCGAAGAGAGCGGGCCCTGCGGGAGATGCGACCATTGCCGCGGCGGACCGATGGCGTGGCCCCGGCGCTTGTCATCATTCGCGCTCGGCTGGCGCGCCGCGCTCGCGAGCGGCTTCGCCGCGCGCGCCGACCTTTCGGAAGACGATGCCGATCTCCCTGAGCTCGCGCCTGCGCCGATCGACATCGACACGCCGAGGCGGCAGGAGGAGCCGCCGCTGACGGTGGCCGAGGCGCGTCTGCTGCGCGCGCTCGAGGCCGAGCGGCTCGCCATCGCAAAACGGCGCCGGCTGGCGCCGCGAATTGTGGCGTCCGAACAGGCGCTGCGCGCCCTCGCGCGCGAAAGGCCGCACAGCGCCGACGACCCGCTGCTGCGGGGGCTCGAAGACGCGGCGGCGCTGCTGCGGGTGATCCGCGAAGCCCTCTAAAGCCGGCGTGAGGGTTTCGTTCGGCGCCGCAACACTGTAGTTAGGGCTCCCCGTGCTGTTCCCTCGAGGCCATGTCCGCTAACCCGCCGCCAAACGCCGCCGAACTGCGACAGGTCATGTTCGGGCTCGGCCTCGCGATGCTGCTCTCGGCCCTCGACCAGACGATTGTGGTCACGGCCATGCCGACCATTGCGGCGGACCTCGGGGATCCTCAGGATCTGCCCTGGATCGTGACCGCCTATCTCATCGCGGCGACGGTGGTGACGCCGCTCTACGGCAAATTCGCCGATGTCTACGGGCGGCGGCGCGTCATTTTGGTCGGGGTGATCACTTTCGTGATCGGATCGGTCGCTTGCGCTTTGGCCCCGAGCATGGCGGCGCTCGCCGGCGCGAGGGTCATTCAGGGACTTGGCGGCGGCGGCCTGATATCGCTCGCGCAGACGATCGTCGCCGATCTTGTCTCGCCCCGCGAGCGCGGCCGGTATCAGTCCTATTTCGCCGCGGTGTTCATCACCTCCAGCATCGCCGGTCCGGCGCTCGGCGGGGTTTTTGCGCAATATTGGCATTGGTCGCTGATCTTCTGGATCAATCTGCCGCTGGGCCTCGCCGCGCTCCTGATCGTCAATTCGAGGTTGAAGCGGGTGCCGGAGCGGCGCCATCCGCATCGCGTCGATTACCTGGGCGCGTTTTTGCTGATCGCCGGATCCGGCCTTCTCGTGCTGGCGCTTGGCTGGGGCGGCGTGCGCTATCCATGGCGGTCGGCTCCGATCGTCGGGATCCTTGCCGCCTCCGCTCTCGCCTGGGCGCTTTTCGCCTGGCGCACGGCGCGCGCCGAGGAGCCGCTCATTCCGCTGCGCATTCTCCGACTTCGAATCGTGCGCGACGCCATTCTGTCGAGTTCCTTTGGGCTCGGCGGGTTCGTCGGACTTTCGGTCGTGATGCCGATCTATTACGAAATCTGCGGCGGGATGAATGCGAGCGAATCGGGGCTGACGCTTATTCCCCTGATGGTCGGCACCGTCGCCGGCGCCACAGTGTCCGGACGATTGATGGGGCGTTTGACGCATTATAAGACCGCTCCGCTCCTCGGGCTCGGCGCCGGCGCTCTCGCCGCTCTGGGCGCGGCCGCGATGATGGGCTCGGGCCGCTCGCTGCTTTTGCTCAACGCCCTGCTCACCGTCACGACCTTCGGGATCGGCGCGATGCTGCCTGTCGCGACCGTTTCGGTGCAGAACGCGGTCGATTCGCGCGATTTGGGGACGGCGACGGCCTCGATGCAATTCTTTCGGCAGCTCGCGGCCGGGGCGGCCGTCGCGCTTTTCGCCGCCTTGGCGATTGGCGGCGGCCGCGCGCAATTGCTTGAGGAGATGAAGACGGACGTCGACGGCGCCGCTTTGTTTTCGAGCTTTCGCCTCGTTTTTCTGGCGCTTGCCGTTTGCGTGGGCCTGTCCCTGCTTTTCCTCACGCGTATGGAGGAGCGGCCGCTGCGCGGCGAGCGACGCAGCTGACGGTCGATTTTGCTCGCGTCTTTTCTATTTGCCCCCATGGCATGGAATTTTCTAGAAAGATTCCGCCTTCCAGCGCCGCAAGGACCTTTCCATGGCTTCGCTCAATAGTTTCAACGCCTGCCAGACGCTCGTCGTCGGGAATCGGTCCTATCAATATTTCTCTCTGAGGGCGGCGGAGCAAAACGGGCTTCGAGACGTCTCCCGCCTGCCCTATTCGCTCAAGGTCGTTCTCGAAAATTTGCTGCGCAACGAGGACGGCCGTTCGGTCACCAGGGAGTCGATCGAAACCTTCGCGAAATGGCTCGAGGAGAAAGGCAAGACGGAGCGCGAAATCGCCTTTCGGCCGGCGCGCGTGCTGATGCAGGACTTTACCGGCGTGCCGGCGGTCGTCGATCTTGCGGCGATGCGCGACGCCGTCGTCGCGCTCGGCGGGACCGCGCAGAAGATCAATCCGCTGGTTCCCGTCGATCTTGTCATCGACCATTCAGTGATCGTCGACAGTTTCGGCACGCCGCAGGCCTTCGCCCGCAACGTCGAACTCGAATATGAGCGCAATGGCGAGCGCTACCGATTTTTGAAATGGGGCCAGTCGGCGTTCGACAATTTCCGCGTCGTGCCCCCCGGCACCGGCATCTGCCATCAGGTGAATCTGGAATATCTCGGGCAGACCGTCTGGACGCGCACCGAGCGCATCGACGGCAAGACGGTCGAACTCGCCTATCCCGACACGCTGGTCGGCACCGATTCGCATACGACCATGATCAATGGCCTCGCCGTTCTTGGCTGGGGCGTCGGCGGCATTGAGGCCGAGGCCGCCATGCTCGGCCAACCTTTATCGATGCTCGCGCCGGAAGTGATCGGCTTCAAGCTCACCGGCGCGCCGAAGGAAGGCGTGACGGCGACGGACGTCGTCCTGACCGTCACGCAAATGCTGCGCAAAAAAGGCGTGGTCGGAAAATTCGTGGAGTTCTTTGGCGAAGGGCTTGATCATCTCAGCCTCGCCGATCGCGCGACCATCGCCAATATGGCGCCGGAATATGGCGCCACCTGCGGCTTCTTCCCCATTGATCAGGAGACGCTCGCTTACTTGCGCATGTCCGGGCGGGCCGACGACCGTATCGCGCTGATCGAAGCCTATGCCCAGGCGCAAGGGATGCTGCGCGAGTCCGGCGCTCCCGATCCCGAATTCACCGATACGCTGAGCCTCGATCTTGCGGAGGTGACGCCGTCGCTCGCCGGCCCAAAGCGTCCCGAGAGCCGCGCCGCGCTTTCCGACGTCGGCTCGGCCTTTCTCGGCGCGCTCGCGACCGAATATAAGAAGGAAGACGGACTCGGGCAGCGCTATGGCGTCGAGGGCGAAAATTTCGATCTCGGCCATGGCGACGTCGTCATCGCCGCCATCACCTCCTGCACCAATACGTCCAACCCCAGCGTGCTCATCGGCGCGGGATTGCTGGCGCGCAACGCCGCCGCGCGCGGACTGAAGGCGAAACCCTGGGTGAAGACCTCGCTCGCCCCGGGCAGTCAGGTCGTCGCGCAATATCTCGCGAAGTCCGGATTGCAGAAATATCTCGACGATCTCGGCTTCAATCTTGTGGGATTTGGCTGCACGACCTGCATCGGCAACTCCGGGCCGCTGCCGCCGGCGATCTCGAAGACCATCAATGAGCGTGACCTCGTCGCGGCCTCGGTGCTGTCGGGAAATCGCAATTTCGAAGGCCGGGTCAATCCCGACGTCCAGGCGAATTACCTCGCCTCGCCGCCGCTCGTCGTCGCCTATGCGCTCGCGGGCACGATGGCGATCGATCTGACGAAGGAGCCTCTCGGACATGACAGCGCCGGGACGCCGGTTTATCTGCGCGACATCTGGCCGCCGAATGCGGAAATCGCGACCTTCGTTCGCGATCAGGTGACGCGCAATCTGTTTCGCGAGACCTACGCCAACGTCTTTTCGGGCGACGCGCATTGGCGCGCAGTCGAAGCGCCAAGCAGCGAGACTTACGCGTGGGACGGTCAGTCCACCTATGTGCGCGACCCGCCCTATTTCGTCGGTCTGCAGCGCGAGCCCAAGCCTGTGGAAGATATCGTCGGCGCACGCGTCCTCGCGCTTTTTGGCGACAAGATCACCACCGATCACATCTCGCCCGCCGGCTCGATCAAGGCGGCTTCGCCCGCCGGCAAATGGCTGATGGAGCATGGCGTCGCGCCGGCCGATTTCAATCAATACGGCACGCGTCGCGGCAATCATGAAGTGATGATGCGCGGCACCTTCGCCAATATCCGCATCAAGAATCACATCATGCGGGATGCGAAAGGCCTCACGCCGGAAGGCGGCTTGACCAAGCATTATCCGGGCGGCGACATCATGTCGATCTATGACGCCGCCATGCGCTACCGGGACGAGGGCGCGCCGCTGGTCGTCTTGGCCGGCGCCGAATATGGCAACGGCTCGTCACGCGACTGGGCGGCCAAGGGCGCGGCGCTTCTCGGCGTGCGCGCCGTGATCGCCAAGAGTTTCGAGCGCATCCACCGCTCCAATCTCGTCGGCATGGGCGTCGTGCCGCTCACTTTTGCGGAGGGGACAGGTTGGGACACGCTCGGACTCAAAGGCGATGAGACCGTAACCATCCATGGCTTGCGCGAGGGACTTGCGCCACGCAAAACTCTGGTCGCTTCGATCTCGTTCTCGGATGGGTCCACCAAGACTGTGCCGTTGCTTGCGCGCATCGATACGCTCGACGAGTTGGAATATTTCAAGAATGGCGGCATCCTTCCTTACGTGTTGCGACAACTCGTCCCTTAGATATCGCCAAAAAAACCATTGACTCAAAGTGAGTCCTCCGACAGCGTTGCCCGCGCTTTGCGTTGAATTCGAGCCGTTGCGGATCTCAATGTCTTCAACGCAGCGCTCTACAAAAACAAAAAACTCACGACGCGAAGAAGAGGAAATCAACATATGAATAAATACGCCCTTACGGCCGTCGCCGCCCTGTTCCTGGCGACGACCGCGCCGTCGTTCGCCTTCGACGGCGGCGTCGGTCTGCGCGCTCCGAACCAGGCGACGCGCATCAGCTGCGACACGCACGCCGAGGACGATCAGGCCGTTTGCGCCAGCAAGTGCGAGGACGCCTATCTCAAGGATCAGCAAGGCTGGACGGCGGACATGAGCAAGATCAAGTCCGCCAAGAAAGCGTGCGACGACAAGTGCGGTTGCCCGGAGAACTCGAAGGGCCTTTAAGACTCGCATCAGTCTGAGCCCGAGCTGTAAGGGCGCGCGTCATCGCGCGCCCTTTTTCGCGTTGCGCCGATCAAATGTAAGTCAGCCGTCGCGCCGCGTCTTCGTGTTCATCAAGAACGTGGAAACAATACGCTTTTCGCGACCCGCGCCGCAGACCGACGAAGCGGCGCAAGACGTCGCGCCCGTGACTCGCAATTGACATGGGCGGCCACATACGACATCGTCCGGCCGCTTATTGCGTTATGTGACGCCGTTGCTGTTCCATGGCGGGAGGGGTCGAGCGCAAGCGCAGTCTAGACGCCCAACGGGCAAGTGAAGGAAACCACCAAATGAACAAATACGCCATTATGACGGCGGCTCTCCTTGTCGCCGGCATGATCAGCCCGGCATTCGCGGATTGCGACGTCCACAAAGCGGACGAAGACAAGCAGGCTAAATGCGCTGAGAAATGCGACGACGAGTACCTCGCCCGCAAGATGAACTATGCCGCCAACCAGGATGAAGTCCGCGCCAATAAGAAGGCCTGTGACGCCGCCTGCGGCTGCCCGCAGAACACGAAGGATAAATAAGCCGAGCCTCGCGAGTGAGGTCGGTTGAGACGGGGCGCGCATTCAATGCGCGCCCGTTTTTTTGGTCAGTCCGCCGTATAGACGTTGCCGTCTGGGCCTTTCCAGCCGCTGCCCGCTTCATAAAAGCGATATTCCTCGTCGAACAGAACCGTCGACCCAGGCGCGATATATTGCTTGCCCGCCGGATCGGAACTGCGCGGCGCAGTCACAAAATGACTGCTCGGCGAACAGCCTTCGGGAAATTTTCCGGCCTCGGGCTTGCATTCGAGATTGGCGCCTTCCGGGAACTCGACCCGCGCATTGAAGAAGATCTCGTAGCCCTTTTCTCCGGTGGCGTGCATCTCGAGACGCTCGGCCATCGTCTGTTTGAACTCGACGATCTTGAACGGCTTGTCGACGCGCTGCTTCAGCAAGTTCTCGAAAATCTGCCGCGCATGCGCTTCAGTCGGATTGCAGCCGAACATGCAAAAAGCATTTGCCGGGATCGCCGAAAGCAACGCCAGCAGCATCGCAGCGGCGAATGTGATGAAAGCGCCTCGCATGATGTCCTCTCCCTCAGCCCTGATGATTTCGCGCCCGGCGGCGCGTCTTTTTTAAACTATAGCATCTTATCGCAGCATCGCGGCGCGTCTCAAATCCAAGAGCGCCTCCCGATCACATGGAATCATGTGATCGATGCGACTTTTTGGGAACCTGCTCTAACGGTCGGGCGTGGTCGGGTCGCCCCAGAGATCCTTCACCTGCTCGAAGTGGATCGCCGGATCATAGCCGCCGGGCGTAAGACCGAGCCAGCCCGAAGAAAGCCGCCCGAGCGAAGAGAGCACGGCATAGGAGGCGACGACGCGGTCGCGCTGAGCGAAGACGAGCGCGATGCGGGCGTAGAGCAGCTCTTGCTGCGCGATAAGAATTTCGAGCGTCGTCCGCTGACCGGCCTTGGCTTCTTCTCTTATGCCGTAAAGCGCGCGCTCGGCCGCGGCGATTTGCGTTTGCGCGGCTGAAATCTGAGTTTTCGCCGCCTGCAGCGCGCCCCAATAGGCGCGCACCAGCGAGAGAATTTCGGCGCGCGCGACGTCGGCGTCGAACCGTCGCTGCCCGGCGGTTTCTTTCGCTTGCCGCACGCGGGAGGACGTCAGCCCGCCCTCGTAGATAGGCACGTTGAGATGTCCGAGGACTTTCGCGCCGACGTTGCGGTTGCCGATGCCGGAAATATCGGTCTGCGTGAATACGTCGCCGACGATCGACAGTTTGGGCATGAAGTCGGCTTCGAGCGCCTTGATGTCGAGATCGGCGACGTCGGCCTCGTGAAGGGCCGCGAGGATGAACGGATGTTCGTTTTGCGCGATGCGTTCCGCTTCTTCGCGCGACTTCGGCAGCAATCGGTCGATCGGCGCGCCCGGCGCGAGCTTCGTCGGCTCGACGCCGACCGTCTTGCGATAGACGCCGATGCTGGCGTCAAGCGTGGCGCGCGCGGCGCCGGCGAGAGACTTGCCGCCCGCGAGCCGCGCCTCGACCTGCGCGACATCCGTCAAGGTGATCTGTCCGTATTGATAGCGCTCCCGCGTCTGGCGCAATTGCTCCTTCAGGACCGCGACATTGCTTTCCTGAAGTTTGAGCGCTGCCGTGTCGCGCAAGACGTTCATATAGGCGGTGACGGCGTCGAATAATATGCGCTGTTCGGTCAGGCGCAGCCGCTCGCGTCCGGCGAAGACCCCCGATTCCGCCGCACGCGTTTGGTTTTGTGTCTTGAACCCGTCGAATATCGGCTGTTCGAATGTCAGATGGGCGGAGCGGGGAAGGCTGCCGCCGTTTTGAATGTTCTTCGTGACCGAGGTATCGGTCGGGTCGTTGACGTTGACGTCGCGCTGCTTCGTGACAAGCCGATTGTGCTGCACGCCGAGATAGGCGTCGCCCGAAACGCGCGGCCTCATGCCGGCCTCCGCCTGCGGCACTCTTTCGTCGATGGCGCGCAGTTCGGCTCTGCCGGCGTTGAGCTGCGGGTTGGCGTTATAGGCGCGACACATCGCGCCCGCCAAGGTTTCCGCATGCGCTGCGCCGCCGCTCAGAAAGAAGCAGATCAGGACCGAGGCGACGCCGCGCATGCTCACCGGTCAACCTCCGCTTTGCTGCACGGTAGTCGACTCTGGCGAACGACAGAAGAAGGCGTAGAGGGCAGGCAGGACCACAAGAGTTAGAGCCGTGGCGCTGATCAGGCCGCCGATGACGACCGTCGCGATCGGCTTTTGCACTTCGGCGCCGGTGCCCGTCGCGAGCGCCATCGGCAGGAAGCCGAGCGACGCGACGAGGGCCGTCATCACGACAGGACGCAGTCGCGTCATCGCGCCTTTGAAGATCGCCTGGCGTTCGGCCATGCCGCCTGCGATCAACTGGGAAATATAGGTGCGCATGACGAGGCCATTGAGCACAGCGACGCCCGAGAGCGCGATGAAGCCGACGGCGGCCGAGACGGACATGGGCATGCCGCGCAGCCACAGCGCGGCGACGCCGCCCGATAGCGCCAGCGGCACCGCAGTGAACACCAGCAGCGCGTCGCGCGTCGCGCCGAGCGCCGAGTAGAGCAGCAGAAAGATCAAGAAAAAGCAGGCCGGCACGACGATCATCAACCGCGCCCGGGCCGCCGCGAGATTCTCGAATTGCCCGCCCCATGCAATCCAGTAGCCGGGCGGCAGCGTCACCTTTTTCTCGATTTTCGCGCGCGCCTCGTCAACGACCGACGCAATGTCACGCCCGCGCACATTGGCGCTGACCACGATGCGGCGATGGCCGTTTTCCCTCGAAATCTGGTTCTGGCCGTCCAGGGTGGAGAATTTCGCCACCTGCTTCAGCAGCACGACGGGCGTGTTGCCCGCCGCCGAGGGAAGCGCGACCGGAATCGATTCCAAAGCCTGCGCGTCCTCGCGCAAATTGTCCTGCAGACGAACGACGATGGGGAAGCGGCGGTCGCCCTCGAACACGACTCCAGCCCTTTGTCCGCCGATCGCGGCGCCGATCACGTCCTGTACCGCGGCGACGCTGAGGCCAAGGCGCGCGATCGCGCCCTTATCGACGGCGATGTCGAGGATCGGGAGACCAACCACCTGTTCGACCTTTACATCGCTCGCGCCTTTGACCGTATTGAGAACGCCGGCGATCTGATTGGCCGCCTTCAACAAAACGTCAAAATTTTCGCCGAACACTTTGACGGCGATATCGCCGCGCACGCCGGCGAGCAGCTCATTGAAGCGCAGTTGAATGGGCTGCGAGAACTCATAGGCGTTGCCCGGCAGTTGCGCGAGCCGCGCCTCCATTTTTTCGATCAACGCCGCCTTGTCGAGGCCTGCGTCGGGCCATTTGTCGCGCGGCTTCAACATAATAAAAGTATCGGTCAGGTTCGGCGGCATCGGATCGGTTGCGATCTCGGCCGTGCCGGTTTTGGAAAAGACGTAATCGACCTCTGGAAAGCTGCGCAGTGTGCGTTCGATGTCGAATTGCATCGCCTGCGCCTGCGTCAGCGACGCGCTCGGGATGCGATTCGCCTGCATGGCGAGGTTTTTTTCATCGAGCGTCGGAACGAACTCTTCGCCCAAAGTCAGATAGAGACCCGCCGCGAGAATGAAGGCGCCCGCGCCAAGCGCGATCGGCTTCAAAGGCGCGGCCATCGCCCATTTTAACATCGGCTCATAGGCGCGCTTGAGCCCTTCGACGACGATGTTTTCGGATTCGCGCACGCGGCCAGAAAGCGCGATGGCGATCATCGCAGGAAAGAATGTTAGCGACAGAACGAATTCCGAAGCGAGCGCCATGATGACGGTCATCGCCATCGGATGGAACATCTTCCCTTCCACTCCGGAAAAGGTCAGAATCGGCACATAGACGAGAATGATGATCGCCTGACCGTAGACCGTCGGCCGCCGCATCTCGACCGCCGAGTCGATGACGGTCGTCAGCCGTTCCTCCAGCGTGAGCGTGCGTCCCAGGGCGTTCTGACGCTGCGTCAGGCGACGCAAGCAGTTCTCGGTGACGATGATCGCGCCGTCGGCGATCAATCCGAAATCGAGCGCGCCGAGACTCATCAGATTGGCGCTGATCTTTCCGACATGCATGCCGACGCCCAGCAGCAGCATCGTCAACGGTATGACCATCGCCGTCACCAGCGCCGCGCGGAAATTGCCGAGCATGACGAAGAGCACGAGAATGACGAGCGCCGCGCCCTCGACGAGATTCTTGGCGACGGTGGTGATCGTGGCGTTGACGAGCAAGGTGCGGTTCAAGATCGTGCGCACTTCAACGCCGGGCGGCAGCAGCCGGCGAATCTCGTCCATCTTCGCATTGACGGCGCTCGAGACTTCGCGACTGTTGGCGCCGATCAGCATCAGCGCCGTGCCGATCACCACCTCTTCGCCATTCATGCTGGCGCTGCCCATGCGCAGCTCGCGTCCGACGCCGACCTCCGCGATGTCTTCGAGTCGCACCGGCGTGCCGCCGCGCGTCGACACGACGACTTTAGCGATGTCATCGATCGACTCGAGCCGTCCCGGGCTGCGCACGACGAGACCCTCGCCGTTGCGTTCGACATAGCCCGCGCCGCGGCTGATATTGTTGCGTTCGATAATGCCGGCGAGATCGGCGAAAGACAGTCCGAGAGCGTAGATCTTCGCCGGGTCCGGCTGAACGTGATATTCCTTAATGTAGCCGCCAAGCGAGTCGACGCCGGCGACTCCGGGCACGGTGCGCAGCTGCGGCTTGATGATCCAATCCTGCACGGTTCGCAGATAGGCGGTCCGTTCGAGCAAATTGCGCAGCCTCTGCCCTTCCGGCGTGAGATAATCGCCGTTGCGCTGCCAGCCAGGCTTCCCATCAGGCGCCGGCTTCTCGCTGCCGCGCGGCGCGTAGTCGACCGACCACATGTAGATTTCGGAAAGGCCCGTGGCGACCGGGCCCATATGCGATTCGACGCCCGGCGGAAAAATCTCCTTGGCGAGCGTCAGGCGTTCGCCGACCTGCTGGCGCGCGAAATAAATGTCGACGCTGTCGGCGAAGACGGCGGTGACCTGCGCGAAGCCGTTGCGCGAAAGCGAGCGGGTATATTCGAGCCCCGGAATTCCCGCGATGGCGTTCTCGATTGGATAGGTGACCTGTTTCTCGATCTCGAAGGCCGAAAGCGCCGGCGCGAAAGCGTTGATCTGCACCTGATTGTTCGTGATGTCCGGCACCGCGTCGATCGGCAATCGCATCAGCGACCAGACGCCAAGCGGGACGACGAGCGCCGTCAACAACACGATGAGCCAACGGCTTCGGACCGAAAAGGCGATGAGATTCTTGATCATCGGCGGCCGCTCGCACTCAAGACGACAGTTTGGGGGCGGAGTCGAAGCGTCGTCCATGACGTCGAGGAAGGAAAGCCGCCGCCGCGCATCATTCCTCCGGAATGCTCTGCTTGCCGAGCTCCGCCTTCAGCAAAAAGACATTGGAGACGGCGATCTGCTCTCCCTGCTGCAATCCGGAGACGACTTCAATCGAGTTATCGTCTCCCCGTCCAAGTTCGACGTCGCGCTTGGTGAAGCCCTCTGGCGTGCGAACGAAGACGTTGGGCTTGCCGTCGATGACCATCACCGCCGAGCGTGGAATTTTGAGTTTCACCCGCGCCTCTTTGAGGGAGATTTCCGCCTCCACGAGGCTGCCCGGACGCAGCGAGAAATCCGGATTGGGAAAGCGCACAAGAATCTGGCCCGACCGCGTCTCCCGGGTGATCATTGCGTTGACGTAGGTGATCTTGCCCTCGAAGGCGCGTCCTTCGGCGTTCGAAATCCGGACCTCCTGGCCCTCGCGCAACAGGGCGAGATCGGCGGCGGGCACGGCGAGTTCGGCCTCTACGACAGAGAGATCGGAGATGACGTAGAGCTCCTTGGCCTGACCCTCGCCGCCGACCGGCTGTCCGACGCTGACCAGACGCTCGATGACGCGCCCGGAGATCGGCGCGCGGATCTCCTTGCGGCGAAGATCGGCGATCGGCTGAGAGGGCAGGGCGGCGATCTCCTGCTCGCTCATGTCCAGCGCGGCGAGTTTCTGGCGCGCAAGATCGAGCTTCACTTTCGCTTCCATGAAGACCGCTTTGGCCTTCAGAAACAGCTGCTCTGCGGTGATTTTCTTCTCGAAGAGTCCCTTTTCGCGCTGAAAGAGCACATTCTGCAGGTCGAAATTCGCCAGCGCCGCGAGGTATTCGCTCTTCGCCTCCGCCACTTCGCGGGAGTCGATAATCGCGATGGTTTCGCCGCGCGCGACCTGGTCTCCAAGGCGCTTGCGCATCTCTTCGACGACTCCTGCGACCTTGGCGGCGACGCGCGCGATTTTGTCCGGATCGGGCTTGATGGCCGCAGGCGCCGTGATTCGGCGCGTAACGACGCCAGGGCCGACCGTCGCCGTCGCGATCTTGGAGGCTTCGATCTGAGCGGCGGAAAGCCGGACTTCGCCGTCGGCGGGCCCGGGCTGGATCGCCTCGCTTTGGCGGTCAGGCGCGATGCGGCTGCGCAGGGCGCTAAAGAGCGACGGCAGCGCGGCGCCAAGCGCCAGGCTCGCGAGAACGGCAAGAACCAGAACGGACCTATAACGGGTCATGATCGCGCAGTCAGCTCCGTCACGAGCGGTCTGAAGGGAGTAGCATTGGCGCGCCGCTCGAGCCATTGGCGCCGCGGCGCAAGTGGGGGATATCGCGCGTCCGGCGTTGATTCATTTTCTTTAAAGGAGTTGGCTGACCCGGTCCATGCGGCGGTTCGCGGCCCTTTCGCACATGCCGCAGTTTTTAAAAAGAAAAGCCGGCCGCGACCAAACTATGAATCGCCGCGCTCTTTGCGCAGTCGATCCCAATAGTCGATGCGTTTGGCGATCTCGCGCTCGAATCCGCGCTCGACCGGTCTGTAGAACTTCTGCCGCGAGAGCGAATCAGGCCAGTAGTTCTGGCCCGAGAAAGCTTCGGGCGAATCATGATCATATTCGTAGTTCGCGCCATAGCCCTCTTCGCGCATCATTTTCGTCGGCGCGTTGAGGATGACCTTTGGCGGCATCAGCGAGCCCTTCTCCTCCGCGACGCGCTGCGCGCGCTTGAAGGCGACATAGGCGGCGTTGGATTTGGGCGCGGTCGCCACATAGATCACCGCCTGCGCCAGCGCGAGTTCGCCCTCGGGGCTGCCGAGGAAATCATAGGCGTCCTTGGCGGCGTTGGCGACGACGAGCGCTTGCGGATCGGCAAGACCGATGTCTTCAACCGCCATGCGCACGATGCGGCGCGCGAGAAACAGCGGATCTTCTCCGGCGGCGAGCATGCGCGCGAGGTAGTAGAGCGCGGCGTCGGGGTCCGAACCGCGGACGCATTTGTGCAATGCGCTGATGAGATTGTAGTGGCCTTCCTGCGCCTTGTCGTAGATCGGCGCGCGGCGCTGCACGATGTCGACGAGCCCCGTCCGATCGAAGATCTCGCCGGGCTTCGCGGCGCGCCAGATTTCCTCGGCGAGCGTCAACGCCGCGCGGCCGTCGCCGTCGGCCATGCCGATCAGCGCGGCGCGTGCGTCGCCTTCGAGCGGCAGCGGTTTGCCTTCGGCGTTTTCGGCGCGTTTGAGCAGCTGTTCGATCGCCGCTTCGTCGAGCGCCTTGAAGGTCATCACGCGCGCGCGTGAGAGCAGCGCGGCGTTAAGCTCAAAGGAGGGGTTCTCGGTCGTTGCGCCGATGAGCGTGATCGTGCCGTCCTCCATCACCGGCAGGAAGGAATCCTGCTGCGCGCGATTGAAGCGGTGAATCTCGTCGACGAAGAGCAGGGTCCCCTGGCCGGCGGCGCGTCTGGCGCGCGCCGCCTCGAACGTCTTCTTCAAATCGGCGACGCCGGAAAAGATCGCCGAAATCTGTACGAAGGCGAGCTTGGTTTCATGCGCGAGAAGCCGCGCGACCGTGGTTTTGCCGGTGCCGGGCGGACCCCAGAAGATGAGCGAGCCCAGCGCGCCGGCGCGGACGAGCCGCGTCAGCGCGCCCTCCGGTCCAAGCAGATGATCCTGTCCCGCCACCTCATCGAGGCGCGTCGGCCGCAGCCTGTCGGCGAGCGGACGCGGCGCGTCGTTTTCGAGCTTCGCGGCTTGGAACAGATCGGACATGGTTACTGATTAACATAGCGAGGCGGCTCGCTTGCGAGAATCTCTGGAGCCGAAGAAAAGGGGAGCGCGCCGCAAACGGGGCGGAACGTGCGCCGTGGATGGCTCGGACGCTCCCGGCCCCCGAGTTTGATGATCAGTCATCACAGCGTCGAGGACTGTCCTGATCGGATTCTCGACTACTGAAGCGGAGCCGTTAACCGCCGATTAACCTTGCCGCAAGTATTACGATTCCGTGAATGAATTCGGGGCGGGGATCTCATTCGTTAGGCTTCGCGTGCAAAGCGTCGATATCAACCAAAAACTGGACCGTCGCACATGCGCAAAATCGCTTTCGTCACCCAGAAGGGCGGCGCCGGCAAGAGCACGCTCGCCAGCAGCGTCGCCGTCGCCGCGCGCCAAGCTGGGGAACGCGTGTTCATCATCGATCTCGACCCGCTGCAAACCCTCGTCAATTGGTCGCGAGCGCGCGGCGCCGCGGACATCGCCGTCGAACACGTGCCGCCGGCGAAGCTGAGCAAGGCGCTTGCCGCGCTCGCCGCAAAGGGCGTGACGCTCGCCATTATTGATGCGCCGGGCCAGGAGGGCGACTATTTTTCGGCGGCCGTGCGCGCCGCCGATCTTTGCGTCATTCCGGCGCGTCCCAACGCCTTCGATCTCTGGGCGTCGGAAATCACGCGCATGCGCGTAAAGGAGAAAGGCAAGGATTACGCCTTTCTGCTCAACCAATGTCCGCCCGCGCAACAGAGCGCGCGCGTCGAACTCGGCGCCAAGGCGCTGCAGGCGATGGGCGGTCTTCTCGCGCCGCTCGTGTCGTCGCGCGTCGATTATCAGGAAGCGGCGCGGCTCGGGCGCGGGGTCGGCGAATATAACCCCGACGGCGTCGCGGCGGAGGAGATGCGGGAGCTTTGGGCCTCGATCAAGCGCCGATTGAAAAAACCGGCCAGCGCGGCCAAGATCGCGCCAGCGAAGACGCCGCCAGCGAAATCGACGAAGGCGGTCAGGAACGCCGCCTGATCGTCAGCTGAGAGAACCGCGCGAAAGAACCGCGCCGCGCAAGAGCAGGGCGCTAACCGATCTCCACGATTCGCGCGCTGTGGTGGATAACCTCCGCCTTGTCGCCGACGGACTTGCCCATCAGCGCCGTTGCGAGCGGAGCGACATAGGGTATGAGTCCCTTGGTCGGATCGGCTTCGTCTTCGCCGACGAGCCGGAAGCTGCGGCGTTCGCCGTCCTCGAGTTCGACGACGACGCGATGGCCGAATCGCACATGCGAATGATCGGCGATCGCCCGGATGACTTCGGCGCTGGCGCGACGCGCCGACCAATAGCGCAGATCGCGTTGCGCCAGCGCGAGCGCGTGATTGTCTTCGCTCGCCGTCGCGCGTTCGATCTCCTTCTGCAGGCGCGTAAGCTCGGCTTCAATCTGTTCGAGGCCCTCGGGCGTGACCAGATTGCGATGCGGACTGACCGGCCGGTCAGGCAGGTCCTCGCGCGGATTGTCGTCGTCCTGTTCTTTCGTAAAAGCCGAACTCATGCGCTTTTGACCTTTGGTTCGCCGCGCCGATGCGGCGAGCGTCCTTAACAAAAATAATCGGCCCAAGCGGGCCGTCGTCGTGGGCATTAGAGCCGAGACGGGCGCGCTTGTCGAGAAATTGACGCCGCAATGCGACGATTCGCGCGCGCTTACGAAGGCTTAGCTTGGCGGCTCAAAGGCCGAGGTTTCCGCGTCGCGGTTTCGAGCGTGAAGGGCGGCAGGGGAGGTCGCGACGCGGGCGGTCCTCGTCGTTCGAGCGACGATCCTACCAATCTGCATCTTAGAGCGGAAGATGCAGGCCCATGTCGATGACGACGCGTCCGCGAATCTTTCCTCCAACGATCGAGCGGGCGCGATCCAGCGCCGCGTCGAAGGAAATGATTTCGCTCATGGCGTCGATCGCGGAGGAATCGAGGTCCCGCGCAATTCGGGCCCATGCCGCCCGCCGCAGCCCGATGCGCGGGCGCACGCTTTCGACGCCGAGCAGCGAGACGCCGCGCAGAATGAAAGGCGCGACAGTCGCCGGAAGCTCCATGCCGGCGACATTACCGCAGGCGGCGACGGCGCCATCGAAGCGCGTCTGCGCAAGAAGATTGGCGAGAGTGACGCCGCCGACAGTGTCGACGCCGACGGCGAAGCGCTGCTTTTGCAGCGGCTTTCCTGGAGCGGACAATTCGTCGCGGCCGATGATTTCGGACGCGCCCAGGCGTTTGAGATAGGCGTCTTCGCTCGCATGTCCGGTGACGGCGGCCACGCGCCAGCCAGCCTTGGCGAGCAATGCGACGGCGAAAGAGCCGACGCCACCCGTCGCGCCCGTCACCACCGCGAGCCCGTCCTCGGGCCGGGCGCCATGGCGCTCCAGCGCAAGCACGCAGAACATGGCGGTCAGTCCCGCGGTGCCAACCGCCATGGCGCGCGCCGGCGTCAGCGCCGGCGGCAGTTTCGCGAGCCAATCGCCCGACAGCCGCGCCTTTTCCGCAAAGCCTCCATAATGCGCTTCGCCCAGGCCGCACGCCGTCGCAACCACAATGTCGCCCGCCGCAAATTCCGGATGCGCGGAGCGCGTGACGCGACCCGCGAGATCGACGCCGGGAATCATTGGGAAGCGACGCACCACCGGTCCCTTCCCGGTGACGGCGAGACCGTCCTTGTAGTTGATCGCCGAGAACGCGACGTCGACGTCGACATCGCCCTCCATCAGGTCGCGCTCACGCATGATGACGTAATCGGCGTGTTGGCCGTCATTGTCTTTGTCGATGCGAATGGCTCTGAAGTCAGTCATATGGCCGCGCCTCAGCCGTTGGCTGCGCCAAACCAGCGCTTTTTCGCGGAGAAAAAAAGACAAAAATAAGAAAACATGAGGCCGTCACGGCCGTAAAGCGCGAAATTCTGATTGATCAACTATGCAGAATTGGGCGGCGCCAATAGTGCATAATATTTCTTGATGCAGTCGCACTATTCTGTTAGTCAGTCAACAAGTAACGGCAGGGCGACGATTCTATGCATCAAAGCATTGATCAAGGGCGGCGGGGGCGGCGTCCGTCTCAACAGGAAGTGGTGAGCAATCCGATGAATCAAGCCAACAACATTGAACTCGCGGCTGACATCGTCTCCGCCTATGTGAGCAACAACTCCGTTCCCGCCGGAGAGTTGCCCGGGCTTATCAGCGAAGTCTACAGCGCCCTGTTGCGCGTTGGCGTGGGCTCCGCGGCGGCGCCCGCCGAGCCGCCGAAACCGGCGATTCCCGTCAAGCGTTCGGTGACCAATGATTACATCATCTGCCTTGAGGATGGGAAGAAGTTCAAGTCGCTGAAGCGTCATCTGCGCACGCAATATGGGCTGTCGCCCGAAGACTATCGCGAGAAGTGGGGCCTTCCGGCCGACTATCCCATGGTTGCGCCCAACTACGCCAAGGCGCGGTCTAATCTCGCCAAGCAGATGGGGCTCGGCCAGCAGCGCCGGCGTCGCGGCAAATAAAAGGCGGCCAAACGGCCGCCTTCTCCAATTGACCTGAAAGCCGCGGCGCGCGCTATCGCGCCAGGTCAGTGACGCCCCGACGGTTCAGGTCTCTTCGTCAGTTTCAATGTCGCCGTCGATCAATCCGGAGACATCGTCGTCAGACTCTTCCTCCTCGAGGAAAGTGTCGTCTTCGGCGTCGTCTCCCTCGATCTCCACATCATCTTCGACATCGATCGATTCCGCTACGGTCTCCGTCTCCTCGACTTCTTCGAGCGACACCGTTTCAGGGTTCTCCTTTTCGAGTTCGCTCTCTTCTTCCTGTTGCGCGCGCGCCGCCGCGCGCGTCAGCGCCACCACCTGATAAATCGCGCCGCATTTCGGACAGGCGATCGGATCTTTTTTAAAGTCGTAAAACTTCGTCCCGCAGGACTGACATTGGCGTTTGGCGCCGAGTTCGGGTTTTGCCACGGTCGATTGGTCCTCGAGAAGCAGCGTGGGAACGCCCCGCCTGTATTGAGAGACTGTTTGGGCGCTCCGGTTAGTGGCGTCCCGCCTCGCTGTCAAATGGGAAATGCATTGTCTGCGCGCCCATTGCCAAGCGCCGCGCAGATTGGCATAGAATCACCCTCATGCGGGTGTAGCTCAATGGTAGAGCAGCAGCCTTCCAAGCTGAATACGAGGGTTCGATTCCCTTCACCCGCTCCAGCCCTTCCGGTGAGCTTTCTTCAGCGCGAGCGATTGCGGCCCGCCTGTTCGTTTGCGTTCGGCCGCGCCGTGCCCGCCGCGGCAGCCTCCTCCGGCCCCGAATTCCCGTACGCGCATCGCCGGTTCTCTCCGTTTTCAGAGTCTCGCCAAAGACGCGAATCGACCTTGCCGTTTACCAATTACGCGTAGAGGCGCGCCGCGCAAAGCCGCCGCAACGTCGAGAGGCCACGCGCGCGAACGCCGCGCCGCCTCGTCCAAGCGTCCCAGAGAAGGACGCGGCGTTAACCGTTCTTGTTCTTTTGCGCCGCATTCCTCATGTCGACGCAGCGGATGAGGCGCTCGAGGGTCGCGCAAATTCGCCGGAACGCAATGCCAACTGAGATCGAACGCTGATTCGTGCCTGCTGCGTTCCCGGTTGATCCCAAAGCTTAACCGCAAGACGCCGAACCGCCTAATCTTGGCCGTTGACAGCAGCGCCGAAAGGAGTCCGCCGGCGGCTCTTTCGTCAAAGCCGCGCGCTACGCCATCGACGAGCCGTTCTCGCAACTTCTGGCGTTTCGATTTGGCCGCGCGTCCATATATTGTTGGAACAGAGCGTGACTCAGCGAGAGTCAGCGATTCGGGCGCGATTCGTTCCCAGGCTGTTCAGAAGGTAAAGTCGCGCCCTGCTCGAAGTTTCGATATGAAACGAAGGCGCGCCGCGGCGCGCGTCAGGCAGCAAAGAAGAACATGACAGTCGCGCCGTCTTACCCGGCGAGCCGCGCCGCCCCTCGCGCAAGGCCGTTCGACAGGGGCGTGGCGGCGGTGCTCGGCCCCACCAACACCGGCAAGACGCATCACGCCATCGAGCGTATGCTGTCCTTTCCCTCCGGCGTCATTGGGCTGCCTCTGCGCCTGCTCGCCCGTGAGGTCTACAATCGCGTCGCCGAGCGCGTCGGCGCGGACAATGTCGCGCTCATCACCGGCGAGGAAAAGATTAAGCCCCGCGCGCCGGCCTATTGGGTCGCGACGGTTGAAGCGATGCCGCGCGACGTCCAGGCGGATTTCGTCGCGATCGACGAGATCCAGCTCGCCGCCGATCTCGACCGCGGCCACATTTTCACCGACCGGCTACTCCACTGGCGCGGACGCCAGGAGACTCTCCTGATCGGCGCGGCGACGATGGCGACGCTCGTTACAGAACTTTTTCCAGGCGCGCCGATCTTTACCCGCCCGAGGCTTTCCAAACTTTCCTTCGCCGGCGACAAGAAGATCTCCAGGCTGCCGCCGCGCAGCGCCATCGTCGCCTTTTCCGCCGAAGAGGTTTACGCGATCGCGGAACTGATCAAGCGCCAGCGCGGCGGGGCGGCCGTCGTGCTCGGCGTGCTGTCGCCGCGCACGCGCAACGCACAGATCGAACTCTATCAGGGCGGCGACGTCGATTACATTGTCGCGACGGACGCCATCGGCATGGGGCTCAATCTCGACGTCGATCATGTCGCCTTCGCCTCCGATCGCAAATTCGACGGATTGCGCCATCGCGGACTGACGCCAGCGGAATTCGGGCAGATCGCCGGCAGAGCGGGGCGCCATATGAGCGACGGCTTTTTTGGCGCGACCGGCCGCTGCCCGCCCTTCGACGAGGAATTGATCGAGGCTTTAGAGGACCACCGCTTCGATCCGGTGAAGACGCTGCAATGGCGTAACAGCGCCCTCGATTTTTCTTCGATCGACGCGCTGATGCATTCTCTCGACCAGGTTCCGGCGCATCCGGATCTGGTGCGCGCCCGGGTCGCAGACGATCAAAGGGCGCTTGAAGCCGCGAGCCGTGACGAAATCGCGCGGCGCAACGCCAAGACGACAGCCGATGTCGCGCGGCTCTGGGAAGCCTGCCAAATCCCCGATTACCGCAAGACCTCGCCTGCCGCGCACGCCGAGCTCGCGCTGGCGATATTCGCGTTCATCGCCCGGCGCGGCAAGATCCCCGAGGACTGGATGGCGGGGCAGATCGAAGCGGTGGACCGCATCGACGGCGACATCGCGACGCTGTCGAATCGCCTCGCGCAAGTGCGTACCGCAAGTTTTATCGCCAACCGATCCGGCTGGCTCGACGACACTCAGCATTGGCAGAGCGTCGCGCGTCGGGTAGAGGACAGCATATCCGACGCGTTGCACGACCGACTGACGCAGCGTTTCGTCGACCGCCGCACCAGCGTGCTGGCGCGCCGCTTAAGAGAGAATGCGATGCTTGAAGCCGAAATCAACGCCGCCGGCGACGTTCTGGTCGAAGGCCAGCATGTCGGAAGCCTTCAGGGATTTCGCTTCACGCCGGACCCCGGCGCGGCAGGCGAAGCGGCCAAGACGTTGAACGCGGCGGCGCAGAAGGCGCTCGCTGGAGAATTCGAGGCGCGGGCGACCCGCGTCTTCGACGCGGTCGACGACGCCTTCGCGCTCGGCAATGACGGGCTGATTCGCTGGCTCGGCGAACCTGTGGGGAAAATCGCCTCCGGCGCCGGCGCGCTGGCGCCGACGACGCGCGTGCTTGCCGACGAGCAGCTGACAGGACCGGCTCTGGAGAAGGTCAAGCAACGCCTCGACCTCTGGCTCGCGCAACACGTCAAGAAGCTTCTTGGGCCGCTCGAGCAGCTGGAGAAGGGCGAAGGTTTGGAGGGGGTGACGCGCGGCGTCGCCTTCCAGCTCGCCGAAGAATTGGGCGTGCTGGACCGCGCGCGCGTCGCCAAGGACGTGAAGGCGTTCTCCCAGGAGGACCGCGCCGCGCTGCGCAAGCTCGGCGTGCGATTCGGGGCCTATCACATCTATGCGCCCGCGCTTCTCAAGCCGGCGCCGCGCGCGCTTTCGGCGCTGCTTTGGGCGCTGCATCACGGCGGTCTTGAGAACGTGAAGGGGCTTGAGGACGTGCCGCATCTGGCGGCCTCTGGACGCACCTCCTTCACCGCCGACGCATCGATCCCGAAAGGTTTTTATCGCGCAGCCGGCTTTCGAGTCTGCGGCGAGCGCGTCGTTCGCGTCGATATTCTTGAACGTCTCGCCGATCTCATTCGGCCGGCGATCGCCTACCGCCCGGGGCTCACCGCGGGCGAGCCGCCGCCTGGCGCGGCCGACGCCGACGGCTTCGTCGTCACCGTCGCGATGACCTCGCTCACGGGCTGTTCCGGCGAGGCTTTTTCCTCGATCCTGAAGTCGCTCGGCTATGCTTCGACGCAGCGTCCAGGACCGGCCATCACCGTTGCGATCGTGCCGGCGGCTGCAATGGAGCCCGTGACGCCAAAGACCGCGGCCAAGCTAGCGGAAGCCGCGAGCGAGGACATTCAGGCCGAAACCGCCGCCGAGGCGCCTGCCGCCGCGGAAGCGGAGCCGTCTGTCGAGCCGCAGCCCTCTGCCTCGGAGGAAGCGCCGGCAGAGGAGCTCGCCGCCGAAGGGCCGACGACAGAGGCGCCAGCGTCCGTCGCCGTGGAAGCGGGTGCAGAGGCGCGCGAAGAAGAGGCGACAGCGGCCCAAGCGCAGGAAGAGCCCGCCTCGGAGGCTGCGCCGGCCAAAGCCGCGCCGACCGAGCCGGACTCCATCGAGATCTGGCGTCCACAGCGCCACGTGCATTCCGGTCCGCGCCCCCGCGAGGCCGGCGCGCATCGGCAAGCGCACGGTCAGGGCGCTGAGGACAAGCAGCAGCAGCGGCCGCCGCGCCGCGACCAGCGGCCCGGCAACGCTCCGGGCAAGGAGGGGCGTCCTGCTGGAAAGCCGCGTTTCGAGGGCCGTCCGCCGCGCGATGACGCCCGCCCCCGTCGCCCGGGAGGATTCGCCGCGCCCGAACGGCGCGAGCGCCAGCCCGACCCGGATTCGCCTTTCGCCAAGCTTGCGGCGCTTAAGGCCGAACTTGAGAAGAAGGGCAAATAGCGGCGCTTGCGCTTCTGCCCTCAGCTTCGCCATCGTATTGCCAATAGTCGGGCGGACAATTATGGCTGCCCGGGGGCGGGCGCGGCCGAGTGCGAGAGGGGCTTATGAAGAAGATATTGCCCGTTATTATGTGCGGCGGATCGGGGACGCGGGTGTGGCCCGAGTCGCGCGAGACGCTTCCCAAGCAGTTTATTCCGCTCATTGGCGAGCGCTCCACCTTCCAGACGACGATGGCGATGCTGGCCGACCCGGCGTTCGAGCGGCCGATCGTCGTCTCTAATTTCGACTACCGCTTCCTCATCGCCGACCAGCTGCGCGAGATCGGCGCGCAAGCCGACGTCGTGCTGGAGCCGTCGCGCCGCGACTCGGGTCCGGCGGTCGCCGTCGCGGCGGGCCTCGCCGCGCGCCGCGCGCCCGACACAGTCGTCGTCGTGCTCGCCGCCGACCATGTCGTTCGCGACACGGCGGGCCTCGTCGATCTGTGCAAGCGCGCGAGCGCCGCGGCGGCGCAAGGCTATATCGTCACGCTCGGCGTCAAGCCCGACGGCCCCGCGACGGGATACGGCTATCTGCGCCCCGGCGCGCCGCTTGAGTCGTGTTGCGAGGTCTACAAGCTCGACGCTTTCGTCGAAAAGCCGGACCGCGCAACGGCGCAGGACTATGTCGACGCCGGCTATTTCTGGAACAGC